>JAQBXT010000086.1 GCA_027624175.1 Pseudomonadota bacterium | reverse complement strand
CGACGCGGTAGACGTCGCCATGACCGAAGCCTCGGTGGGCGCGGGCATCTCCACCGTGCTGCTGCTCGGCGCGCTGCACCTGTGCGGTGGCGAGGAGGCGAAGCCGCTTACGCGACCGTGGCTGCCGCTCGCAGTGACGCTGGTGATCGTGGCGGTGCTGGTCTACGGCACGCTCGGCCTGCCGGCATTCTCCGACCCGCTGGCGCCGATCCACACCCACGTCGTGACGCGCTACCTGCAGCAGGGCCCGGTGGAGACCGGGGTGCCGAACGTGGTCACCGCGGTTCTCGCCAGCTACCGCGGCTACGACACGCTGGGCGAAACCGTGGTGGTGTTCACCGCCGGCATCGGCGTCATCGCGCTGCTGCGCCTCGCGCGCGGCAGGCGCCGCGGCAAAGGGGAGGACGAGTGAAGCGCGAGCCGGTGCTGCGCGTGGTGGGCAAGCTGCTCATCCCCTACATGCTGATGTTCGCCCTGTACGTGCAGTTCCACGGGGATTTCGGCCCCGGCGGCGGCTTCCAGGCGGGCGTCATTGCCGCCGCCTCGATCATCTTCTACGCACTGATCTTCGGCCTGCCGGCGGCGCGGCGCCTGGTGCCCGACGTGGTGGTCGAGACCATGGTCGCGCTCGGCCCGCTCATCTACCTGGGCGTCGGCGTGGCCGGGCTCGCGCTCGGCGGCAATTTCCTCGACTACTTCGTGCTCGACCGCGACCCGGTCGCCGGTCAGCACCGCGGCATTTTCTGGGTGGAGATCGGCGTGCTGGTCACGGTGAGCGGCGTGATGCTGAAGATTTTCTACATGTTCGCCGGGCACCGCCGGCCATGACGACCTTCGCCAGCCACTACAGCTACTGGATCACCGTGCTGCTGCTGGCGGCCGGGCTGTACATCATGATCGCGCGCGGCAACCTGGTGAAAAAACTGATCGGGCTGTCCATTTTCCAGACCTCGGTGTACCTGCTGTACATCGCGCCCGGCAAGCTGATCGGCGGCACCGCGCCGATCGTGTCCGAGGCCTACCGGGTGTACTCCAACCCGCTGCCGCACGTGCTGATCCTCACCGCGATCGTGGTCGGCATCGCCACCCTCGCGCTCGGCCTGGCGATCGTGGTACGCATCAGCACCGCCTACGGCAGCATCGAAGAAGACGAGATCGTCGCAGCGGACGCGGGCGGCAGGGACCGCGCGTGATCGCCGAGCACCTGCCCGCCCTGGTGGTGGTGGTGCCGCTCGCCGCGGCGCCGCTCATCGTCCTGCTGCGCAGCGCGGCGCTGGGCTGGGCGCTCGCTTTCGCCGCCAGCCTGTTCGCCTTCGGCGCCAGCCTGGCGCTCGCCGCGGAGGTGGCGCGCGCCGGCGTCATTTCCTACCACCTCGGCAGCTGGCCGCCGCCCTGGGGCATCGAATACCGCATCGATGCACTGTCGGCATTCCTGCTGGTGCTGGTATCGGCGATCGGCGCGGTGGTGGCGCCCTACGCCTGGCGCAGCATCGCCGCGGAGCTGCCGCGCGAGCAGCACTACCTGTACCACGCAGTGTTCTGCCTGTGCCTGGCAGGCCTGCTCGGCATGACCGCCACCGGCGACGCGTTCAACGTGTTCGTGTTCATGGAGATCGCCTCGCTCGCCATGTACGTGCTGATCGCTCTGGGGCGCGACCGCCGCGCGCTGCTCGCCTCGTTCCAGTACCTGATCCTCGGCACCATCGGCGCCACGTTCTACGTGGTGGGCGTGGGCCTGCTGTACCTGGTCACGGGCACGCTCAACATCGCCGACATGGCCGAGCGGCTGGCGCACGACGGCGGCACGCGGCCGGTGCTGGCGGCGCTCGCCTTCATCACCGTCGGCCTGTCGCTGAAGCTCGCATTATTCCCGCTGCACCTGTGGCTGCCGAACGCCTATGCGTACGCGCCCTCCGCGGTCACCGCGTTCCTCGCCGCCACCGCCACCAAGGTTTCGGTGTACGTGCTGCTGCGTTTTTATTTCACCGTGTTCGGCGCCGGGCTGGTGCTCGAGACCCTGCCGGTGCCGGAGATCCTCATCGGCCTTTCCATCGCCGCCATCGTCTCGGCGTCGCTGGTCGCGCTGTGGCAGGCGGACCTGAAGCGCATGTTCGCCTATTCCAGCGTGGCGCAGATCGGCTACATCACGCTGGGTATCGGCCTGGCGACGCGCGACGGGCTCACCGCCGCGGTGGTGCACCTGTTCAACCACGGCATTACCAAGGGCGCCCTGTTCCTGTTGATCGGCGGCATCGCACTGCGCGCCGGCGGCGCCGGCTTCGAGCGCCTGCGCGGCCTCGGGCGCGCGATGCCGCTCACCTCGCTCGGCATCACGCTCGCCGGGCTGTCGCTGATCGGCGTACCCGGCACCGCGGGCTTCATCAGTAAGTGGACCCTGGTACTGGGCGCGATCGAGGCCGGATACTGGTGGCTCGCGGCCCTGGTGGTGCTCACCTCGCTGATCGCCGTGGCCTACGTATGGCGCTTCGTGGAAGCCGCCTACCTGCAGGCGCCCGATGCGCGCACGCCGCCGGCGGGCGAGGCGCCGTTCAGCATGCTGGCGCCGTCCTGGCTGCTGGTCGGCGCCTGCTTCTGGTTCGGCTTTGACACCTCGTTCACCGTGGAGAGCGCGCGCCGCGCCGCGGCGCTGATGCTCGGGGGTGCGCCGTGAGCGCCGCGCAGCTGATCATCGCGTGCCTGCTGGTGCCCGCCGTGGGAGCGGCCGGCATCGCGCTCGCGGGGCGCTGGCCGAACCTGCGCGAAACGGTGACCCTGAGCACCGCGGCGCTGCTGTTTGCCAGCGTGCTGGGCCTGCTGCCCAAAGTGCTGGCCGGCGGCGTGCCGCAGCTGTTCGTGCTCGAGATGCTGCCCGGCATCGCGCTGGGTTTTCGCGTCGAGGCGCTCGGCATGCTGTTCGCGCTGGTCGCCTCCGGCCTGTGGATCGTGAATTCGGTGTATTCGATCGGCTACATGCGCGGCAACGACGAGCCGCAGCAGACGCGTTTCTACGTGTGCTTCGCGCTGGCGCTCGCCGCCACCATGGGCATCGCGTTCTCCGCGAACCTGCTGACGCTGTTCCTGTTCTACGAGATACTGACGCTGGTCACCTGGCCGCTGGTCACGCACCACGGCGACGAAGAAGCGAGGAAGGGCGGGCGCCTGTACCTGGGCTTCCTGCTCGGCACCTCGATCGTCCTGCTGCTGCCGGCGATCATCGCCACCTGGGCGCTCGCCGGGACGCTGGAATTCACGCCCGGCGGCATCCTGCGCGACAAGGCCTCGGGCCCGGTGATCGGCGGGCTGCTCGCGCTGTACATGTTCGGCATCGGCAAGGCGGCGCTGATGCCCTTTCACCGCTGGCTGCCGGCCGCGATGGTGGCGCCGACGCCGGTGTCGGCGCTGCTGCACGCGGTGGCGGTGGTCAAGGCGGGCGTGTTCACGGTAGTAAAAGTGATCGTGTACGTGTTCGGCGTGGACACGCTCGCCGGCATCCGCGCCGCTGACTGGCTGCCGGCGGTGGCCGGATTCACCATCGTCGCCGCGTCCATCGTCGCGCTGCGCTCGGACAACCTGAAGCGGCGCCTGGCCTATTCCACGGTGAGCCAGCTGTCCTACGTGGTGCTGGCGGCGGCGTTGCTGACCCCGCTTTCGGTCATCGGCGCGACGCTGCATATTGCGACGCACGCGGTCGGCAAGATCACGCTGTTCTTCGCCGCCGGCGCGATCTACACTGCCGCGCACAAGACCGAGGTGAGCCAGCTCGACGGCATCGGCCGGCGCATGCCGTGGACCATGGGTGCCTTCGCGGTGGGTGCGCTTTCCATGATCGGCCTGCCGCCTGCCGCGGGCTTCATCAGCAAGTGGTACCTGCTTGCCGCGGCGGTCGAACTCGGGCATTGGACCGCGCTCGGCGTGGTGGCGGCGAGCACGCTGCTCAACGCAGCGTATTTCGCGCCGATCGTCTACCGTGCGTTTCTGCGCCCGCCGCCCGCCGGCGCCGCGGCGCACGGCGAGGCGCCGCTGCCGATGGTGCTGGCGCTGACCGCGACCGCAGCGCTGACACTGGTGCTGTTCTTTCAACCCGACGTCGCGCTGGCGCTGGCGCGCGCCGTCGCAGGAGGCTGAATGCAGGACCATTGGCTGGCGCGCGACTCGAGCATCCGCCTGCTGTGGCGCGGATTCATCGTGGTGCTCGCGCTCACGGTGCTGGCCGAGTTCTTCGTCTCGCAGCACCCGCATTTCCGCGTCGAGTCGGTGCCCGGCTTCGGCGCCTGGTACGGCTTTCTCGCCTGCGCCGGGCTGATCCTGTTCGCCAAGGGCCTGGCGATGTTCCTCAAGCGCCCCGACACCTACTACGAGAAGGGCGAGCGCGATGGCTAGCGCCTTCTTGCACCCCGGGCTGCTGGTCGTCGTCGCGGGCTTCGCGCTCGCGCTGCTCGGCGGCCGCGCGCGCGCCGCCGTGGCGCTGCTTGCGCCGCTCGCGGCGCTATACCTGATCCTCGTCGCGCCGACGGGCGTCGCCTGGAGCGGCAGCTGGCTCGGCTTCGAGGTCAAGCCGCTCGCCTATGACCCGCTGTCGCGCATGTTTGGCGTGGTGTTCGCGATCATGGCGTTTGCCGGCGCGTTGTTCGCGCTTAACCAGAAGAGCCGGCTGGAACTTCCCGCAGCCTTCGTCTACGCCGGCTCGGCGATCGGCGCGGTGCTTGCCGGCGACCTGGTGACGCTGTTCGTGTGTTGGGAGCTGATGGCGGTCGGCTCGACGCTGGTGATCTGGACCGCGGGCAGCGTCACCGCCTATCGCGCGAGCTTGCGCTATATGGCGATCCATCTGCTGGGCGGCGTGCTGCTCTTTGCCGGCATCGCCGGGCACGTTGCCGCGACCGGCTCGACCGGCTTCGATCGCATGGCGCTCGAATCGCCCGCGCACTGGCTGATTCTCGCCGGGTTCCTGGTCAACGCAGGCGCGCCGCCGCTTTCGGCCTGGCTTCCGGACGCGTATCCGGAGGCATCCTGGAGCGGCATGGTGTTCCTCTCGGCCTTCACCACCAAGACCGCGGTCTACGTGCTGCTGCGCGGCTTTCCGGGCACCGAGCTGCTGATCTGGGTGGGCTTGATCATGGTGTTCTACGGCATCGTCTATGCGCTGCTCGAGAACGACATGCGGCGCATCCTCGCCTACAGCATCGTCAACCAGGTCGGCTTCATGGTGGTGGGCATCGGCATCGGCACCGAGATGGCGCTGAACGGCGCCGCGGCGCACGCGTTCACCCACATCATCTACAAGGCGCTGCTCCTGATGTCGGCCGGTTCGGTGCTCTACGCGACGCAAAGGCGCAAGTGCACCGACCTGGGCGGGCTGTTCCGCACCATGCCGCTCACCGCCGTGTGCGGCACCATCGGCGCGCTCGCCATCTCCTCTTTTCCGCTCACCTCCGGCTTCGTATCGAAGTCGATGATCTCCCAGGCAGCGGGGGACGAGCACCTGCTGTGGGTATGGCTCGCCCTCGCCGCGGCCACCGCGGGCGTGTTCCTGCACGCCGGGATCAAGTTCCCGTGGTTCGTGTTCTTCCAGAAGGACTCGGGCCTGCGCCCGGACGAGCCGCCGCTCAACATGCGCCTGGCGATGCTGCTGTTCGCTGCGTTGTGCATCGGCCTGGGGATCTTCTACCAGCCGCTGTATGCGCTGCTCCCCTTCAGTACCGACTATGTCCCCTACACTGGCTCGCACGTCGTCGTGCAACTGGAGCTGCTGCTCTTCTCCGGACTTGCATTCTTCGTCATGCTGCCGATGCTGCAGCGCACACTCACTATTACGCTGGACGTCGACTGGTTCTATCGCCGGATTGCGCCGGCGCTCGTTGGCGCGGGTGCCCTGGCCCTGCGCGCAATGGGCGAAACGCTCGGCGCGGCGAGGGACGGCGGAGTGCGACGCATTGAGGCCGCGGCCCACGCCTTGCACGGGCCGCAGGCGATACTCGCGCGTACCTGGACCACCGGCGGCATGGCGATGTGGGCGGCACTGCTGCTCGGCGCGTATCTTGTTGTTTTCTACCTGTAAGCGCGCGTTGCGCGAGCGCATTTCACATCGTGAAGTCGTCTTGCGGTGGCTGAAGAACGGGGGGTAGAATGGGCCAGTAATTCCCGAACGGGGCCTGAGTCCCGCGCATGAACACACCGAAAGAGGAGACCAACGTATGAACAAGGAACTAGTCAAACCTGAGGCAACACGCCGCAAATTCCTGACGGGCGCGGCGGCAGCGACGGCGGGCGCAGCGACGCTCGGCTTCCCGATGATCGCGAAGTCGCAGTCGCCGATCGTGATCAAGATGCAGGGCTCGTGGAGCGCCACCGACATCTTCAACGAGATGGCGCAGGAGTTCGTCAAGCGCGTCAATGAAATGTCGGGCGGACGGCTGCGCGTCGACTACCTGGTCGGCGGCGCGGTGGTGAAGGCCTTCGAGGTGATGGACGCGGTGTCCAAGGGCGTGCTCGACGCCGGCCATACCGTACCGGTGTACTGGTACGGCAAGTCCAAGGTCGCGTCGCTGTTCGGCTCCGGCCCGATCAACGGCTGCGAC
>JAQBXT010000085.1 GCA_027624175.1 Pseudomonadota bacterium | reverse complement strand
GCCGACCCGCGCTACGCCGGCCTTGCGCGCGGCGAGGTCCCACTCACCGAGTGCCTGAAGGACACGGTGGCGCGCGTGCTGCCCTACTGGAATTCGGCGATCGCGCCCGCCGTGCGCGCCGGGCGGCGCGTGCTGGTTGCGGCGCACGGCAACTCGCTGCGCGCGCTCATCAAGCACCTGGACGGCATGTCGGATGCGGACATCGTCGGACTCAACGTCCCCACCGGCGTGCCGCTGGTGTACGAACTCGATGCCGCACTGCGCCCGCTCAAGCACTACTACCTGGGCGACGCGGAGGAAGTCGCGCGCCGCCTCGCCGCCGTCTCCGCGCAAGGGAAGGCCAAGCCCTGATCCGGGCGCTGCTTCTCGGCCCGCTTCTTGGTCTGCTGCTCGCCGCACCCGCGGCGCCGGCAGCGGACCGCGAGGAGGGCCTGAAAGCGCTGCGCGCGCGCATCGAGGCGCTCAAATCGGGACTTGGCGAGAAGGAGGCCGACCGCCGCGAGGCGCGCGACTCGCTGCGCGATTCCGAGCGTGCGATCTCCGATGCCAACCGCGCACTGCGCGGGCTGGAAACCGAAAGCCGCGCAGCGCAGGCCGAGCTGGCGCGGCTTGCCGAGCGGCAAAACCGTCTGCAAGCGGGCCTCGCGCGCCAGCAGGCCGCGCTCGGCCGCGTACTTGCGGCGCGCTATGCCGCAGGCGGTCCGCAGGCGGCCGACGCACTCAAGGTCGCGCTGTCGGGCGCAAACCCGTCGGACGTGGCGCGCAGGCTGTATTACCTCGCCGAGCTGTCGCGCGCCACGGCCGAGCTGCTGCAGGACCTGCGCGCGGGGCTCGCCGACGCGGCGCAAGTGCGCCGCGCCACCGAGGAGCGGCGCCGGCGCCTGGAGTCCATCGAGGTGCGTCAGCGCGCCGACCGCGACAACGTACTGGCCGAGCGGCGCGCGCGGCGGCGCATCCTCGAGCGCGTGTCCGTGGAGATCCGCAAGACGCGCCGCCAGATGCACACGCTGCTGGCCGACGAGCGGCGCCTGGCGCGGCTGGTGGAGGAGATCGGGCGGGTGCTGGCGGTGCGCCCGGGCGCCGGTTACGCCGCCGTGCGTGTGGAAAAAGTCCCGCTACTGGGCTCGCTGGCCGGTCCGTTCTCCGGGCTGCGCGGCCGGCTGCGGCTGCCCGTGCTGGGGGAACTCGTGGGGCGCTTCGGCGCACCAAGGAACGAAGGCCCGGCCGGAAAGAACGGCGTGTTCATCCGCGCGCCCGAAGGCCAGGTGGTGCGCTCGATCGCCGCGGGGCAGGTGGTGTACGCCGACTGGATGCGGGGCTTCGGCAACCTGCTGATCGTCGACCACGGCGAGGCCTACCTGTCCATCTACGCCAATAACGAATCGCTGCTCAAACAGACCGGCGACCCGGTCGCCGCGGGCGAAGCGCTGGCCACCGTCGGGGCGAGCGGTGGCAACGAGCATTCAGGTTTATACTTTGAACTCAGGCACCTCGGCAAGGCGTTCGACCCGCTGCGCTGGGTCGTGCTGAAGTAAGGAGAAGTACATCCTCATGGGCAAGTTCAGGAACATCGGGCTGATCGCGCTCGGCGCCGTCGCCGGTGTGCTGGTCAGCCTCAATTTCCAGGCCATCGCCGACCGTGCCACGCGCGGCCCGCTTCCGCTTGAGGAGCTGCGCGCCTTCACCGAGGTGTTCGGCGCCATCAAGCAGAACTACGTCGAGACGGTCGAGGACAAGAAACTCATCACCGAGGCCATCAACGGCATGCTCTCGGGCCTCGACCCGCATTCGGCCTACCTGGATGCGGAAGCGTTCAAGGAACTGCAGGTCGGCACGCAGGGACAGTTCGGCGGCCTGGGCATCGAGGTCGGCATGGAAGACGGCTTCATCAAGGTGGTGTCGCCGATCGAGGATACGCCCGCGTACCGCGCCGGCATCAAGCCCGGCGACCTGATCATCCGCCTGGACGAAACGCCGGTGAAGGGCATGACGCTGAGCGACGCAGTGAAGCGCATGCGCGGCAAGCCGAACACGCAGATCACCCTCACCATCTCGAGAAAAGGCGAGCCGGCGCCGATCGTGGTGACGCTGACGCGTGCGGTGATCCGCGTGCAGAGCGTGAAATCGAAGATCATCGAACCGGGCTACGGCTGGGTGCGCGTGTCGCAGTTCCAGGAGGCCACCACCGAGAACATGGTCAAGCACATCGGCACCCTGTACAAGCAAGGTCCGCTCAAGGGCCTGGTGCTCGACCTGAGGAACGACCCGGGCGGCCTGCTGTACGGCGCGGTCGCGATTTCCTCCGCCTTCCTGCCGCAGAACGCGCTGGTAGTGACCACCGATGGGCGCACCGAGGACGCGAAGAAGAAATTCCATGCCACGCCGGAGGATTACCTGCGCGGCATGCGCGACGACGTCCTGAAGGCCCTGCCTGCGGCGGCGAAGACCGTGCCGATGGTGGTGCTGGTGAACGGCGGCTCGGCCTCGGCTTCCGAGATCGTCGCCGGCGCGCTGCAGGACCACAAGCGCGCGACCGTGATCGGCACGCAGACCTTCGGCAAGGGTTCGGTGCAGACCATCATGCCGCTGGGGAACGCCACGGCGATCAAGCTGACCACGGCGCGCTACTACACGCCGAGCGGCCGCTCGATCCAGGCCAAGGGCATTACGCCGGACATCATCGTCGAGGAGCCCGGTGCGGGCCCGCAGGCGCGGGTGCGCGAGGCAGACCTCGAGCGCCACCTGTCCAACGACCGCGACAAGGACCAAGCCAAGAAGTCCGCCCCGAGCGCCAAACCTGCGACAGTGCCGCCGGGCGAGCTGCCCAAACCGCTCGAGATGGGATCGAAGGACGATTTCCAGCTCGCGCAGGCGCTGAATTTCCTCAAAGGCGCGCCGGTCCTGGGCCAGCCTTCCAAGGCCGTCGCCGAGAACAAGTCCGGCAGCTGAACGACCAGCAGCTCCTGCGCTACTCGAGGCATATCCTCCTCGACGAATTCGGGGTCGAAGGGCAGGAGCGACTGCGCGCTGCCAGCGCACTTATCGTCGGAGCGGGTGGATTGGGTTGCCCCGCGGCGCTCTATCTTGCGGCGAGCGGAGTCGGCAGGCTGACCATCGCCGACGCCGACGCCGTCGACCTCACCAACCTGCAGCGCCAGATCCTCTACCGCACCGCGTCGGTCGGCGCGAAAAAGGTGGAGGAAGCGCGCAAGACGCTCGCTGCGATCAATCCTGAAGTCGAGCTTTTCCCTCTCGACAAGCGTGTGGATGCAATTGACGCCGACCGGCTGGTTGCTGCGGCGGACGTGGTGCTCGATTGTTCGGACAATTTCGCCACGCGGCATCTTCTCAACCGCGCGTGCGTGAAGTATTCGCGACCCCTGATCTCGGGCGCCGCGATCCGTTTTGACGGTCAGCTGATGGTGTTCGACCTGAGATCGAAGGACGCACCCTGCTACGCCTGCCTGTTTCCGGAAGAAGGCGAAGTGGAAGAAGTGCAGTGCTCGGTGATGGGCGTGCTCGCGCCGCTCACCGGCGCGATCGGCGCCCTGCAGGCGCTGGAGGCGGTCAAGCTGCTGGCCGGCGCCGGCGAGACACCGCTTGGGCGGTTGACGCTCATCGATGCGAAGACTTCGGAGACGCGCAGCGTGCGCGTGACGAAGGATCCGGGCTGCGCGGTGTGTGCGGTGCGCTAGACCAAAGGCCGGAGCTCGATCGCGTTTTCCGGACAGGCGTCGATGCAGCGGCGGCACGCATGGCAGTTATCGGGATCGATAACGTAGGACTGCTTTCCCCCGTGCACCCAGGACTTGAGCTTGCCGATCAGCGACAGCATGGCACGATCTGCGGGTGACAGTTTCCTGACCTCGAACACACCGTAAGGACAAACGCGCACGCAGTCTTGCTTGCCCTCGCAGCGATTCCGGTCGACGAAGGGCGCGAACTTGCCTGAAACCTCAGCGCATCCCTCAGTTGCTGTCGCGTTCGGCATCGCTACTTGTGCGCGATGGATTTCTCCGTGAACAGATAGTCTTTCAACTCCCTGGAGAACGTCGGGTCCTTGCGGCGTATCCACTCCAGCACCATCGCCGCGTGCTCCTTTTCTTCATCGCGATTGTGCCGCAGCACCGCCTTCAGCTCGGGATCCTTGCAGGCATCGGCGCGCTGGTTGTACCAGTCGACCGCCTCGAGTTCCTCCATCAGGGAAACGATGGCCCGATGCATGTCCCGCGTTTCGTCCGAAAGCTCCGCAATCGGCTCGTGGTATCCAACACTCGACATCGTTGCTCCTCCCGTCTACTTTGTGACTCGCAAGCCCGGCAATCCTATGCCAGCCGCATCGAACCCGCCATCGACCGCCAGTGTTTGCCCGTTGATGTAGCTTGCCGCGTCGCTGCACAGGAACAAGACCGCCGCGGCGATCTCGTCCTCCGTGCCATAGCGGTTGAGCGGAATGGCGTCATGGTAGTCGGCGCGGATGTCGGCCGTGTGCACCTGCTTCGCCATCGCGGTGTCCACCGGGCCGGGCGCGACCGCGTTCACGCGGATACCGCGATTCCCGAGCTCGGCCGCCTGCTGCTTGGTGAGATGGTCCAGCGCCGCCTTGCTGGTGCCGTAGGCCACGCGCAGGCTGCTCGCGCGCAATCCCGAGATGGAAGAGATGTTGACGATCGCGCCGCCGCCGTTCCTCAGCATTACCGGCGCGCAGGCCTGCGTGCAGAGGAACGGGCCGGACAGATTGACGTCGAGCACGCGCGCCCACTCCGCGTAGCTGGTGTCCAGGATCGGTTTGAACAGCGCGATGCCGGCGTTGTTGACCAGGACGTCGATGCGCCCGAAACGCGTGGTGACTTTGTCGACCGATGTCTTAACCTGCGCGGGGTCGGCGACGTCGCATGCCAGCGCCAGCACCCGGTCCTGCTGTCCCAGACGACCTGCCGCCTGCGCCAGCGTCTCGGCATCGATGTCCAGCAGCCCGACGCGATAGCCCTCGCCGAGGAATTTGCGTGCGATGGCGAAGCCGATGCCGCGCGCGGCCCCGGTGACGACCGCGACCTTGTCCATCGGCGGATTATGCGGACAGGTAGCCGCGCTGCGCGGCGAAACTTTCGGTCGGCTTCTTCGCGAAACCGCTCTTGGCGAACTGGTGCAGCGAGCCGATCGCATAGCGCAGCAGGACCGCCGCACGGTTCCCGGCATCGCCGTCGGCGGCCGCGCGCAACGACTGCTTGAGCGTCGCTTCGAAGCGGTCGTAGAACTGGTTCATCCTGGCCTGCAGCCGCTCGTGCTCGCCCACCAGGGCATCGCCGGTCATCACGCGCACCATGCCCGGATTTTTTTCGGCGAACGCCAGCAGCATTTCGACCAGCTTGTCGGCCTGGGCGCCGCCTGCGGCCTCGTCGGTGGTGATTCTGTTGGTCAGCGTGAACACCGAACTCTCGATGAACTCGATCAGGCCTTCATACATCTGCGCCTTGGATGCGAAGTGGCGATACAGCGCGGCCTCCGACACGTCGAGCTTCGCTGCCAGCGCCGCGGTGGTGATCTTCGCCCAGCGCGGCGCCTCGAGCATTTCGGCGAGCGCCTTCAGGATCTCCAGCTTCCTCTCGCCTTTGGCCCGGGGCATGCAAGGATTCTACTAGTATGCATAACGGAAAACGAGTCCCGGCAACTGCGTGACCGAAGATATGCGCAGATCGACGTAGGGCACACTTTTCTTCTCCCGGCTCACCCAGACTGTCGCCAATCCCAGCCGCTTTGCAGTGCGCAAATTCTCCAGCATGTCGTCCACCAGGGCGCAGCGGCGGGGATCGAGGTGGTGCTTGCGCAGCAGCATGCGGAAGCCCGCGACCGAGGGTTTGCCCAGGTAGCGCGTGCTCTCGATCGAGTACACCGCGTCGAAGTAGCGCGCCACGCCGAGGGTGCGCACCACCTCGTCCACGTAGCGCCGCGGCGCGTTGGAATAGAGGATCTTGCGCCCCGGCAGGCGCGCCAGGGCATGGCGCACGGCGTTCTCGTGCACCACCATGTCGGCGAGCTCGGGAAACTGATGGGTGGCGCGCAGGAACTCCGCCGGGCTCGCGCCGTGGTGGCGCACCAGGCCGTCCATGGTGGTGCCGTACTTTTCCCAGAAGCCGTGCCGCATCGAGTTCGCGCCCGCCAGGTCGATGTCGAAGCGGTGCATCAGGTAGGCGTTGATCTGGTCGTGCATCGACGGAAAGATGCGCGCGCGCGCGTCGTGCAGGGTGTTGTCGAGGTCGAAGAACCACACCCGCCGCGACGGCGGCAGGGCAACGAGGCGCATGTCGTTACTTGCTCTTGATCAGCGTGCCGACGCCCTGGTCGGTCATCACCTCGAGCAGCAGCGCATGCGGCACACGGCCGTCGATGATGTGCACGCTCTTCACGCCGTTCCTCGCGGCGTCGAGCGCCGAGCCGATCTTGGGCAGCATGCCCCCCGAGATCACGCCCTTGGCGACGAGGTCGTCGATTCTCTTCGGTGTCAGGCCGGTGAGGAGCTTGCCGTCCTTGTCCAGCACGCCCGGCGTATTGGTGAGCACGATCAGCTTCTCGGCGCGCAGCACCTCGGCGAGCTTGCCGGCCACCAGGTCGGCGTTGATGTTGTAGGTGGTGCCATCCGCGCCGGTACCGATCGGCGCCACCACCGGGATGAAGCCGCCTTTCTCGAG
>JAQBXT010000016.1 GCA_027624175.1 Pseudomonadota bacterium | reverse complement strand
CGAAGCGCTTGACCCCGGCCTGGCGCAGCGCATCCATGACCGCATTCATCAGGCAGGGCATCGAGCCGGTGACCCCGGCTTCGCCCACGCCCTTGGCGCCGAGCGGGTTGGTCGCGGTTGGCACCGGATGCTCGGTGACGCGCAGGCCGCCCACCAGACCGGGGCGCGGCATCGCGTAGTCCATGAAACTTCCCGTGAGCAGCTGCCCGTTCGCATCGTAGATCGCCTGCTCGTGGAAGATATGCCCGGCGCCTTGCGTGATGCCGCCCTGCATCTGGCCTTCGACAATCTGGTGGTTGATGATGTTGCCGGCGTCGTCGCAGGCGAGATAGGCGACGATTTCGGTTTCGCCCGTTTCCGGTTCGATTTCCACTTCGGCGATGTGGCAGCCGTTGGGGAAAGTGGAGCTGACCTTGGGCCTTTCCTTGTAGTCCAGGTCGAGCTTGCCCGGGTGCTTCCGCGCGAGCTCGGTAATGGCGATGCGCCGGTCGGTGCCCTTGATGCGGTAGTCGCCCTTGGCGAATTCCAGGTCGGCCTTGGCGGCCTCCAGCGCCTCGGCCGCAAGGTCCAGGCCGTTCTTCACGATCTCCTGCGCGGCAAGCAGCATGGCGCTGCCGACGCCGTGCAGCGTGCGCGAGCCGCCGGTGGGATTGGCGACCATGTTGAACTCCGGCTCGGAGGTGCGCAGCCGGATTTTCTGCATCGGGATGCCGAGTACGCCCGACACGATCTGCGCGAACGTGGTCTCATGCCCCTGGCCGTGATTGTGCGTGGCGGTGCGCAACGTGACGCTGCCGTCCTTCTCCCAGGTGATGTGCGCCTGGTCGTAAGGGGCGAAGCCGCCCGAGGCGGACGCTTCGATGTAGGTGGCGATGCCGCGCCCGCGCAATTTGCCGCGCTTGGTACTGGCGGCGCGCCGCGCCTCGAACTCGCCCCAGTCTGCCTGTTTCGTTGCCTGGGCGAGGACAGCCTCGAAATCGCCGCAGTCGTATTCGAAGCCAGACACGATCTTGTAGGGAAACCTGTTCTTCGGCACCAGGTTGCGCCGGCGGAACTCGGCGGCGTCCATGCCGATCTCGTGCGCTGCCTGGTCGATGAGGCGCTCGAGCGCGTAGGAGGCGACCGGCCGCCCCGCCCCGCGGTAAGCCGCGGTGGGCACGGTATTGGTCAGCACGAGCCTGCCCTGCACGTGCACCGCCTGCACGTCGTAGACGCCACTGATCACGTTCACCAGGTTCATGGTGTTGACGAAGGACCCGGTAAAGGCGACGTAGGCGCCCATGTTGGCGAGGTAGGTGAAGCGCATGCCGAGGATGCGCCCGTCGGCATCCAGCGCCACTTCACCGGTGTGGAAGATGTCGCGCGCCTGCTCGTCGCCGAGGAACACTTCCGAGCGCGTGCCGATCCACTTCACCGGCCGGCCGAGCTGTTGCGCCGCGAGCAGCAGCGCGCCGTATTCAGGGTAGGCGTTGAAGCGCACGCCGAAGCCCCCGCCCACTTCTTCGGCCACCACGCGCACGCGCTCCGGAGGCACGCCGAGCATCGTGGAAAGTTGCCCGCGCATCGGCCCCACGCCCTGCGTAGGCGCGTAAAGGTAATAGGTGCCCGAGGCCGCGTCGAACGAACCCATCGCGGCGCGCGGCTCCATCGGGTTGCCGACCACGCGCGTGTGGTAGGCCGAGAGTTTCACCACCTTCGCGGCGCGCTTGAACGCGGCCTCGGTCGCCGCCTCGTCGCCGCCGGAGTAATCGAGCACCAGGTTGCCCGGCGCTTCCGCGTGCAGCTCGGGCGCGCCCCTGGCGAGGGCCTGCTCGGCCGTCACCACCACCGGCAGCTCGCGATACTCGATGGCGACGGTTTCGGCGGCATCCTGTGCCTGCGCCACGGTTTCGGCGACCACCAGCGCCACCGGCTCGCCGACGTAGCGCGCGCGCCCGTGCGCCAGAGAGTAGCGCGGCGTCGTTTTCTGCTCGGCGCCGCCGCGACCCTTCATCGGTGCCGCGGCCGGCATGGGTTTGTGGCCCGCCGCGGCCACGTCTTCGCCCGTGAGCACCGCGATCACACCCGGCATCTTGCGGGCCTCGGTCGCGTCGATGGACACGATCTCGGCGTGCGCGTGGTCCGAGCGCAGGAAATGGCCGCGCGCCTGGCCCTCCAGGTTCCAGTCGGACACGTAGCGCCCGGCCCCTTTGAGCATGCGCTCATCCTCCAGGCGTCCCTGGTGTCCGAAACTTTCCATGCTTACCTCGTGCCCGGGTGGATCAATTGCGTGACAGCGCCACCAGCAGGCTGCAGGGCGCGTAATCGAGGATCGAGGCACCCACCGAGCCCTTCCACCAGCGCGCCGCGAAGGACGTGTTCTGGTTGTGGCCGAGCACGATCAGGTCGGCGCTCTGCTCCTTGGCCAGCCGGCAGATCTCCTCCACCGGCTCGCCCACCGCGAGATGCCCGGTGGCGTTGAAGCCCTGCTTCTTGAGGGCGGCGATGCCTTCGTCGAGCAGCGTCTGCGTGCGCTTTTTCTCCTCCTCCAGCAGCTCCTCGGGCACGAAGCCCTCGGTGAGAAAAAGGCTCGGCGGCATGCTCGCCACCGCCAGCAGGTGAGTCTCCGCCCCGAGGAAATTGGCCAGCTCCGCGCACTCGAGCAGCGCGCGCTTGCCCTCCGCCGAACCGTTGTATGCGAGCAGGATCTTGCGGTATTTCATGGCCGCCTCCTAGCTTCGTTTATCTGTTTTGTGCCGGGAATTATAGCTTCTGGGGGCACGCGGATAGAATCGGGTTTTGTCCCCCCTCATGCTCGACGTCTCCCGCAGCGACCTCCTCGCCGGCGTGGCCGGCAGCGGCACCATGGGCCGCGGCATCGTGCAGGTGCTGGCCCAGTGCGGTGCGCGCGTGCGTGTGTACGACACCCAGGCGGGCGCTGCAGCAAAAGCCAAGGAGGCGATCGCCCGCGTGCTCGGCGGCCAGGTGCAGAAGGGCCGCATGGCGCAGGCGGATGTTGATGCGACGCTCGGGCGCATCGAGATCGCGGATGCGCTGGCCGCCTTCAAGGATTGCCACCTGGTGGTCGAGGCCATCGTCGAGCAACTGGAGGCGAAGCAGGCGCTGTTCCGGCAGCTCGAAGGCCTGGTGAGCGACACCTGCATCCTCACCTCCAATACGTCCTCGCTTTCGGTCACCGCGATGGCCGCCGCCTGCACCCGACCCGGGCGCGTGGCCGGGTACCACTTCTTCAACCCCGTGCCGCTGATGAAAATCGTCGAAGTGGTGGACGGGGAGCTGACCGAGTCCTGGGTGGGCGAGGTGCTGGCGGCGCTTGCCAAACGCTTCGGGCACACCGCGGTGCGCTGCAAGGACACGCCCGGCTTCGTCGTCAACCATGCCGGGCGCGGCTTCGTGCCCGAATCGCTGCGCGTGCTGCAGGAGGGCGTGGCCGATTTCGCCACCATCGACCGCATCCTCGTGGACGCCGCGGGCTTTCGCATGGGGCCGTTCAGCCTCATGGACCTGGTGGGGCTGGACGTCGCCCACGCGGTGATGAAGTCCATGCACGCGCAGTATTACGGCGAACCGAAGTACCAGCCTGCCTACATCGCCGAGACGCGCGTGGCCGCCGGACTCCTCGGGCGCAAGACTGGCAGGGGCTGGTACCGCTACGCGAAAGACAACACCCCGGAGAAAGTGCCCGAGCAGCCGGTGCCGCAGGCAAAGGCGGCGTCGGTCTGGGTCGCGCCGGAATTGAAGGACTTCGCCGCCACGCTCGGCGCGAAGCTCGAGGCGAAACTCCGGGCGGGGACGCTCTGCCTGGTCGCGCCGCTCGGCGTGGACGCGACGAGCGCCGCGCTCGGGCTCGGCCTCGACCCGCGGCACACCGTCGCGGTCGATCCCCTGTTCGGCTTCAGCAAGCGCCGCACGCTCATGCCGACGCCGGTGACGACGAAGGAAATGCGCGAGGCCGCGCACGGCCTGCTTGCCGCCGACGGCGTGCCGGTGAGCGTGATCCGCGACTCGGCCGGCTTCGTCGCGCAGCGCGTCGTCGCCCACATCGTGAATGTCGGCTGCGGAATAGTGCAGGAGCGGATAGCGCATCCGGAAGACCTCGACCGCGCGGTGATGCTGGGGTTAGGCTACCCGAAGGGACCGCTCGCGCTGGGGGACGCCGCAGGCGGCGTGGGGGACGCCGCAGGCGGCGTGGGGGACGGCCGCGGCGCCGCAAAGATCCTCGCCATCCTCGAAGCCATGCACGAACTGACCAAAGAACCCCGTTACCGCCCGAGCCCCTGGCTCACGCGCCGCGCGCGGCTGGGCGTGTCCCTGCTCACCCCGGAGTAATCCCATGCTCGATGCCTATCTCTACGACGGAATCCGTTCCCCCATCGGCCGCCACGCGGGAAAACTCGCGCCCGTGCGCCCCGACGACCTCGCCGGCGAAGTGATCGCCGAAGTGGTGAAGCGCAACGCCATCAAGCCCGAAGACATCGCGGACGTGATCCTCGGCTGCGTGAACCAGGCAGGCGAGGACTGCCGCAACGTGGCGCGCTTCGCCGCGCTGATGGCAGGCCTGCCGCCCACCACCCCCGGCGTGACGGTGAACCGCCTGTGCGCCTCGGGCCTGCAGGCGGTGGCCGACGCGGCGCGCGCCATCACCTGCGGCGAGGGCGAGCTGTACATCGCCGGCGGCGTGGAGAGCATGTCGCGCGCGCCCTTCGTCATCGGCAAGTCCGATTCGCCCTGGTCGCGCGACGTGAAGATGTACGACAGCACCATCGGCGCCCGATTTACCAACCCGAAATTCAAGAAGAACTACGGCGATCACTCGATGCCCGAGACGGGCGACAACGTGGCCAAGGAATTCTCCATCACCCGCGAGCAGGCGGACGAGTTCGCGCTCGCCTCGCAGAAGAAATACGCCAGCGCGGAGGCCGAGGGCTTCTACAAGGGCGAGATCCTGGCGATCGCCCTGCCGGCGAGGAAGAAGGACGCGCCGCCCACGATGGTGGAGGCCGACGAGCATCCGCGCCGCGACAGCTCCATGGAGTCGCTCGCCAAGTTGAAGCCGCTGTTCGAGGGCGGCGTGGTGACCGCGGGCAACGCCTCCGGCGTGAACGACGGCGCCGCGGCGCTGGTGATCGCGAGCCGCAAGTGGGGCGAGAAGAACGGCAAGCAGCCGCTCGCCAGGATCCTGTCTGCGGCTTCGGCCGCGGTCGAGCCGCGCATCATGGGCGTGGGCCCCGCCTACGCCATCCCGCGGGCGCTGGAGCGCGCCGGCGGTTTGAAGTTAGGGGACCTGGACATCATCGAGATCAACGAGGCCTTTGCCAGCCAGGTGCTAGGCTGCCTGAAACTGATGGAGGTGGACTTCAAGGACCCGCGCGTCAACCCCAACGGCGGCGCCATCGCCATCGGCCACCCGCTGGGCTGCTCGGGGGCGCGCCTCGCGCTCACCGTGGCGCGCGAACTGCAGCAGTCCGGCGGCAAGTACGCCGCGGTGTCGTTGTGCATCGGCGTCGGCCAGGGCCTTGCGGTTATCCTTGAGCGCGTGCACTGAGGAGACACCGATGAATGCGCCGCTGAAATCCAAACCCAAGGCCCAGTTCAGCTGGAGCGACCCGCTGCTCCTCGACCAGCAGCTCAGCGAGGACGAGCGCATGGTGCGCGAGGCCGCCGCCGCCTACTGCGAGGACAAGCTCGCGCCGCGAGTGCTGGAGGCCTTCCGCCACGAAAAGACCGACCTCGAAGTATTCCGCGAGATGGGCGCACTCGGCCTTCTTGGCCCCACCATTCCCCCCGAGTACGGCGGCCCGGGTCTGAACTACGTCTGCTACGGCCTGATCGCGCGCGAAATCGAGCGCATCGATTCGGGCTACCGCTCGACCATGAGCGTGCAAAGCTCGCTCGTCATGGTGCCGATCTTCGAGTTCGGCACCGAGGCGCAGAAGAAGAAATACCTGCCCAAGCTGGCCAAAGGCGAATGGATCGGCTGCTTCGGCCTCACCGAGCCCAACCACGGCTCCGACCCGGGCTCGATGGCGAGCCGCGCGAAGAAAGTCAAAGGCGGCTACAACATCAGTGGCGCCAAGATGTGGATCTCCAACTCGCCCGTTGCCGACGTGTTCGTGGTGTGGGCGAAGGAAGTGGACGAGAAATACCACGTGGGCGAAATCCGCGGCTTCATCCTCGACAAGGGCATGAAGGGCCTCTCGGCGCCCAAGATCGAGGGCAAGGTGGGCCTCAGGACCTCGGTCACCGGCGAGATCGTGATGAACGAGGTGTTCTGCCCCGAGGAAAACGCCTTCCCCGACGTCCGGGGCCTCAAAGGCCCCTTCACCTGCCTGAATTCAGCAAGATATGGAATCGCCTGGGGCGCGCTCGGCGCGGCCGAGGACTGCATGCACCGCGCGCGCCAGTACGTGCTCGACCGCAAGCAATTCGGCCGCCCGCTCGCCGCCAACCAGCTGATCCAGAAAAAACTCGCCGACATGCAGACCGAAATCGCACTCGGCCTGCAGGCCTGCCTGAGGCTGGGGCGCATGAAGGACGAAGGCACCGCCTCGCCGGAGATCACCTCGATCCTGAAGCGGAACTCCTGCGGCAAGGCGCTGGACATCGCGCGCGCCGCGCGCGACATGCTCGGCGGCAACGGCATCTCGGACGAGTTCGGCGTCATCCGCCACCTGGTGAACTTGGAGGTGGTGAACACCTACGAAGGTACGCACGACATCCATGCGCTGATCCTGGGGCGGGCGATCACGGGGATACAGGCGTTCAGCTAGGAGTCCTGCACGAAGCCGATGCGGCGGCGCTTGGCCGCTGTCCGCCGGCTGCGTCAACTGACGGATTGCCTCCAGAATCTGGCCGATCACCCGGTCATGGGTGCCAAGCCTGCGTTCGAGCTCTTCCAGTCGCCGGGCGATCTCCTTGTGCGCGACGAGAGCCTCTCGCAGACGCACGAAAGCGCGTACGACATACAGGCTTACCTCGATGGCGCGCCGCGAGTTGAGGATTGACGCCGCCATCAAAGCGCCGTGCTCCGTGAACACCAGCGGCAGCGCAGAGGAGTACTTGAGCTTCCAGAGGTGATCACAATTTGTGATCACCTCGGTCCGCTCCGCGGAATTCAGGCGAAAGGCAAGGTCAGCCGGAAAGCGGCGTCGATTGCGCTGTACCGCCTGGTTCAGAACCCGGGTCTCCACGCCGTAAAGCGCCGCAAGATCCGCGTCCATCATCACTCTTTGCCCGCGGACGATCAGTATGCGTGTAGCAATCTGGTCAACCGCATGCATAGGCTGCTACGGGCTGCTCCAGCCTGTCCAAGGGGCTTTTCACCCCACGCCCGCCCTTGTTGAGCACGTGCGTGTAAATCATGGTGGTAGATACATCCGAGTGTCCCAGCAGTTCCTGCACGGTGCGGATGTCGTAGCCGCTCTCCAGCAGGTGCGTGGCGAAGGAGTGGCGCAGCGTGTGGCAGCTCACCGGCTTGACGATGCGCGGCGCGCGTGGCGCGCTTGATCGCGCGGCTCATCGTGTCGGGATAAACGTGGTGGCGCCGGATGACGCCAGATTCCGGATCGGCCGAGCGGGATTTCGACGGGAACAGGAACTGCCAGCCCCACTCGTAGCCGGCGCGCGGATACTTCCGCGACAAGGCGTGCGGCAACCACACCTCGCCACCATCTTCAGCTTCTTCCTCGACGACATTGTTGACCTACCTTTCGACAGTAATTCTACGAAGGTAGGTGTCTCACCTTACATTGGCACAAACGGCCCCGGTGGTGGCGGCCTATCCATTGATTACGGCATTGGCCAGTGCCGTGGTACTGCGTGAGGAGCCGGTCACACGGCGCATGGTGGCAGGCGCTACCATTACGGTTCTTGCCATCGTCTATCTGGTCACCTCTGGAGTCCAATGACACGGGCGTTCCTGGCGTGGAGCACGGTCCTGATCCTGTTCGGCAGTTTCAACTGCCGGGCCGACGACTTTGTCTTCGAGGTGCAATCACCGAAATTCAAGGTAACCCTGCCCAACATGCCGCCGATGAAGATGGAAGCGCACCCGATGCAGGCGTCCCAGCCTCACTTGCGATTTCTGGGCTCCGATGGTCCTTACTCGATCTCCGTCATCACCCCCGCTGCCGCCGCGGGAATGACCGCGCTCGAATGTGCGGTCTCGACTTTGCGGACACTGGGGGCCAGAGCGGGTGTGCCACCGCCTGCGCAGATGCACAAGACACGAGTCAACGACAACACCTTCGTGGCGATGTATGCCGCGCCGCTTGGCGGCGTCGTTCGACTGAACGCCCACGTGCTGTCCGCGGTGGGCGGTACGCATTGCATCGAGGTCCACGCATCAATGCTGTCCACGTCAGAGGACGACATGGCGCCCTGGTTCGAGGGCTTCACGACGGCGAACATCGAGCCCAACTGAGCCCATGCTACCCAACCATCTGGTCGACATGGACGCAGGGCGTTAGGCGATTCCTGCCCTTCCAGGACGCGCAGTCAACCCAGGAGACCCAGATGACCGAACCTGCAGGCGAAAAGACCATCCTGGAGCGGTCGAGAGACATCATCGCCCAGCTCAAGGAAATGGACCACTACTCGAAAGCGAACATCGAGAAGATCACCGAATTCTGGCTGCTGCTGGAGGGAGAAATGAAGCAGAAAAAGATCGCCAAGAAACTCGAGACCCTGCTCTCGCACCAGAACGCGTTTCACGATGCGCTCGCCGTGCTGGTGACGGAATACGAGAAGGAGTGCGAACAGATGGAGAAGGGCGCGTCGTAACCATGCCGAGCGCGATGCTCCAGGGCAAGCGCGTGCTCATCACACAGGCGGACGCCTTCATGGGTCCGGTGCTGTGCGAAGTCTTCGCCGCGCACGGTGCCACGGTGATCGCCAGCCGGCAGCCGCTCATCGATCCCGCGGCGCCTGCGCAGGCCGTCGCCAGTGCGGGCGAGATCGACGTGCTGGTCGCCAACCTCGCCCTGCCGGCGCCCAGCACCGAGGCCACCGAAGTGTCGGAGCAAGAATGGCGGGACACGTTTGCCGCCCTGGTCGACCCGCTGCCCCGGCTGTTTCGCGCCGTGCTGCCGAAGATGATCGAGCGGCGCTCGGGAAGGATCCTGGTCATGGGCAGCGCCGCGGCGCTGCGGGGCATGAAGCGCTATTCGACCTACAGCGCCGCCAGGGGCGCCCAACTCGCCTACGTCCAGTCGGTGGGCATCGAAGCGGCCGCGCACAATGTGCAGGTGAACGCCATCGCGCAGAATTTTGTCGACAACCCTACCTACTTCCCGCCCGAGGTCCAGGCCAACCCGCGCTTCCAGGAACGGCTCAAGCGCGAAGTGCCCCTGGGTCGCCTGGTCGGCGCGCGCGAGGACGCGGAGTTCGCGGCCTACCTGTGCAGCGACCCGGCGAGCTGCTTTGTGGGACAGGTGTTTCCCGTCTGCGGAGGCTGGGTTGCGCGTTAATCGCCTCCTCGCCCTCCTTGCCGCGCTGCTGCTTGCCGCCGGCGCCGGCGCGCAGCAGGAACTGCCGGCCAACGGCCTGCTGCTGGTCGCCAAGCCCGAGCTGCAGGATTCGAACTTCGGCCGCAGCGTGGTGCTGGTAACGCAGACGCCGGACTTCCACACCGTGGGCGTGATCCTCAATCGCCGCACGCGCGATGAGCACCGCGGACAGCCGCTGTGGTTCGGCGGCCCGGTGATGCCGCGCCTGGTGGTCGCCGTGTTTCGCGCCACGGAGCCGCCCGCCGCGCCCGCCTTCCATGTACTGAAGAATCTCTACCTCAGCATGCACCCGGAAAACGTCGAGGCGCTGCTCGGGCGCAAGGAAACGGACTACCGCCTGTATGCGGGATTCGCCGGCTGGCTGCCGCGCCAGCTGCAGGGCGAGTTCGGGCGCGACGGCTGGTACGTGCTGCCCGCGGAGGAAGACATCGTGTTTCGCGAGAACACCGAGGGGCTGTGGGAAGAATTGGTGGCTCGCGCGAGCAAACCTCAGACCTGAAAACAAAAGCCCCGCCGAAGCGGGGACCCAAAACGAAAGCCCCGCCGAAGCGGGGCTTTGGGGCCCGGTTGCGCCGGGCGGTGCCGCATGAACGGCACTTGGGGTTGGATCCCGCATCACGCCGCGTCCTTATTCGCGGCGCATGGGCTCGATCGCTCGCCCGGACAGGTCGCCCGGACTTGTGTCTCGGCGCGGCCGGATTTCCCGACCGTGGTTGCAGGCTCCAGGGCCAGTCTACTCCCACCGGCAATCGCGCTACAATCGTTTGCGTGAAATTTCTGCGCGTCCTCGCAACCCTGCTGCTATGCACCACCGCGCTCCCGGCGCCCGCACAAGTGCAGGAAGATGAAGCGATTTTCCTCGTCGCGCACCCGATGTTCCGCGACCTGGACTACCGCCAGACCGTGCTGCTGGCGGCGCCCGCGCCCAGGGGCGGCCACATCGGCGTGATCCTCAACCGCCCCACGCGACGCTCGCTGGGCAGCCTGTTCCCGGAGCACGCGCCCTCGAAGAAGGTGGTGGATCCGGTGTTCTATGGCGGGCCCTTCTCGCGCGGCGCGCTGGTGGCGCTGGTGAAGGCCGACGTGACCCCGGGAGCGGGCTCGGTGCAGTTGATGAAGCACCTGTTCCTCGCCTTCCGTGCCAACACCATCGACCAGGTGATCGAACAGGCGCCGAACGACGCGCGCTACTACGTAGGCTACGTCGGATGGCGCCCGGGAGAGTTGAAGCGCGAGATCGACGGCGGGCTGTGGGCGGTGATCGACGCGGACCTCGAGCTGGTGTTCCGCAAGGACACCGAGGGGCTGTGGGAAGAATTGCTGCAGCAGTCGCGCCGCATCCGCGCCGGCGCGCCGGCGTTTCACGCGGCGGCGCGGGCCGGTGCCTTCTCGAAGGTGAACTTTCCGCCGCGGTAGTCGGCGCGGATGGCGTCCTTGGGCGCGAAGCGCCCCTCGAGGATCGCCTTGGCGAGCGAATTCTCCAACTCGGACTGGATGGCGCGCTTCAGCGGCCGCGCGCCGTACACCGGGTCGAAACCCACCTTGGCCAGCTCGGCGATCGCGCCCTCCGAGATCTCGAAACCGTAGTCCATCTTCGCCAGGCGCGCCTTGAGCACGCCGAGCTGGATCTTCGCAATGGACCGGATATGCTCCTCGCCCAGGCCGTGGAACACCACCACCTCGTCGATGCGGTTGACGAACTCCGGCCTGAACTGGTTCTTCACCTCGGCCATCACCGCCAGCTTGATCACGGCGTAGTCGCCGCCCGCCATCTGCTGGATCATGTGCGAGCCGAGGTTGGAGGTCATCACCAGCACCGTGTTCTTGAAATCCACGGTACGGCCCTGGCCGTCGGTGAGGCGGCCCTCGTCCAGCACCTGCAAAAGCGCGTTGAACACGTCGGGGTGCGCCTTTTCCACCTCGTCGAACAGGATCACCGCGTAGGGCTTGCGCCGCACCTGCTCGGTGAGCTGCCCGCCCTCGTCGTAGCCCACGTAGCCGGGCGGCGCGCCGATCAGGCGCGACACCGAGTGCTTCTCCATGTACTCGGACATGTCGATGCGGATCAGGTGCTCCTCAGAATCGAAGAGGAAATTCGCCAGCGCCTTGCACAGCTCGGTCTTGCCCACGCCCGTGGGCCCGAGGAACAGGAACGACCCGTAGGGGCGGTTGGGATCCGATAACCCCGAGCGCGAGCGGCGGATGGCGTCCGCCACCAGGCGCACCGCCTCGTTCTGGCCGACCACGCGCTCGTGCAGCTTGTCTTCCATGTGCACCAGCTTGTCGCGCTCACCCTGCATCATCTTGGCCACCGGGATGCCGGTGGCGCGCGACACCACCTCGGCGATTTCCTCCGCGCCGACCTGGGTGCGCACCAGCCGCGTCCTGGAGGCCCTGTCGTCCGCCTTCTCGGCGCTCTTTTGCTGCGCCTCGAGCTGCGGCAGCTTGCCGTACTGCAGCTCCGCGAGCTTGTCGTACTGGCCCTTCCTTTGCAGGTCCGCCATCTGCAGGCGCAGCTTCTCGATCTCCTCCTTGATGTGCTGGGTGCCGGCGACCTGGGCCTTCTCGGCCTTCCAGATCTCCTCCAGGTCGGAGTATTCCTTCTCCAGGCGCGCGATCTCGTCCTCGATCAGGCCGAAGCGCTTGCGCGACGCCTCGTCCTTTTCCTTTTTCACCGCCTCGCGCTCGATGCGCAATTGAATCAGGCGCCGGTCGAGCCGGTCCATGGACTCGGGCTTGGAGTCGATCTCCATCTTGATGCGCGCCGCGGCCTCGTCGATCAGGTCGATCGCCTTGTCCGGCAGGAAGCGGTCCGTGATGTAGCGATGCGAGAGCTCGGCCGCGGCGACGATCGCCGGGTCGGTGATCTCGACGCCGTGGTGCAGCTCGTACTTTTCCTGCAGGCCGCGCAGGATCGCCACCGTCGCTTCCACCGAAGGCTCGCCCACCAGGATCTTCTGGAAGCGGCGCTCGAGCGCGGCGTCCTTCTCCACGTACTTGCGATACTCGTTCAACGTGGTGGCGCCAATGCAGTGCAACTCGCCGCGCGCCAGCGCCGGCTTGAGCATGTTGCCGGCGTCGATGGCGCCTTCGGCCTTGCCCGCGCCGACCATGGTGTGCAGCTCGTCGATGAACACGATGGTGTTGCCCTCGTCCTTCGCCAGGTCCTTGAGCACCGACTTGAGGCGCTCCTCGAACTCGCCGCGGTATTTTGCGCCGGCAAGCAGCGAGGCCATGTCGAGCACCAGCACGCGCTTGTGCTTCAGCGACTCGGGCACTTCGCCGTTGATGATGCGCTGCGCCAGCCCCTCGACGATCGCGGTCTTGCCCACGCCGGGCTCGCCGATCAGGACCGGGTTGTTCTTGGTGCGCCGCTGCAGGATCTGGATGCAGCGCCGGATCTCGTCGTCGCGGCCGATCACCGGGTCGAGCTTGCCGGCGCGCGCGCGCTCGGTGAGATCGAGCGTGTACTTCTCCAGGGACTGGCGCTGCGACTCGTCGGCCTGCCCGGAGACGCTGGCGCCGCCGCGCACCTCGTCGATCGCCTTCGCCAGCTCCTTGCGGTCCACGCCCGCCTGCTTGAGGAGCTTGCCGCTCTCGCCCTTGTCGCCGACTGCGGCCAAGAGAAACAACTCCGAGGCGATGTACTGGTCGCCGCGCTTCTGCGCCTCTTTGTCCGCGACGTTCAGGAGCGCTCCCAGGTCGCGCGAGACGTGGACTTCGCCCGGGGCCCCTTCCACCTTGGCGATGCGGCCCAGGGACTCGCCCAGGCCCTTTTTCAACGCCCCCGGATTGCCCCCTGCCTTGGCGATGAGCGCGGCCGTGCCCCCGTCCTCCTGGGCCAGGAGCGCGGCGAGCAGGTGCTGCGGCTCGATATATTGGTGGTCCTGGCCTACGGCGAGGCTCTGGGCCTCGGCCAGGGCTTCCTGCAGCTTGGTGGTGAATTTGTCGACACGCATGCAGGGGAATTGGGGGCAGAGACCCCCGGATTCAAGCCAGGGCGCGGTAGGTGGCGAAGCCCAGGATAGTGGCGAGGATGGCGCCGAAAAGATGCGCCGCGGAGTGCAGGGCCGCCGCGAGGAATTTGTCCGCCTGCAGCAGCTGCACCGATTCGGCCGAGAACGTCGAGAACGTCGTCAGCGCGCCGAGGAACCCGGTGATGCAGGCGAGCCGCCATTCCGGCGCCAAGGCGCTAGCAGCGCCAAAGTAGGCCACCGCCAGGCCGACCAGGTAGCCGCCGCCGAGATTTGCCACCAGCGTACCCAGCGGCAGGTTCGTGATGAGCGGATTGAGCCAGGTGGTCAGCCCCCAGCGCGCCCAGGCGCCGAGCACGGCGCCCGCCCCCACGGCGGCGAAGGCGCCGGCGTTCACTTCCAGCGCTCCGCAGCTTTGTCGTCCGAGGCGCGCGCCTCGACCCAGCCCGCGCCCTCTTTCTTCCAGAACGGCGCCTGCGTCTTGAGAAAATCCATGATGAACTCGCAGGCGGCGAAGGCGTCTCCGCGATGGCTGCTGGCCACCGCCACCAGCACGATCTGGTCGGTGGGCTGCAGCGCGCCGGTGCGGTGGATCACGGTGCAATCCAGCACCTGCCAGCGCGCGCGCGCGTCCTCGACGATTCTCTGCAGCGCGCGCTCGGTCATGCCGGGATAGTGCTCCAGGGTCATCGCCACCTCGCGCACCACGCCGACGAAGCTCGCCACCGCACCGACTTTCGGGTCACGCGACAGCGCGCGCATCTCGGCCCCGGCGTCGAAGTCCGCGGCCTGTACCGAGACTTTCATCCGCCGGTCACCGGGGGAAAGAACGCCACTTCGTCGCCCGCCTTGAGGGACGTGGTCGGCGGCGCCATGTCCTGGTTCACCGCCGCGCGCACCAGCTTGCCGTCGGCGAGCGCGAGCTCCCAGGCACCGCCGCGCCCGCGCAGGTGCGAGCGCAGCGCGGCAACATTGCCCACGCCCGCGGGCAGATCCAGGTCCTCGGCCGCGGTGCCGAGCTGCTCGCGCAGCGAGGCGAAGAAAAGAACCTTCACTTTCATCCGTAAAGCTCCGAATACGGCAGGTAGCGCACGCGCTCGCCCTTGCGGATGGCATGGTTGGCCGGGTTGTCCACCAGGCCGTCCGCCCAGGCCGTGGAGGTCATCACCGCGGAATCCTGCGTCGGGTAAAGATCGAGCCCGCCCGCGTCGTTCCATTTTACGCGCAGGAATTCGCGCCGTGCGTCGGGCTCGGACCAGTCGAAATCGGCGCGCGCCTCGATGACGCGCGGCGCCACCCGCGCGATGCCCTGGGTGCGCAGCAGGAACGGGCGCACGAAAATGAGGAAGGTGACGAAGCTGGACACCGGGTTGCCGGGCAAGCCGATGAACGCGGCCTCGCCGACCTTGCCGAAGGCGAGCGGCCGGCCCGGCTTCATCGCGATCTTCCACATCAGCAGCGAGCCTTCGGCCTCGACCGCGGGCCTGACGAAATCCGCGTCGCCCACCGATACGCCGCCCGAGGTGACGATGAGGTCGCACTCGGCCGCCGCGCGCCTGAGCACGGCGCGCGTGGCGTCGAGCGAATCGGGCACGATGCCGTAGTCGCGCAACTCGCAGCCGAACACCTGCGCCAGCCCGTTCAGGGTGAAGCGGTTGGAGTTGTAGATGCGCCCCGGGGGCAGCGGGTCGCCCGGCATCACCAATTCGTCGCCGGTGAAGAACAGGCCCAGGCGCACGCGGCGCAGAAGCGGCAGCGCCTTGATGCCGACCGAGGCGGCAAGCCCCGTGTCCTGCGGCCGCAGGCGGGTACCCGCGGCGAGGATGCGGTCGCCCTTGCGGATGTCGCTGCCGGTGCGCCGGATCCAGGCCTCGGGCTCCGGCACCTTCTTCACCACCACGAACTCGCCGTCGGCCGCGCAGTACTCCTGCATCACGATCGCGTCCGCGCCCGGCGGAATCGGCGCGCCGGTGAAGATGCGCGCCGCGGTGCCGGGCGCGAGCGCGCGGCCGACCGTACCGGCCTGGATGCGCTGCGCGATCTTCAGGCGCGCATCGGGCGACTTCACGTCCGCCGCGCGTACTGCGTAGCCGTCCATGGCGCTGTTATCCATCGGCGGCACGTCCATGGTGGAGCGCTGATCCTGCGCCAGCACGCGGCCGGCGGCATCCAGCGTGGGCACCTGCTCCACGCCGGTGACCGGGCGCGCGCCCGCGAGCAGCACGTCCAGCGCTTCGTCGACGGAGAGCAAGCCCTTGTTCATGCGAGCTTCAGGTACTTGACGATGAAATCGGCGATGCTGGCGTCGTCGTTGAGATCCAGCAGGGGGAGCCTGGTCTCGACCTTCGCGTCGCTCGCCACGGCGACAATGTGCGCATCCTGCGGATGCAACAGCCCCTCGCCGGTCACGGCGCGCCAGACTTCGAGCTTGGGAATCGGCGCGTGCTTGAAGCCCTCGACGATCAGCAGGTCGCAGGGCGAGAGATGCTTCAGCTGCTCGTCGAACGAGGGTTCCTGCGCGCCGCGCAGCTCGTGCATCAGCACCCAGCGCCGCGACGAGGTGACCAGCACCTCGGTGGCGCCGGCCTGGCGGTGGCGGTAGGAGTCCTTGCCCGCATGGTCCACGTCGAACGTATGGTGCGCATGCTTGATCAGCGACACGCGCAGGCCGCGCTGCACGAAGCGCGGGATCAGTTTTTCGATCAGCGTGGTCTTGCCGCTACCCGACCAGCCGGCGAAGCCGAACACCTTCATACCAGCACCATCTTGGCCCCGGCGAGCACCAGCACCACGGCGAGCACGCGCCGCACGACCGGATTGGCAAAGCGCCGGCTGCCGTACTCCGCGCCCAGCCAGCCGCCGACCAGCACCACGCCGGCGAGCACCCAGGTGGCGGCGGGCAGCGACGCCGTTCCGGCGACGAAACCGGCTGCCAGGCCAGCGAGTGAATTGACCAGGATGAAGGGCGCGGCCACCGCGGAAGTCTGCTTGGTCCCGGCCCAGCCGAGCATCAGCACCAGCGGGCTGAGGAAGATCCCGCCGCCGACGCCGGTGAGCCCCGCAAGAAATCCCATCGCCGCGCCGATCGCCATCGCCAGGGCGATCGCGGGCTCGCGCACCGCGCGCATTTCGTCTCCCGCGCGGCCGCTGCGCCAGAGCGGCCAGGCGGCGTACACGAGGACCAGCCCCACCACGACCTTGTACATCTGCCCCGGCAGCGTGATCGCGCCGCCGAGGTAGGCAAAGGGGATCGAGACGGCGGCGAACGGCCAGAACAGGCGCCAGCGGAAGTGCCCCGCGCGCCAGAACTTGAACGAGGCGATGGAAGAGACCAGCACGTTCAGGGTCAGCGCGATGGGCCGCATCTCCGTCGGCGCAAGGCCGGCGAGCGCCATGGCCGCGATGTAGGCGGACGCGCCGCCATGGCCGACCGAGGCATACACAAAGGACGCCACCAGCATTCCCGAGGCCAGCAGCAGCAGGATCGTCTGGTCCACGGTCACCGTCGCTCGCTGTCGGTGGCGTTCGGAAAGAACAGTTGCATGCCCCCGATCTTATAGTCGGCGATGGCCGCCTGTCCCTGCGGAGATACGATCCAGTCGATGAACGCCTGCCCCAGGTCCTGCTTGACGTGCGGGTATTTCGCGGGGTTCACCAGGATCACGCCGTATTGGTTGAACAGCCGCCGGTCCCCCTGCACTGAGATCACCAGTTCGCCGCGGTTCTTGAACGACAGCCAGGTGGCGCGATCGGTGAGCGCGTAGGCGTTCAACCCGGCGGCGATGTTCAGCGTGGGGCCCATGCCCGAGCCGGTGTCGCGGTACCAGGGCCCCTTGGCCCGGCCAATGTCGATGCCCGCCGCCTTCCATAGCTGCAGTTCCGCGAAATGCGTGCCGCTCTTGTCGCCGCGGGAGGTAAATGGCGCCTGGGAGACCCTGATCTTCTGCAACGCGGCAACGATGTCCGTGCCGCCACCGACCTTCGCCGGGTCGGACTTCGGTCCGACCAGCACGAAGTCGTTGTACATGACCTCGAAACGCTTCACGCCGTAGCCTTCGGCAACGAACTTCTCCTCCAGCGCCTTGGCGTGCACGAAGACGACGTCCGCGTCGCCGCGCTTACCCATGTCGAGCGCCTGGCCGGTGCCGAGCGCCACCACGCGCACCTGGAAGCCGGCCTTGCGCTCGAACATCGGCAGCAGGTGCCTGAACAGGCCCGATTGCTCGGTCGACGTGGTGGACGCGACGGTGATGAAGCGGGTCTGCGCCTGCGCCGGCGCGCAGATCAGCATTGCGAGCAGTATCCTCAGCATCAATCCCATGGCAATTCCCGTTTGACGAAAGCGGCGGCCTCGGGCGAAGCCGGCAGCGGAAAGAACTGATCCATCGGCGAGCGCTCCGCAACGCGCCCCTGGTGCAGGAAGATCACCTCGTCGCCCAGGCGCCGCGCCTGGCCGAGGCTGTGCGTGGACATGACGACCTTGGTGCCGGCGGCGTCGAAGGCCTTGATGATGGTTTCAATCTCACGCGTCGCGCCCGGATCGAGATTGGCCGTCGGCTCGTCGAGGAACAGCACCTCGGGATGCAGCGCCCAGGCACGCGCCAGCGCGAGCCGCTGCTGCTCGCCGCCCGAGAGCACGCGCGCCGGGCGCCGCGCCACAGGGCGCAATCCGACCTCGTCGAGCGCCTCCTGCGCCAGCCGCTCGCGTTGCGCCGCCGGCACGCCGGCCACCTTGAGCGCGTAGACCACGTTATCGAGTGCCGATCTGCGCAGCATCACCGGCCGCTGAAACACCATCGCCTGGCGGCGGCGTGCGCCCTGCGAACTCCAGGTGATCCGGCCCGCGCTCGGCGCGAGCAGGCCGTGCATCAGGCGCATGAGCACGCTTTTGCCCGCGCCGTTGGCGCCAAGGATGATGGTGCTCGGGCCGGCCTCGAGCACCAGGCTCACGCGCTCGATGATGCGGCGGCCGTCCACGGCATACGAGACTTCCTCCAGGCGCAGCGGCAGGATGGCGCTCATCCGTATCTCCGCAGGGCGGCTTCCTTGATCACCTGCGCGGCGGCATTGAGCGCCAGCACGATGGCGATGAGCACCATGCCCAGCCCGAGCGCGAGCGGCAGGTCGCCCTTCGAGGTCTCCAGTGCGATGGCCGTGGTCATCACGCGCGTCACGCCGTCGATGTTGCCGCCGACGATCATCACCGCCCCGACTTCCGCGCTTGCCCGACCCAGTCCTGCCATCACGGCGGTGAGCAGCGAGAAGCGGATGTCCCACAGCACGGTGAGCGCTCCGCGCCAGCCCTCGACGCCGAACGAGCGCAGCTGCTCTTCGTAATCGCGCCAGGCGTCCTCCACCGCCTGGCGCGCGAGCGCGGCGATGATCGGCAGCACCAGCACGGTCTGCGCGATGACCATGGCCTGGGGCGTGAACAGCAGTCCGAACTCGCCGAGCGGGCCGGCGCGAGAGAGCAGCAGATAGATGAACAGCCCTACCACCACCGGCGGCAGGCCCATCAGCGCATTGAGCACCACGATCGCCGCCTGCCGCCCGGGAAAGCGCCCCACGGCCAGCACCGCGCCCAGCGGCAAGCCCAGCAGCGTGGCGAAGGCCACCGCCGACAGGCTCACGCCCAGGCTCAGCCCGACGATCTCCCACAGGCGCAGGTCGAGCGTCGCCACCAGCCGCAGGCCGGAGCCGAGGGCCTCAAGCATTCTCGTTACGCATCTTCGTGCAATTCATGGCGATCCCATGGACTGTACACGGCAGCCCGCGCCTTCTTAAAGGGCCATCGCGCGACGAGCGGGGTTGACAGCCGCCGCCGGGACGCGGCAAAGTGGGCGCCTCGGGGAACGCAGGCTCCCCGCGCCATCCCGGCAAGACGGTCGCGTCCAAGCTCTGCGGTCTCTTCAGGAGAGCGCCATGGACGCGAGCATTGCCCCCGCCGCACTGCGGCAAACCCTACGTTCCGATCAACGCCCGCTGGTCATCGACGTGCGCAAGGCGCCCGCGTACCTGGCCGCGCCTGACATGATGCGCGGCGCGCTGCGCCGGGACCCGGCGCGCGTCGCTGAATGGAGCGCTTCCCTCCCCGCGGCGTCCGGCGTGGTGGTGTATTGCGTGCACGGTCACGAAGTCAGCCAGGGCGCAGCGCAGGCGCTGCGCGCCGCTGGTATCGACGCGGCCTACGTCGAAGGCGGGATCGAGAACTGGCGTTCTGCGGGCGGCGAGCTGATGCAGAAACCCGAGGGGGCGCCAACGCGCTGGATCACGCGCGAGCGGCCCAAGATCGACCGCATCGCCTGCCCGTGGCTGATCCGCCGCTTCATCGACGCGGACGCCGAATTCCTTTACGTCCCCGCGCCTGACGTGCGACGCGCCGCGCAGGAGAACTCCGCCACGCCCTATGACGTCCCCGACACCGAGTTCTCCCACGTGGGCGGGCGCTGCAGCTTCGATGCCTTACTATTCCGCTATCACCTCGCCGAGCCCGCGTTGCAGCAGCTGGCGCTGATCGTGCGTGGGGCGGACACCAATCGTCCCGAGCTGGCCCCGCAGTCCGCGGGGCTGGTCGCGATCTCGCTGGGCCTGTCGGGAATCTTCGCAGACGACCATGAAATGCTCGCGCATGGCATGACGGTTTACGACGCGCTGTACGCCTGGTGCAGGAGCGAAAAGACGGAGGTGCACAGTTGGAACCCCGCCATGTCACGCTGAAGGAGGCGTTCCGCTTCTGGCTGAAGCTCGGCTTCATCAGCTTCGGCGGCCCGGCGGGCCAGATCGCCATCATGCACGCCGAGCTGGTCGAGCGCCGGCGCTGGATCTCGGAGAGGAGATTCCTGCATGCGCTCAACTACTGCATGCTGCTGCCCGGCCCGGAAGCGCAGCAGCTCGCCACCTACATGGGCTGGCTGATGCACCGCACCTGGGGCGGGATCGTCGCCGGCGGGCTGTTCGTGCTGCCCTCGGTCTTCATCCTCATCGCGCTGTCTTGGATCTACCTCGCCTGGGGCGACGTGCCGCTGGTGGCGGGAATGTTCTACGGCATCAAGCCGGCGGTGGTGGCGATCGTGCTCGCCGCAGCGCATCGCATCGGCCTGCGCACCCTGAAGAACGAGTGGATGTGGGCCATTGCCCTGGCCGCATTCGTCGCCATCTTTGCCTTCGCCGTGCCATTTCCCGCGATCGTCGTCGCGGCCGGCCTGATCGGCTACGCGGGCGGGCGCCTGGCGCCCGCCAAGTTTTCCGCCGACGGCGGCCACGCTGCGGCGCAGGCGGGCTACGGACCCGCGCTGATCGACGACGATACGCCGACGCCGGCGCACGCGTTGTTCTCGTGGCGCAAGTTCTACGCCTACATCGGCATCGGGCTCGCGCTGTGGGCGCTCAGTCTCGCCAGCCTGGCGCTGGCCTTCGGCTGGCAAGGCACCCTTACGCAGATGGGCTGGTTCTTTACCAAGGCGGCCCTGCTCACCTTCGGCGGCGCCTACGCCGTGCTGCCCTACGTCTATCAGGGCGCCGTGGAGAATTTCCAATGGCTGAGCGCGCCGCAGATGATCGACGGGCTGGCGCTCGGCGAGACCACGCCCGGGCCGCTCATCATGGTGGTGGCGTTCGTCGGCTTTGTCGGCGCGTGGACCAAGGAAATCCTCGGCCCCGAGGCACTGGCGCTGGCTGGCGCCGCCGGGGCCGTGGTCGCGACCGTGTTCACCTTCCTGCCCTCCTTCGTGTTCATCTTTGCAGGCGCCCCGTTCGTCGAGACCACGCACGGCCAGCTCCGCTTCACGGCGCCGCTCACCGGGATCACCGCTGCCGTGGTCGGTGTCGTCGTCAATCTCGCGGTGTTCTTTGCCTGGCATGTCCTGTGGCCGCACGGATTCGACGGTGCGTTCGACTGGATATCAGCGGCGATCGGCGCCGCGGCGTTTTTCGCCCTGCTGCGCCTGAAGCTGGGCGTCATGACCGTGGTCGGCGCGAGCGCGCTGGCAGGTCTCGCGGTCGCCTTCGGCAGCTTGCTGGTCTAGGTTGCGCGCGGGCGGGCGGGTAGACTGCCCTGGTCCGTTCACGCTATTCACAGGAGAGCCTGCATGTCCGCCTACGTCATCGTCGAAGTCGACGTCACCGATCCGGCCGCCTACGAGGAGTACCGCAAGCTGGTTCCCGCCACCGTCGCCAGGTTTGGCGGCAAATTTCTGGTGCGCGGCGGCGCGACCGAGGTCAAGGAAGGCGAATGGAAGCCCAAGCGCCTGGTGGTGCTGGAATTCGCCTCAATGGACCAGGCGCGCAAGTGGTACCACTCGCCGGAATACGCGCCGGCGCTGGCGCTGCGCCTGAAGGCCGCGCGTTCGAAGATGCTGTTGGTGGAGGGCGCAGACTAGCCGCGCCCGCCCGGGCCGACCGCCTACTACTTCATTCCCTTGTTCTTCCTGTAATTCGCGACCGCGCGGTCCTCGGCCTTCGCGTTGGCGGCAGCACCAGCGGCCTTTGCCGCAGCGGCCTTGGCGGCATCCGCGGACTTCTCCGCGTCGGTCTTGGGCGGCGGCGCCGGCAGCTTGGCATGGGAGGTCGCAATGACACCGGCCAACAGGCCGCCGGCGAGCGCGAGCAGGATCTTGTTCATTGTTTCTCCTTCATGTGCGGGGCGCCGGCAGGGACCGCGCCGCCTGCAGCGCGCTTGGCGCCGGACTTGACCTCGTCATACCAGTACTCGTGGTGCTCCTTGGCCCAGGTCTCGTCCACGACGCCGTCGCGCATGGCCTGGTACGCCCCATCCACGCCAATAGTACCCATGTAGATGTGGCCGATTGCCGCCGCGATCACCAGCAGCCCGGTGATCATGTGGATGACGCTCGCCTGCTGCATGGTCGAGCGTACCTGGTCGAAATTCGGGAACAGCAGCACCGCGCCCGAGCCCACCAGCGCCAGGCTCAGCACCACCACGCCGCCCCAGAACCAGACCTTCTCGCCGCCGTTGAAGCGGCCCGAGGGGATGTGCTTACTCGCAAAGAATCCAGGCGCCTTGGCGAACCACGAGAAGTCGTACGACTTCATCAGGTTGTCCTTGGCGTACATGAGGATGAAGATCAGCAGGCTCACCGCGAACAGCGGTGCGACGAAGTTGTGCAGGTTTTTGGAGAGCGCCGTCAGCCAGCTGAACAGCGTGTAGCCGATCACCGGCAGCAGCACGAATTTGCCGAACAGGATGATGAGGCCCGTGATGCCCAGCACCACGAAGCTGATGCCCATCACCCAATGCGCCCAGCGCTCTGCGAGCGTGAAGCGCTCGATGATGCGACCGGTAGGCTTGTCGTGCAGCTTGACCGGTCCCATGGCGAAATAGATCGCCGCAATCACCAGTACCGCCAGCACCACCAGCCACCCGCCGTAGAACGTCACCGGGCCATTGCGGATCTGGCGCCAGGTCTCGCCGGCGGACTGCACCAGCACGCCCGTCTCACGCCCCTTGACCGTGGTGTAGTGCTCCTGCGCTTCCTTGCGAACCTCGCGCCAGACTGGGGCATTGTTCCCCGGCTGGTCGATGCCCTGCTGCTGCTGCTGCTGCTGGACCGCGGATTGCGCCTGCACGCCGCCCGCAATCGCGAGCAACAGTGAGGCAAGCAACCAGCCCGCGATGTGGGAAAGCCTGGGCATGTTCTTCTCCTTCGTCAGCCAGTCTTGCGACCTACTGGTTGTAGATGCGCTTGTACTCGTTTTGCGTCAGGTTGCGCGCGTTGAGCGCGGATTCCCAGCTGCTCTTGTCGCCCTTGTTCCACGTCCCGCCGCGCTGTTCCTGCGCCAGCGGCGCGCTGTCCCACGGGCGGCCATCGGGCTTACCCTGGTATTTCCCCTGTTTGTAGACCACCACCTGGTCGGACTCGCCGCAGCCGGCGAGTCCCAGGGCAGCCAGCGCCGCCAGTGCCAGCGCCGCGCGCTTCACGACTTGCCTCCTGCCGCCGCTCCGGCCTTGCCCGGGCCGTAGGCCGTGCCCCAGCCCCACACTTCGGAGCCTTTGCCGCGGCGCACGACGCGCTCGCGGTAGATGTCGGCGATCACGTCACCATCGCCGCCCAGCAGCGCCTTGGTCGAGCACATCTCGGCGCAGGCCGGGAGCTTGCCCTCGGCCAGGCGGTTGCGGCCGTACTTCTTGAACTCCGCGTCGGAGCGGTCGGCTTCAGGACCGCCGGCACAGAACGTGCACTTGTCCATCTTTCCGCGCAAGCCGAAAGCGCCCGCCTGCGGGAACTGCGGTGCACCGAACGGGCAGGCGTAGAAGCAGTAGCCGCAGCCGATGCACAGGTCCTTGTCGTGCAGCACGACGCCGTCATCCGTCCGGTAAAAGCAATCCACCGGGCAGACCGCCATGCAGGGTGCGTCCGAGCAGTGCATGCAGGCTACGGAAATCGACTTCTCCGCACCGATGACGCCGTCGTTGATCGTCACCACGCGGCGCCGGTTCACGCCCCAAGGCACTTCGTTCTCGTTCTTGCAGGCGGTAACGCAGCCGTTGCACTCGATGCAGCGCTCGGCATCGACCAGGAATTTCATTCTCGCCATGGCGTTCTCCTTATGCCTTCGCGACTTGACACAGCGTCGTCTTGGTTTCCTGCATCTGGGTGACGATGTCGTAGCCGTAGGTAGTGATGGTATTCACCGCGTCGCCGCGCACGATCGGCGCCGAGCCCTCCGGGTAGTAGCCGAGCATGTCCTGCCCCTGCCACCATCCGGAGAAGTGGAACGGGATGAACACCGTGTCCGCCGCCACGCGTTCGGTCACCAGCGCCTTGACCTTGATCTTGGCGCCGCTGGGCGAACTCACCCACACGTCCTCGCCGTTGCGGATCCCCCGGTCGGCCGCGCTCTTGGGATTGAGCTCGACGAAATTGTCCTGCATCAGCTCGGCCAGCCACGGATTGGACCGCGTCTCCTCGCCGCCACCCTCGTACTCGACCAGCCTGCCGCTGGTCAGGATCAGCGGGTACTTCTCGCTGTCCTTGTCGGCAACGGACTTGTCCTGGATGGTCTTGAACAGCGCCGGCAGCCGGTACAGCGTCTTTTTGTCCGGATGCGTAGGCCACTTCGCCACCAGGTCCGGCCGCGGGCTGTACAGCGGCTCGCGGTGCAGCGGAACCTTGTCCGGGAAGTTCCACACCACGGCACGCGCCTTGGCGTTGCCAAAGGGCACGCAGCTATGCTTGAGCGCGACGCGCTGGATGCCGCCCGAGAGGTCGGTCTTCCAGTTCTTGCCCTCGGCCTCCTGCTTCTCCGCGTCACTGAGCTCGTCCCACCAGCCCAGCTTCTTGAGAAAGCCGTGGTCGAATTCCGGATAGCCGGTGGTGATGTCGCTGCCCACGGAGTGCGAACCGTCCTCCGCCAGCAGGTTGACGCCATCCTTCTCGACGCCATAGCGGGCGCGGAACGTGCAGCCGCCGTCCATCACGTTCTTCGAGATGTCGTACAGGTTCGGCGTGCCGGGATGCTTTTCGTTCGCCGTGCCCCAGCAGGGCCACGGCAGCCCGAAGTAATCTCCCGTCAGGTCGTAACCCGTTTCCTTGTCCTTGCCGCCGCGCGCGCGCAGCGTCTTCACGTCGAACACGTGCATGTTGCGCATGTGCGCCTTGAGGCGCTCCGGGGTCTGCCCGGTGTAGCCGATGGTCCAGGTCCCGCTGTTGACCTCGCGCAGCGTGTCCTCCATCTCGGGCTCGTCCATCCCGCCCTTGCCCTTGACCAGCTTGATGTTCTGCTTGCCGCCCGCCTTGCCGACGAACTGGTCGGCGAAACCGAGCTTCTGCGCCAGCTGGTACATGATCATGTGGTCGGTGCGCGACTCGAACAGCGGCTCGATCACCTGCTCGCGCCACTGCAGCGAACGGTTCGACGCAGTTACGCTTCCCGCGCACTCGAACTGCGTCGCCGCCGGCAGCAGGTAGGCGCCATCCTTGCGCACCATCGCAAACATCGCTGCGCTGGCCGAAGGATACGGGTCGATCACCACCATCAGGTCGAGCTTCTTCATCGCCTCGAGCTGGTCGGGGCCGCGGCTCTGCGAGTTCGGTGCATGGCCCCAGAAAATGACCGCGCGCACGTTCGAGTCCTGGTCGACGTTCTCGATCTTCTCCGTAACAGCGTCGGCCCAGCGCGACACCGTAAAGCCGTTCTTGCCCATCATGGACTCGGCGGCAAAGCGCTTCTTGATCCAGTCGAGGTCCACGTTCCAGACGCGTGCCCAATGCTTCCAGGCGCCCGGCGCGAGACCGTAGTAGCCGGGCAGCGACTGCGCATTCGGCCCAAGGTCGGTCGCGCCCTGCACGTTGTCGTGGCCGCGGTAGATGTTGCAGCCGCCGCCGGTGATGCCCGCGTTGCCGAGCGCCAGCATGAGCACCGCACTGGCGCGCGTCACCGCGTTGCCATTGGTATGCTGCGTCTGCCCCATCGCCCAGATGATGAAACCCGGCCGGTTGTCGGCGAGCATCTTGGCGGTGTCGTACATGTCCTTCTCCGACACGCCGGTCACTTCCTCCACGGCCTGCGGCGTGTACTTGGCCATCACCTCCGTCTTGATCTGGTCCATGCCGTATACCCGGTCATGGATGTACTTCTTGTCCTCCCAGCCGTTCTTGAAGATGTGATACAGCAAGCCGAACTGGAACGCGACGTCGGAGCCCGAGCGGATGCGCACGAATTTGTCGGCCTTGGCCGCGGTGCGCGTGAAGCGTGGATCGGCGACGATCACCTTGGCGCCGTTCTCCTTGGCGTGCAGCGTGTGCAGCATCGACACCGGGTGCGCTTCCGCCGCGTTGGAACCGAGGAACAGCAGGCACTTCGAGTTCTGCTCGTCGTTATACGAGTTGGTCATCGCGCCGTAGCCCCAGGTGTTGGCGATGCCGGCGACCGTGGTCGAGTGGCAGATGCGCGCCTGGTGGTCGACGTTGTTAGACCCCCACAGCCCGAGCCACTTGCGCAGCAGGTACGACTGCTCGTTGTTGTGCTTCGAGGAGCCGAGGATGAACAGCGCATCGGGTCCGCTCTCCTCGCGGATCTTGAGCACCTTCTTCGAAATCTCGTCGTAGGCCTGGTCCCAGCTCACCTTGACCCACTTGCCGCCCTCGAGCTTCATCGGGTACTTGAGGCGGTGCGAATCGTGCGTGATGCCGTGCTCGCGCACCGCGGCGCCCTTGGCACAGTGCGCGCCGAGGTTGAGCGGGGAATCGAATACCGCTTCCTGGCGCACCCACACGCCGTTTTCCACCACCGCGTCGATCGCGCATCCCACCGAACAGTGCGTGCACACGGAGCGCTTGACTTCGACCTTGGCGGCGCCCTTGGCCTGGGCGCGGGCCTCGCCGATGATGCTGAACGGCAGTTGCGCGGCCGCGGCGCCGGCACCGAGCGTGACGCCCGAGCGCTGCAGGAAGGCGCGGCGATCCATGGTCTTGGCCAATACGCCCGAGAGACCGCGCGCGAGTCGCGCTTGCGGAACAGCCGGGCCGGAAGTTTTTCTGGTCAGCAGCATGGCGCTCTCCTCAGACCTTGGCGGTACGGTAGTAGTTGTTCACGTGCTCGGTGGCCTGATAGCCGCGCGATGCGCGCTTGCCGGCCCCGGTGCCCTTGCCCTGCAGCGACTGCTTGCCGGCGACCACGGCTACCGCGGTCGCTGCGCCGCCGGCACCGACTGTCAACAGGAAGTTTCTGCGGGAAAGCTTGGCGTTTTTCTGGCTCACGTTCACGTTCCGCCTCCTTTTTTACGTGTACGGCCCCGCACTTACCCGGAGCCGGTGTGACAACGTTTGCAAATTAACCGGCTCTATCCCGTTAATCAATAGGTGGATAGCCTCCAGGCGAAATACTTTCTCAACACCCAGCCGAAGGATGAGATCGGTTCTCGATTGACACTTATCCCTCGATCTCGAATGCTTCGCGCTCGACCTCGAAAAAACTACGCGCGAATGCGGCGACCAGTTTGTAGAAACACGCCTTCGGCGAAGCACTTACCGCATCGCAAAACGCGATTCCACCCGTATAAAGGAAGCGCGCGAAGAACAGCTTCTGCTCTTCAAGAGAACGATGTTGCACCGCAATGGCATAGCGCATCGTTTCGCAGAGCGCCGCGATGTGGTCCTCCGGTTCGTGGACGCCTTCGCGCCGCCCGATGCCCCACTGCGCAAGCTGCTCGCGCAGCCCGACGAGCGGCGTCTCGCTCTCATAGCGCATCACGTAATGCATCAGGTAAGGCGTGGCCTGCGCGCGGCCCGGCGCCGCGAACAGTTCCGTGTGCTCGTGCGCGAGCATCACGGGAAACGCATTGCGGCAGGCCTCGGTCATCGCGCGCCAGGCCGCGCCGAGCTCCCTGCCCTGCGCGGAGCGCGCTGCATCGTCGTCGGTGAAGCCCTCGGCGTGGACCAGTGCCGCGATCAGTTGCTCGTCCGGCGGGCCGTAGAACAGGCTCGCGAGCAAGCCGTAGAGTTGCGCGCGTGCCAGGTCTTCGGGCGACACGGTCGGCATGACAGGCAGCGGCGCCGAGCCGCTCACTGTTCTTTGCCCGGGACGTCCAAGATCGAAACCTCGTCCGTATTCTGCATCATGTCGACCAGCCGGCAGTCGCCGCACATCTGCAGGCGCTTCAGCGCTGCGCCGCCCGCGAACATCGAGTGCGTGCCGAGCTTGCCGAGCATGTTGTCCACCATCTGGCGCGTGCCGAAGGGCTTGCCGCAGCGCAGGCAGTTGAAAGGCTCGGCCTGATTGAGCAGCGCCGGTTCCTTCGCCTTCGCGCCCAACAGCAGCCGCGGCACGAGCGTGATCGCGTCCTCCGGGCAGGTCTGCTCGCATAACCCGCATTGCACGCAGTTGCGCTCGATAAAGCGCAGGCTCGGCGTGTCAGGCGCGTCGAGCAGCGCGGCCTCAGGACAGGCGCCGATGCAAGCCTTGCACAAGGTGCAGGTCTGCTTGTTTACCACCAGCGCACCGAAGGGCGCGCCCGCCGGCAATTCGATCACCTCGCGCGCTGCCGGCGCCTGCTTCGCCAGGTGGTCGAACTCGAAATCGAGCGTGGTGCGCTTTTCCGTGGACAGGTTGAAGGCCGCCGCCTTGTCCACGGTCTGCGCCGGTTGCAGCGCCCAGAGCTGCCGTTCGAGCGCTTTCGCGTCCGCGACGCGCAGCAGTTCGAAATGCCGCCCCTGGTAGCCGAGCCCGGAGACGATGGCCTGCGCGAATCGCATCTGCTCCGCAAGCGCCGCGGCGTAGCCTTCGGGCTTGTCTTCATCCATCACCACGACGACCTGGCTCGCGCCATAACACAGTGCCCCGAGCATGGTGTCGATGCCGATCGAGGCGACGTGAAACGCCGCCAGCGGCAACGCGCGCGCGGGCAACCCCTTTGCGCCCCGCACTGCACGACGGCCGACGCCGTGCACCAGATCGCGCCCCGCCTCCAGATCGTGGAACACCACGCAGGCGTCCTTGCCGCCCGCGCCGCGAAATACGCCAAGCAGCGTCTTCAGCCGCTGGCCGAGGTCCGGCGCGCGCGGGTAGGCGTAAGTCATCGCGCCCGAGGGGCACACCGTTGCACAGCCGCCGCAGCCCGCGCACAGGTGCGGATCCACCTTGACGTGGTCGCCGTCGGCACGGATCGCTCCGGTGGAGCACACGTCCAGACAGCGCGTGCAGCCGGTCTTGCCGGAGCGCGCGTGCGCGCAGATGCTTTCGCGGTACTCGAAGAAGCGCGGTTTCTCGAACTCGCCCACCAGCTGCGCGAGCTGCGCTGCGGCGAGGGCCTGCGCGAGCGGATCAGCGCCGGGCGCAAGATAACCCTGCGGCAGATCGGGCATGGCGAGCAGCGGCGCGGGCGACAAATCCAGCACCAGGTCGAAAGTCTCGCTGCGCGCGCGCTCGGTGCGAGAGAAGTCGACCGCGCCGATGGCGCCGCAGGCCGCGACGCACTTGCGGTGCGCCTTGCACTTGCCGAGATCGATCTGGTAGGTGAAGTCGATCGCGTTTTCCGGGCAGGCGTCGATGCAGGCGTTGCAGCGCGTGCAGCGCTCGAGGTCGATCGGGTTCTCCTGCCGCCACTCGACCTCGAACGCACCGAGGTGTCCGCTGACGCGCAGCGGCTTTCCGGACCACACTGGATAGGAACGCTCGGCAGGCAATTCGCCGCCCTCCTGTCGCGTGACGAGGACGCTTGGCTCGAGCGCGCCGCCCAGCTCCGACAGGCGGCGAGCCCAATCGAGCGCCGGCGCCGAGGGCCCGATCACCAGCAGCTGGCCACCCGACTTGTACGCGACGCTTGGCACCGGTTCGGGCTCAGGCAGCGCCGCCATCGCCAGCAGCGCCGCGATCTTGGGAGTGGCGCGGGCACCTTCGGCAGACCAGCCTGCGGTCTCCCGGATATTGAGAAAGTCAATTCGCGCCTTCGAGCCAGCGGCCTGCGCCAGCTCCGAGAACAGCGTCGCCTCCTGCGTGCAGGCCACCAGCAACTCCGATTCATTCAAGCTGGCCTGGAATTGCCCGGCCTGCTTGCGGCACAGCTCCGTGTGCACGGTGAGCGGCACGCCCTGCTTCAGCGCCGCCGACAGCGCCTTGGCGTCCAGCGCCATGGTGCCGTTGCAACTGCACAGCTTGATGGTCTTGCTCTCGAGTGACACCGATCAGCCCTTGTCTTCTTTGTCTTCATCCGGCGGCGGTGGCGCTTCCGTCACCCGTGTTTCCTGCTCCTGCGCCCCGGATGCGGCATCGGCGAGCTGCTCGGGCTCGGCGGGCTCCTGCGGCGCGGGATCGGGGCCGCGCAGGATGCGGCGCGCATGCTCGAGCGTCGCGACCACCGACTGCGGCAGATCCTCCAGCAGGGAGTAGTCCTCGGCGTAGACGTCCAGACCGTCGGTGAGATTAAAGCGCGGGTCGCCAAACAGCTTTTTCAGAGCCAGCCGGCGCAGGCCCTGGTCGACGCGCTTGTCCATGAATACACTGAAATCCGAGTCGTAGCTTAACTGATCAAGCGGCGGCAACTCGGGCGGGGGCGCTTCTGGCGCGGCCGGCGCGGTCTTGGCCACCTCGCCCGCGGCGGCGGATGCGCGCTTGAGCCGCGACCAGCGCGACAGGGAATTGTCCTTGTCCTGCGCCATCAGTTTTTCGCGCGATCCGCCGGACGCTTGAACGACTGCGGCCGGATACGCTCCTTCTTGGGCTCGGGGCGGTAGTTGTCCCGGACGAATTCTCCGACCCATGCGACGATCTCGGGCGGCATCGGCACCGCGTCGACCTGCTCGCCGCTGTCCATCCAGGCGCTCGCCTCGTAGTAGCTCGCGGTGACGAACTGCGGTACGGCCCGGTCGTCCTCCATGCGCCACAGGACGGTGATGCGCGGATCGCTGGTCGAAATGTTCATGTAGTAACCCTCGGCATCGTCGCGGTACAGGCGCAGCCTGAGCCCCGGATGGAGCCATTGCGACGCGTTCTCCCCCTCGACGATGGCGCGCGGCCCGCCCGGCGCGTCGTAGGGCGCAAGCACGCCGACGGCCTCCCAGACCTCGCTTTGCCAGCGATGCTGCAATACGCGCCGCTGCATCACGACCGCAACCAGAACGCTCGGGGTTTCCATGCATGAAACTATAGCGTAGTTCGATCGTTTGCTATGATCGGGGAGCGAGAAACATCATGCCGCAAAAGGTCTTTCCAATACGTACGCAAGCCCGGGCCGCAGCGCCGGCCCCACCCTACGACGGCCGGCCGCTCGCGGACACGCTCGGCCGCGGCCTGCGCGACCTGCGCATCTCGGTGACCGACCGCTGCAACTTCCGCTGCGTGTACTGCATGCCGCGCGAAGTATTCGACCGCGACTTCAAATTCGTGGCGCACGATGAAGTGCTCACCTTCGAGGAAATCGCGCGCCTGGCCAGGCTGTTCGCCGGGCTGGGCGTGAAAAAGATCCGGCTCACCGGCGGCGAGCCGCTGGTGCGGCGCGACCTGCACCGCCTGGTGGCGCTGCTCGCCGCGATTCCCGGGCTGGACCTGACGCTCACCACCAACGGCTCGCTCCTGCCCAAGCAGGCGGCGGCGCTGGCGCAGGCAGGATTGAAGCGCGTCACGGTGAGCCTCGACTCCCTCGACGACGCCACCTTCCGCGCGGTCAACGACGCCGATTTCCCGGTCGCGCGCGTGATCGAGGGCATCGACGCCGCTGCAGCCGCCGGCATGGCGCCCATCAAGATCAACATGGTGGTGAAACGCGGCGTGAATGACGGCCACGCGCTGGCGATGGCAGAGCGTTGGCGCGGCACGGGCCACATCGTGCGCTTCATCGAGTACATGGACGTCGGCAGCACCAACGGCTGGCGCATGGACGAAGTGGTGCCCTCGGCCGAGATCGTCAAGGCGATCGGCGCTCGCTACCCGCTCGAGGCCGCCGACGCGAACTACACGGGCGAAGTCGCCGAACGCTGGCGCTACCGGGACGGCGCGGGCGAGATCGGCGTCATCTCCTCGGTCACGCAGGCCTTCTGCAGCACCTGCAATCGGCTTCGCCTCTCGGCCGAAGGCTCGCTCTACACCTGCCTGTTCGCGCAGCAGGGCCATCCGCTCAAGCACCTGCTGCGCCGGGGCGCCGCGGACGAAGCGATCGTCAACGAGATTGCCGCGGTGTGGCACGCGCGCGATGACCGCTATTCCGAAATCCGCACTGCAGAAACCGCCAAGCAGCACAAAATCGAGATGTCCTACATCGGTGGCTAAGAAGCCCTACCGCCCCCAGCTCACCGACGCCGCCAAGCCCGCCACGTTCGAGGTCGAGGCGGTCAACGAGCGCGGCGAGATGGTGCCTACCGCGGTGGCGGGCGAGCATCCCCTCACCCTTTACCTGGACAAGAAGGAACTGGTCACGCTGATGACGCTCGGCCACGCGCCCGAGGCGCTCGCCCTGGGCTACCTGCGCAACCAGCGCCTGGTCGGCGCGCTCAAGGACGTGGTCGCGGTGCAGGTGGACTGGGAGACCGAGTCCTGCGCCATCACCACGCGCAAGGGCGTCAAGGACCTGAAGAAGAAAATGGGCAAGCGCACCGTCACCACGGGTTGCGGCCAGGGCACGATGTTCGGCAACCTGATGGAGGAGATCGACCGCATCAAGCTCAGGAACGACGTGTCGCTGGGCGACGAGCAGCTGTTCACCCTGGTCGACAAGGTGCGCAAGTACGAAACCATCTACAAGCAGGCCGGCGCCGTGCACGGCTGCGCGCTGGCCACCTGCGAGGGCGAGATCCTGATGTTCGTCGAGGATGTCGGCCGGCATAACGCCGTGGACGCCATCGCGGGTTACATGTGGCTGCGAGGCATCGACGGCTCGGACAAGGTGTTTTACACCACCGGGCGCCTGACCTCCGAGATGGTGATCAAGTGCGCGCAGATGCGCATCCCGTTTCTCGTCTCTCGATCGGGCCTGACGCAGATGGGCCACGAGATCGCGCAAAAGACCGGCATCACCATGCTCGGCCGCGCCAGCGGCCGTCACTACCTCGCCTTTACCGGCCGGCAACGGCTGCTGCGCACCGCGCCCCGGCAAACGGCGATCGCCTAGGAGTAGCCATGCTCGAACTGTATTTCGCCCCCGGCGCCTGTTCGTTCGTGCCCCACGTTGGCCTCGAAGCGGTCAAGGCGGCCACGGGCGAGGACTTCAAGCCCAATCTGGTCAAGCTGCACAAGGGCGAAAACAAGACGCCCGAGTATCTTGCCATGAACCCCGACGCCCAGGTGCCGGTGTTGGTGGTGGGTGGCAAGGCGCTTACCCAGATCGTAGCGATCTGCGATTACCTCGACCGGCGCTTTCCGCAGGCGGGCCTGCTGCCGACCGAGCCATGGGCGCGCACGCAGGCTCTGTCGCAGCTCGCGTGGATGAACAACACGGTCCACCCCACGTTTACGCGCTGGTTTCGCACCGGTTACTTCGCCGAGAGCGCAACTACACAGGACGAGGTGAAAAAAATTGCGGCCGGTCAGTTGCGCCAGCACCTGGAGCGCATCCAGGAATGGAGCAAGGCGGCGGCGCCGTTCTGGTTCGGCGCGCGCCCGAGCTTTCACGACGCGTACGCATTCACGCTATTGCGCTGGGGCGGCTACGCCGGGACCGATCCGGATTCGCTGCCGGCCTACAAGGCCTACATCGAGCGCGTGATGCAATCGCCGCCGGTGGCAGCCGCGCTCGAGCGCGAGCGCATCAAACTGGATACCTACAAGCCCCAATAGCGGCTAGGCGGCGGCCGCCGTCCCGGCGGCGCGCAGTTTGCTCGCAGCGAACTCGCCACGGGAGGGAAAGAACAGACTCGCCAGGAGCATGCACGAGGCGAGGACCGCAAGCACCAGGAACACGTTGGCAAAGCCACCCTCGGTGCCGTGCAACACGGCGATCATCGGCACCGCGATCGAGGCCACGCCCAGCGACACCACATAGCGCACCGAGAGCATGCGCGCGCGGAACTCGTCGGCGCAGTACTTGCCCACGATCGCGTCATTGAGAGGGATCTGCCCGAAGACCGCCAGCATCATCAGCACCGCGGCAGCCAGCATGGCCCAACCCTGCGTATGGGCCGCAAGCGCCAGCAGCGGAATCTGCGCCAACGCCACGCCGATCATCAGGCGCTTGAGCTCGAAGCGATCGATCAGCGCGCCCATCGCCACCTGGGCGAAAGCCGCCACCGCGTAGACCACGGCCACCAGCGCACCGATGCCGAAATTGGTCTGCGTCAATGCGCGCAGCCGTTCGTCGAAAACCTTCGGCATGGAGACCGTCGTGGAATTGAAGATGATGCCGCCAAAGGCCGTGGCGACGAGCAGCACGGCAAACACGCGCACCATGGTGCGGCCGTCGATGTGCAGGCCGATGGTCCTGGAGGATTTCTTCACTTTGCCCGGGTCCTGCACCAGCAGCAGGAACCCGGCGCCCGCCGCGATGCAGGCGAGGCCCGGCACGAAAAACGCGGCGCGCCAGCCCACGAGGTCTACCAGCGCACCGGTAAACAACGCCGCCGCGGCGAGCCCGAGGTTGCCCCAAAGGCCGTTCCAGCCCAACGCGTGGCCCATCCTCGCCGATGAGGCGACCAGCATGGCGATGCCTACAGGGTGGTAGATCGCCGCAAAGGCGCCGGTCAGCGTAAGGCCGGCGGCGATGTGCCAGGGCGATTGCGCGAAACCGGTGACGAACAGCGACGCACCGATGCCGAAATAGAAGATCACCATCGTGCGGTAGCGGCTCCAGTGGTCGGCGAGCCAACCCGCCGGGATGGCAAACGCGCCGAAGGCGATGAATCCGCCCAGGGCGAGGGGCAGCAACTCGGAATAGGGACGCCCCCACTCCCGGCCCAGCGCCACCACCGCGGTCGGAAACACCAGCATCACCAGGTGGTCGAGCAGGTGACCGAGGTTGAGGAACGGCACCAGCCAGCGGTTCTGGGTCATGCAAATAGCTTACCTCGTAAAATCCGGGGCATGGATGGTGTTTCAGGCATCGTGCTCGCGGGCGGCCAGGGGCGGCGCATGGGCGGCGTGGACAAGGGCCTGCAGCCGCTGCACGGCAAGCCGATGGTGGCCTGGGCGCTCGAGCGCCTCGCGCCGCAGGTGGACGAGATCATCGTCAATGCCAATCAGAACCTCGAAACGTACGCCAGCTTCGGCCACCGGGTGGTAGCGGATGCGGTGGGCGGTTTCGCCGGTCCGCTCGCCGGCCTGCACGCAGGGCTCACGGCGGCGAGCCACCCGCTCGCGGTCACGGTTCCGTGCGACTCGCCGTTCCTGCCGCTCGACCTGGTGGCGCGCCTGCACACGGCGCTGGGCGAAAACGACCTCGCCGTGGCGAAGACCGGCGACCAGCCGCACCCCGTATTCTCGCTCGTGCGCCGCTCGGTGCTCGACCATCTGGGCGCGTTCCTCGGCGACGGCGGCCGCAAGATCGACGCCTGGTACGCAAGCCTCAAGGTCGTGGAGGTGCGCTTCGACGACCAGGCCGACGCGTTCCGCAACATCAATACGCGCGAAGAACTGAAGGACGCATGAGCCGCATCGTCGAGATCGTCAACGCCATTGAGGGCTACGACCCCGATGCGCTGCATGTGGACAAGGCGCGCGCCGCGATCCGCGCCTGCCTCGCGCCGGTGGCGGAAACCGAGCGCCTGCCGGTGCGCGAGGCGCTCGGGCGCGTGCTTGCCCAGGACATCGTGCCGGCGATCGACGTGCCGGGCCATGACAACACCGCCATGGACGGCTACGCGCTGCGTCATGCCGATCTCGGCGCGGACCAGACTGTGCTTCAGGAAATCGGCGCCGCGCTCGCCGGCCGGAAATTCTCCGGTACCCTCGGCGCGGGGCAGTGCGTGCGCGTCACCACCGGCGCGGTGATGCCCTCGGGCGCGGACACGGTGGTAGTGCAGGAGGTGGTGCAGGTCCACGACACCAAGGTGACCGTGCCCCCCGGCCAGAAGCGCGGGCAGAACGTGCGCTACGCCGGCGAGGATCTGAAGACCGGCGTGCCGGTGCTCAAGCCCGGCCAGCTGCTGCGCCCGGCGGAACTGGGGCTCATCGCCTCGCTCGGCCTGGGCGAAGTGCAGGTGCGGCGGCGCGTGCGCGTCGCTTTCTTTTCCACCGGCGACGAACTCGCATCGATCGGCAAACCGCTGCGCGAAGGCGAAGTCTACGACTCCAACCGCTACACCCTGCACGGCATGCTGATGCGGCTGGGCGTGGAAATCCAGGACCTGGGCGTGGTGCGGGACGATCCGGCGCAACTCGAAGCCGCGTTCAGGCAAGCGGCCGCGAGCGCCGATGCCATCGTCACCACCGGCGGGGTTTCGGTCGGCGAGGCCGATTACGTGAAGCCGATGATGGCGCAGCTGGGCGAAGCGCTGTTCTGGCGCATCGCTATGCGCCCCGGGCGGCCGATGGCGTTCGGCCGCATCGGCAATGCGTTCCTGTTTGGCCTGCCGGGCAACCCGGTGGCCGTGATGGTCACGTTCTACCAGTTCGTGCGCGAAGCCCTGCTGCAGCTCGCGGGACGCACAGGCGAGTGCGCCCTGCCCACGTTCAAGGTGCCGGCGGCGGAGCCAATGCGCAAGCTTGCAGGGCGCACCGAGTACCAGCGCGGCCTCATGTTCCGCGACGGCGGCGAGTGGAAGGTGAAGACCACCGGCCAGCAGGGCGCCGGGGTACTGCGCTCGATGTCCGAGGCCAACTGCTTCATCGTGCTGGAGCACGAGCGTGGCAGGGTCGAGGCCGGCGAACTGGTGCAGGTGCAGCCGTTCGAAGGCCTGGGCTGAGCTAGAACGGCAGCTGGTACGCCAGCGCGTCCTCCTCGATCCGCCCCTCGGGTTGTGGAAAGGCGCGCAGGTCCTTGGTGATCGCCGCGCGCAGGTAGGAATCCACCCAGAAGAACACGTCGTTCTCGCGGATCGAGACGCGCATGCGGTGCATGCGCGACTGGCGCTCGGCGGGATCCATGCCGCAGGCGCGGTGGATGGCGTCCGCGACGCCCTCGATGTCGTAGGGGTTCACCAGCAGCGCGCCGCGGTGCAGCTGCGTGGCGGCACCGGCGAACTCCGACAGGATCAGCACGCAGTCCTCCTCGATGCTGCAGGTGCAGTACTCCTTCGCCACCAGGTTCATGCCGTCCTTGAGCGGCGTGATGAGCGCGATGTCGGCGGCGCGGTAGTAGGCCACCAGCTCCAGGCGCGACAGGCTTCGGTACTCGTACCAGATCGGCACCCAGCCCCCGGGGCGCGCGAACTGCCCGTTGATCTTGCCCACCAGCTGCTCGATCTCCGTGCGCAGCCGGTGGTACTCGGGAATGTCCTCGCGGCTGGGCACCACCACCTGGATGAAGGACACGCGCTCGCGCAGGGCCGGGTAACGCTCGAGCAGATTCGCGAACGCCTTAAGGCGCAGCGGGATCCCCTTGGTGTAATCGAGCCGGTCGATGCCCAGGATCAGCTTTCGCTTGTGCAGCAGCCGGTGCAGCTCCTCTGCTTTCGCTTTCACCTCCGGCACGTCGGCGCGGCGCTGGAATCCGGCGTAGTCGATGGAAATGGGGAAGGCGCCGATGCGCACCTCGCGCTTGCCGACCATCGCCACCACCACCGGCCCGCGGCCCTCGATCTGCACGTCCTTCCCCAGCAGGCGCACGCACTGCACGAAATTGCGCCGGTCGTGCGCGGTCTGGAATCCGATCAGGTCGAATTCCAGCAGGGCCTGCAGCAGCGACAGCCGCCACGGCAGCTTCAGGAACTGGTCGGGCGACGGGAACGGGATGTGCAGGAAAAACCCCATGCGCGCGGTCACGCGGCGCCGGCGCAGTTCGGCGGCGACGTGCATCAGGTGGTAGTCGTGGACCCAGATGAAATCGCCGGGAGCGGCATGTGCCTTCACCGCTTCGGCGTACTTGCTGTTGACGTCGCAGTAGGTGCGCCAGTACTCCGGATCGAAGTTGCACAGCGACTGCAGGTCGTGGAACAGCGGCCAGATGATCTCGTTGGAGAAGCCGAGGTAGAATTTCTCCATCTCCGCGACGGTGAGCGGCACGCCCTGCAGCGTGTAGCCGGCGTTGGCCCCAGCCGCGGCGAGCGCCGGGGCAAGCTTGGCTGGATCGCCCGTGGTTCCGGTCCAGCCGATCCAGGTGCCGCCGCGGTCGCGCAGCACGGGCAGGAGCGCGGTCACCAGGCCGCCGCCCCCCGGCTCCGCGGTCCACTCGCCGCCGGCGTCGCGCCGGAACGTGAACGGCAGGCGGTTGGACACCACGACCAGCCGTTCGCGGCTCGT
>JAQBXT010000015.1 GCA_027624175.1 Pseudomonadota bacterium | reverse complement strand
GAACACGCTCTTAGCCGAGCTTGATCGGGGGCTGGGTGAGGCTGGTAAGCGGACGGGCTGCGCCCAGCGGGTTAAAATCGTCCTGACGGCAGGCGTGGGGAGTGCGCCGTTTCTTGTCCAAACCTCGTCCAAATGACGGGGTTGTTTTGCGGGTGGCTCAGAAATACTAAGGGGCACAGATTGCTCTGTGCCCCCTCTGGTTTGGTAGGCCGTGCCGGATTCGAACCGGCGACCAACGGATTAAAAGTCCGCTGCTCTACCAGCTGAGCTAACGGCCCACGGGGAAGGGCGCGATTTTATCAGCCCTCGTGCCCGATTCGCCAGCAAAATCAGGCGATATAGCGCGTGGTGTCCGCTATTCCGCTGTCGACGAACCCCGCTTTGCGAATGCGGCAAGCATCGCAAGCGCCGCAGGCACGCCCCTGCGTGTCCGCTTGATAGCAGGTCACCGTCTCGGCCGGATCCACGCCCAGTTCCAGCGCAAGTTTGATGATCTGCGCCTTGGGAAGATCAATCAGCGGCGCGCTGACGTGGATCCTCTTGCCCTCGACCGCAGATTTCGTCGCCAGATTGGCCATCGTCTCGTAAGCGCGCAGGTACTCCGGCCGGCAGTCCGGGTAACCCGAGTAATCCACCGCATTCGCCCCCACGACGATGTGCTGCGCTCGCAGGGTTTCGGCCCAGGCCAGAGCCAGGGAAAGCAGGATCGTGTTGCGGGCGGGAACGTAAGTGGCGGGGATGCCGGACTGCAGGCCCTTCTCGGGGACCGCAATGCCCCGATCCGTCAGCGCCGATCCCCCGAACTGCGCCAGGTCCAGCTTCACGATCCGGTGTTCGGCGGCCCCCAGCCGCCTGGCGATGCGCGCCGCGGCAGCCAGCTCGGCCCCGTGCCGCTGGCCATAATCCACCGAAAGGGCATGGCAATCGAAGCCCTCGCGCCGCGCCCAGGCGAGCGCGGTGGCCGAATCCAGTCCGCCCGAAAGCAGGACGACCGCGTTCAGCGCTTGACGCTCTGCGCGAGGCGCAGCTTCGCGCTCGCCGCAGCCTGGCTGCCGGGATACTTCGCCAGCACGTCCTGCAGTGTGTTCTGCGCCGCGATCTTGTCGCCCATGGCTTCCTGCGCGCTCGAGATGGAGAGCATGGCGTCCGCCGCCTTGGGGTCGTCAGGCCAGGTGGCGATCACCTTCTGGTGCGACAAGATCGCGTTCCTGTAATCGCGCCGGCCAGAATGGCCCATGCCGATCCAGTACTGGGCATTGGGCGCGAGCTTGCTGCTCGGGTAAGCGACCAGCATGTTCTGCAGCAGGTCGATGGCGGCGGAATAGTTGCCGAGCTTGAAATGGTTGAGCGCGCTCTCGTAGGTCTTCTTCTCCGCCTCCGACGGTCCGGCGTCCGCGGGCGGCTTGAGCGCCGCGGCGGAAGCCTGCTCCTGCACCTGCTCGAGCCTGCGCAGCCGCGTATCGATGTCGACATACAGGTCCTTCTGACGCTTCTCGGCGACCTCGAGCTGGTTGAGCATCACCTCGATCTGCCCGCGCGAGCGCGCCAGATCGCCGCGCAGCGCATCGATCTGCCCGGCGAGATCCAGGATCGCGCGACGCTCCACCATCGAAGATTCCATGGTGACCAGACGCTGCTCCATGCGCCTCAGGCTGTCCTGCGCCGCCCGCACCTCGACGTGCGCGGCGTCGGCGCGGCGCCGCGCCTCCTGATCGCTGAACAACTGGGCGGCGGCGACCCCCGCCCAGCCCAGCGCCACCGCGGCCAGCAGCCAGCGCATCAGTACTCGCCGGGGTACAGCATGTCGCTGCGGCGGTTCTGCGCCCAGGCTTGCTCGTTGGAGCCCGTCGCGCGAGGCTTCTCCTCACCCAGGCTCACGGCCTCGATCTGGTCCTCGCGCCCGCCGAGCAGCATCAGCATGCGCTTCACGCTCTCCGAGCGACGCTGGCCGAGCGCCACGTTGTATTCGCGGCTGCCGCGCTCGTCGGTATTGCCCTGCACCAGCATGCGCGTGGTGCCGTTCTCGCGCAGGTACCTGGCGTGGGCCTCGATCATCCGCCGGTACTCTTCCTTCACGTCGAACTTGTCGAAGTCGTAGTACACGGAGCGCTTGGACAGGATGTTGTTCGGGTCCTTGAGCGCCGCGGCTCCCGTTGCAGCCGGCTTGGCGGTCAGATCGACGCCCGTCACCGGTTGGCCCGGGACCGGCCGCGCCGTCGCGCCTGGCGCGGTGGTCCCCGGAGCGCGGTCCTCCACCGCCGCTGGCGGCTGGGACGTGGTTTCCGTGGTTGCACAGGCGGCGAGCGTGATGGCGATGAACAGGGTGAAAAGTATTCTCATGGCTGATCTCCTTCCTACTGCACTAGTGGACCCCAGGCCGGCTCGCGCACATCGCCAGCCGTGACCGTGAGGCGTTGCTTGATGCGCCCGTCGGCGGACACCGCCGAGAGCACGCCGCGCCCGCCGATGACCGTGGCAAGCAGGATCTGGCGGCCGTTGGGGGCGAAGCTGGGCGACTCGTCGAGGTCGCTGTCGGTCAGGATCTGCACCTGCCGCGTGGTGAGATCGAGCAGCGCGACCTGGAACTTGCCGCCGTTGCGCATGATGTAGGCGAGACTCCTGCCGTCCGGACTGATGCGCGGGGACACATTATAGCTCCCCTCGAACGTCACCCGTTGCGCTTCGCCGCCAGCCGCCGGCATGCGATAGATCTGCGGGCTGCCGCCGCGATCCGAGGTGAAGTAGATCCACTGGCCGTCGGGCGAAAAGTAGGGCTCGGTGTCGATGCCGCTGGAATTGCTGAGGCGGCGCGAATTGCTGCCGTCCGGATTGATCAGGTAGAGCTGCGAATTTCCGTCCCGCGACAGCACCACCGCCAGCCGGGAGCCGTCGGGGGACCAGGCCGGCGCCGAGTTCGAGCCCTTGAAATTGGCGACGATGTTCTGCTTTGGCACCTCGACGTCCTGCACGTAGACGATCGGCTTCTTGTTCTGGAACGAGACATAAGCGATGCGTCGCCCGTTGGGCGACCAGGCCGGCGAGATGATCGGCTCCTCGGACACCAGCATCGCCTGCTCGTTGGCGCCGTCGGCATCGGCGATTTGCAGCTCGAAGCGCGTGCCGCGCTTGACCACGTAAGCGATGCGCGTGGAGAACACGCCCTTTTCGCCGGTGAGCTTTTCGTAGATGTAGTCGGCGATGCGATGCGCGGTCGCGCGCACCTGCTCGCGCGTCATGGTGTAGGCAACGCCGCCGATCGCGACCTGCTTCACCACGTCGTGCAGCCGGAACCGCACCTCGAAGCGCCCGTCGGGGCGCGCCGCAACCGAGCCGAGCACCAGCGCGTCGGCAAGGCGCGACTTCCACTCGGCATAGTTGACGCTCGAGGCCTCCGTCGGCCGCGGCACGAGCGCCGGCACCTCCACGCGACGGAACAGGCCGCTGCGTTCCAGGTCGGCGCGCACCACGGAGGTGATCGACGCGCTCGCCCCGGCGGGCAGCGCGCCCTCGCCCAGGAACGGCGCGATGGCGATCGGGACGCGCTGCGCGCCCGCGCCCGTGATCTCGATCGAGAGCTGGGCGTGGGCGGAGCACGCGACGAACGACAGCAGGGTTGCCGCGAGCAGAGTTCTCATGCGGCCGATTATATTTCAGTCCTTGGGACGGAACGTCAGCTTCAGCTCGCGCTGAAACAGCGTCGGACTGTCGGGCTTAGGCAACGGCGAGGATTTCAGGATCGCGCGCAGCACCGCGTCGTCGTAGGCGGCATGGCCGCTGGAAATGACGAGTTTTGCCTGCAGCACCTCCCCCGTCGGCAACTGCGTGACCAGGATCAGCGCCTCGGGATCTCCCTGGATGTCCGGCGGCAGCACGATGTTGCCGCGCACCTTGCCGCGAATCTTCGACACATAGGTATCCATGGCGCGATTGCGCGCCGCAGCCGCGTCGCGCGCCAGCTGTGCGCTGATCGCCTGGCGCTCGCGCTCCGCGGCAAGCAACTGCTGCTCGCGCGCGAGCTCTTCGCGCAGGAGCTGCTGCGCCAGCCGGTCATCCGGCGGGGGCGGCGCGGGCTTCGCCGCTGGCTTAGGTACGGGCTTGGGCGCGGGTTTGGGCTCGGGCGCCGGCTTGGGCTTGGGCTTGGGCAGCGCCTTGATCGCGATGTCCGGCTTCTCGAGGCGCGGTTCGGGCTTGGGTTGCGGCGCAGGCTGCACGACCGGGGCAGGCTTGGGCGGCTCGGGCGCCGCCTGCGGTGGCGGCGGTGGTGGCGGCTGCCAGAGCTCCACGGTGACCACGTCGGGCGCGTGGCTCTGCCAGCGCACCCCCAGCATCAGCGCCGCGACGAGCAGCACGTGCACCGCGACCGCGAGCACGAATGCGGGCGTGAGGTCTTCCTCGCGCCGCAGCTCGAGATACGGCCCCGCCAGGACCATCTTCATCGCGCCGGTTTCACCAGCAGGCCGACGCGGCGTACCTGCTGCTTGTGCAATTCGTCCATCACCTGCAGCACGGCCTCGTAGCGCACGTCCTTGTCGGCCGCGATGAGCACCGGTTGCTGCGGATTCTTCTTCTGGCGCTCGCGGATCACGCCCGCCAGCTCGCCGCGCTGCACGCGCCGCTCGTCCGTAATCGCGCCCCTGGCGTCGCGGCTGCGGATGGTGATCGAGTGATCGGCCTGCACCACCACCTCGAGCGGCGACAGCGGAGCATTGGAGGCCTTGGACACCGAAGGCAGGTCGATCACCCCCGGGGTCACCAGCGGCGCGGTCACCATGAAGATCACGAGCAGCACCAGCATCACGTCGACGTAGGGCACGATGTTGATCTCGTGCATGGGTGCGCGCCTGCGGTGCAGGGCCGGCATGGCTACTTCACCGCTTGCCTGTGCAGGATGTTCGAGAACTCCTCCATGAAGCTCTCGAAGCGGATGGAGAGCCGGTCGATCTGGTGCGAATAACGGTTGTAGGCCACCACTGCGGGAATCGCGGCGAACAGGCCGATGGCGGTCGCCACCAGCGCTTCGGCAATGCCCGGCGCGACCTGCGCGAGCGTCGCCTGCTGCATGTTCGCCAGGCTCCTGAACGCGTGCATGATGCCCCACACCGTGCCGAACAGGCCGACATAGGGGCTCACCGAACCGGTCGAGGCGAGAAACGCCAGGTGGCGCTCGAGGTGGTCCATCTCGCGATGGTAGGTGGCGCGCATGGCGCGCCTCGCGCCGTCCACCAGGTCGCTCGCCTCGCTGGTGCTGCGCTGGTTGCGCAGCTTGGTGAACTCGCGCATCCCGGCCTCGAAGATGCGCTCCTGGCTGCCGATGGTGTGCCGGTTGTTGACCGCGCCCTGATAGAGAAGATTGAGGTCACCGCCGCCCCAGAATTCGCGCTCGAACTGCTCGGTCTGCACGCGCGCGCGGCGGATCGCGAACCATTTGCTGAAAATGAACATCCAGGACAGGAATGACACCGCGACCAGCAGCAGGATCACCGCTTTCACCACCAGGCTCGCGCCGAGGATCAGGGTCCAGATGTCGAGGTCGGTGGTCACGTTCATGTGTGCAGGGCCTCAGGTAGTTGTGCGGCGAGCGCCGCCGGGATGGCGGCGGGCTTGAAGTCCTCGCGCCGCACGCACGCCGCTTGGACCAGTGCTTCGGCCATCTGTTCCGCGCCGCGCAGCGCGCGTTGCTTCAGCATCAGGTAGGTGCGCTTGCGCAGCGCCAGTTCCACGGTGATCTCCAGCAGGTCGTCGAGGCGCGCACCGCGCAGGAAGTCGATTTCCGCGCGCCGCACCACGAACTGCAGCCCCGCCTCGTGCGCGAGCGCCTGCTGGTCCACGCCCAGGCTGCGCAGCCACTCGGTGCGCGCGCGCTCGAAAAAGCGCAGGTAATTGGCATAGTAGACGACGCCGCCGGAATCCGTGTCTTCGTAGTACACCCGCACCGGCCAGCGAAATACCTGCGCGGGGTCTCGCTGCACTGGCCGATTGTAGATGGGAACCGCCCTAGCCGCGCCCGCCGGGCCCAAGCAAGTCGGGCATGCCCGACGGTGCAACCAGGCCGAAATGCCGGTACGCGGCGAGCGTGGCGACGCGCCCGCGCGGCGTGCGCTGCAGGTAGCCCTGCTGGATCAGGAACGGCTCCAGCACGTCCTCGATGGTGTCGCTCTCCTCGCCGATGGCATGCGCCAGGTTCTCCACGCCCACCGGTCCGCCGCCGAATTTTTCGATCACCGCCAGCAGGAGCTTGCGGTCCATCACGTCCAGGCCGAGCGTGTCCACGTCGAGCATCTTGAGTGCGGCGTCCGCGACGCTCTTGGTCACCGCGCCCTCGGCCTTGACCTGGGCGTAGTCGCGCACACGGCGCAGGAGTCGATTGGCGATGCGCGGCGTGCCGCGCGCGCGCCGCGCGATCTCGGTGCCGCCCTCGGCCGCCAGATTCACCTGCAGCAGCCCCGCCGAGCGGCGCACGATGGTGGCAAGCTCGGGCTCGCTGTAGAACTCGAGCCGCGCGACGATGCCGAAGCGATCGCGCAGGGGATTGGTGAGCATCCCGGCGCGCGTGGTGGCGCCGACCAGCGTGAACGGCGGCAGGTCGAGCTTGATCGAGCGCGCCGCGGGCCCTTCGCCGATCATGATGTCGATCTGATAGTCCTCGAGCGCCGGGTACAGGATCTCCTCGACCACCGGCGAGAGGCGGTGGATTTCGTCGATGAACAGCACGTCGCGCGGCTCGAGGTTGGTGAGCAGCGCGGCGAGATCTCCGGGGCGCTCGAGCACCGGCCCCGAGGTCTGGCGCAGGTTCACCCCCATCTCGCGCGCGATGATGTGCGCCAGCGTCGTCTTGCCCAGGCCCGGGGGGCCGAACAGCAGGACATGATCCAGCGCCTCGCTTCTGCCGCGCGCGGCCTGGATGAAGATTTCCAGCTGGCCGCGAATTTTGGCCTGGCCGACATAGTCGGCGAGCCGCGCAGGCCTGAGCGAGCGTTCGATCTGCTCTTCCTGCACCGAGGCCGGGGGCGCGGCGATCAGGCGGTCGGTCTCGATGGCCATGACCGGATTTTGCCAGACCCGGGCACTTTTCCCCTTGCTGATATTGCAGCGCGAGATTACGATTTCAGGGTGAACGCAGTCACCCTCGCCGCCGCGGCAGCCCTCGCCGCCGCCTCCTGGGCCCCGGCGAGCCTCGCCCAGGCCCCATCGGACGGCTGGTACCTCGGGTCCGGCCTGCTCCCGGTTACGCCCCGGCCAGTGCTGACCGGCCCGACCAGCCTCGTCGAGCCGCGCGATGTGATGGACCCTATCTACCAGCAATTCGGAGGCTTTCGCTTCACCGAGACCTGGAGCCTGGTTGTCGGCTACACGGGCGGCAACCGCCCGGCCGCAGGCGAAGGCTCGATACAGGCGAATGCGTGGACCTTCTCCGGCACGGGGTTGCTGCCGATCACCAAGTCTTTCTCCCTGCAGGGGCGGCTGGGGGTCGCCGTGCCCACCGCGGAATTCTCGCTCTCCTCGGCAGCCGGCGCCCTGTCCTCCCTTGCCGGGGCCGGGAATGGCGCGGACGGCATCCGGCACCGCATGAACATGCTGTGGGGCGTCGGGGGCCAGTACGAATTCAGCCCCAGCGTCGGGCTGCGCCTGGACTACAACAGTCGGTACGCCGATGACACGGGCTATAGCCGCGCGCGCACCGATCTGTGGTCGATCAACGCCGTCGTTCGCTTCTAGCGCGCGTCAGGACTTCGCCAGCGCCTTGAGCGCTGCGCGGATGCCTTCGGTGACGGGCAGGCCCGGCGGCAAGCCCTTCAGCGAGGCCAGCGCCTCTTTCTCGCTGTAGCCCAGCCCGAGCAGCGCGTTGAGCACGTCGGAGGCTCCCGCGGTTGCAGGCCTGGCATCGGCGAGCTTGCCCTTCAGTTCCAGCAGCAACCGCTCGGCTGTTTTCTTGCCGACGCCGGGAATCTTCGTCAACCGGGAAGACTCCTGCTGCGCCACCGCCTGGGCCAGTTCGGGCACCGACAGCCCTGAAAGCACGGAAAGCGCAGTGCGCGCGCCTACACCCGAGATTTTCAGCAGCTGGCGGAACACGCCGCGCTCCTCCAGCGTGCCGAATCCATACAGCGCCTGCGCATCCTCGCGCACCACCATGTGGATGTGCAACGTCACCGCCTCACCCGTGGCGGGCAGGTTGTAGAAGGTGCTCATCGGCACATCGATCTCGTAGGCCACGCCATTGCAGTCCACCATCACCTGCGGCGGATGCTTGGCGGCGAGCTTGCCGGAAAGCCGGCCGATCACCCCAGCCTCCCGCGCTTCATGCGCAGCCCGCGTACCTGCAAGGCGCCGAACCTGACGCCGTGCGCGTGGCAGATGGCACACGCCAGCGCGTCGGCCGCGTCCGCGCCTGGCACGCCGGGCAACGCGAGCAGCCGCTTCACCATGTGCTGGACCTGTTCCTTCTTCGCGTGTCCGTTGCCGACCACCGCCTGCTTGACCTGCAGCGCAGTGTACTCGGCGACCGGCAGCCCCGCGAACACCGCGGCGCAGATCGCAGTGCCGCGCGCCTGACCGAGAGCGAGCGTCGACTGCGGATTGACGTTGACGAACACCTTCTCCACCACCACTTCGGCGGGCCGGTGCGTGGCGATGATTTCGTTCAGGCCTTCAAGCAGCGTCTTCAGGCGCTCGGCCAGCTCGCCGCGGCCTGATTTCACGCAACCGCTGGCGATGTAGGCCAGGCGCTGGCCGTTCTTCTCGATGACACCGAATCCCGTGACCTGCAGCCCGGGATCGATGCCCAGGATCCTCACGCGCCCTCGAGCACCGCGGTGGTGTACACGTCCTGAACGTCGTCCAGGCCCTCCAGCGCATCGAGCAGGCTGCGCATGCGCTGCGCATCGCCACCCGCCAGCACGCTGTCGTTGACCGGCTTCATGGTGACTTCCGCCAACTCCGGCTTGAGCGCGGCCTTTTCCAGCGCCGCCTTGACGCTGAGAAAGGCGCCCGGCGCGCACAGCACTTCGATCGAGCCGTCCTCGTTCGCCACCACGTCCTCTGCACCGGCGTCCAGCGCCGTCTCCATGACCTTCTCCTCGCTCGCCCCGGGCGCGAACACGAATAGCCCGCAGTGCTTGAACATGAAACCCACCGAGCCGTCCGAGCCGAGGTTACCGCCATTCTTGGTGAAGGCGTGGCGCACCTCGGCGACGGTGCGCGTGCGGTTATCGGTGAGGCAGTCGGCGATCACCGCCGCGCCGCCCGGGCCGTAGCCCTCATAGCGCGCCTCTTCATAAGTCACGCCTTCGAGTTGCCCGATGCCGCGCTTGATGGCGTTCTGCACGCTGTCCTTGGCCATGTTCGCCTCGCGCCCCTTGTCCATCGCCAGGCGCAGGCGCGGATTGGTGTCGGGATCGCCGCCGCCCATCCTCGCCGCCACCGTGATTTCCTTGATCAGGCGCGTGAACACCTTTCCTTTTTTCGAGTCCGCCGCAGCCTTGCGGTGCTTGATGTTGGCCCATTTGCTGTGACCTGCCATGTGATAATTTTACCGTCATGGCCGCGTACCGCTGGACGGGAATATTGTTCGCGCTCGCGGGCACCATCGCGTTTGCCTTCCGCCCGGTCCTGATCAAGCTGGGCTATGAGGCCGCGCCCGTCAGCGCGACGACGCTGCTGTTCCTGCGCATGGTGCTGTCGCTGCCATTCTTCGCCGCGGTAGCGTGGTGGATGAGGCACGAGCCGCCGATCGCGCGCCGCGACTGGGCGGGCATCGTCGGCCTGGGCTTCCTCGGCTACTACCTCGCGAGCCTGCTCGATTTCGTCGGCCTGCAGTACGTGCCAGCGGGCCTCGGGCGCCTGATCATGTTCCTCTATCCGACGCTGGTGGTGATCCTGTCGGCGCTGTTCCTCGCCAGGCGGCCCACGCAGCGCGAACTGTTTTCGCTCGGCCTGACCTACGCAGGGATTGCACTGGTGCTTTCGCAGCGCCTCGGCGCAACACCCGAGCACCGGCTGTTCCTGCTCGGCGCGGCGCTCATTTTCGGCTCCGCCATGTGCTACGCGGTGTACCTGGTCACTGGAAGCCAGCTGATCAAGCGCATCGGTTCGATGCGCTTCACCGCCTACACGATGATGATCTCGACCCTGCCCGCCGTGGCGCAATTCGCCCTGCTGGAGAGCCCGGCGGCGCTGGAGCTCCCCCGGATCGTGTGGCTGTATGCGATTCTTCTGTCGACGGTGTGCACGGTGCTGCCGGTGTTCCTGGTGGCAGAATCGCTGAAACGCATCGGCGCCAATCATTTCGCGCTCATCGGCGCGCTTGGACCGGTGACCACCGTGCTAGCGGATTTCGTGCTGCTCGAGGGCACGCTCACACCGACCCAGCTCCTCGGCGGCTCGCTGGTGATCATGGGAGTATTGCTGGTTACGCTCAAGAAAGGGTGAATGTCATGGATCTGGGAATCAAGGGCAAGAACGCGCTGGTCTGCGCGGCGTCGAAGGGCCTCGGCAAGGGCTGCGCACTGGCGCTGGCGCGCGAGGGCGTGAATCTGGTCATCACCGCGCGCGGCAAGGAAGCCCTCGAGGCGACCGCGGAGGAAATCCGCAAAGCGACCGGCGCCAGGGTGGTGGCGGTGGCCGGCGACATCACCACCGCCGAAGGCCGCGCGCAGGCGCTTGCCGCCTGCCCGAACCCGGACATCCTCGTCAACAACGCCGGCGGCCCGCCGCCCGGGGATTTCCGCAACTGGTCGCGCGAGGACTGGATCAAGGCGATCGACGCCAACATGCTCACGCCGATCGAGCTCATCAAGGCGACGGTGGACGGCATGATCGCGCGCAAGTTCGGCCGCGTCGTCAACATCACCTCCGCCGCGGTGCGCATGCCGATTCCGGAACTGGGCCTGTCGAACGGCGCGCGCACCGGCCTGACGGGCTTCATCGCCGGACTTTCGCGCCAGACCGTGCAGCACAATGTCACCATCAACGCGCTGCTGCCAGGGCCGTTCGACACCGACCGGCTGCGCGGCAACATGGAGTTCAACGCCAAGAAACTCGGCAAGACCGCCGCCGAGCTGGCGAAGGTGCGCGCCGAGGCGAACCCAGCCAAACGATTCGGCACCATCGAGGAGTTCGGCGCCGCCTGCGCCTTCCTCGCCAGCGTGCACGCGGGCTACATCACCGGGCAGAACCTGGTGCTGGACGGCGGCGCGTTTCCCGGAACGTTGTAAGTCAGGTTTAGAATTCCCGGTTATCCCGAGGAGGACTCCCATGAACGCTCCATCCCGCGCCGGGCTGCCGGCGCTTCCCTTGAAGGACCCCAAGCTGTTCCGCGAGCAGTGCTATCTGGACGGCGCCTGGCAGGGCGCCGCCAAGAGCTTCCCGGTGCACAACCCCGCCACCGGCATGCAGCTCGGCACAGTGCCCGACATGGGCGCCGAGGAAACCCGCCGCGCCATTGCCGCCGCGGACGCAGCGCTTCCGGCCTGGCGTGCGAAAACCGGCAAGGACCGCGCGGCGATCCTGCGCAAGTGGAACGACCTGATCCTCGCCAACCTGGAGGACCTGGCGTTGATCCTCACCAGCGAGCAAGGCAAGCCGCTTGCCGAATCGAAGGGCGAGATCACCATCGGCGCCGCCTACGTGGAGTGGTTCGCGGAGGAAGGCAAACGCATCTATGGCGACACGATTCCCACGCCCTGGGCCGATCGCAGGATCCTGGTGATCAAGCAGCCCGTCGGGGTGTGCGCGGCGATCACACCGTGGAATTTTCCGCATTCGATGATCACGCGCAAGGTCGCCCCCGCGCTCGCCGCGGGCTGCACCGTGATCCTCAAGCCCGCCGAGCAGACGCCCTATTCCGCGCTCGCGCTTGCCGAGCTCGCCGAGCGCGCCGGCTTCCCGAAAGGCGTGCTGAACATCCTCACCGGCGACGCACCGGCGATTGGCGGCGAGTTGTGCGCCAACGCGACGGTGCGCAAGATCTCCTTTACCGGTTCGACCGAGGTCGGGCGCCTGCTGATGAAGCAGGCCGCACCCACGGTGAAGAAGATTTCGCTCGAGCTCGGCGGCAATGCGCCGTTCATCGTGTTCGACGACGCGGACCTGGACGCGGCGGTCGAGGGCGCCATGGTCTCGAAGTACCGTAACACCGGCCAGACCTGCGTCTGCGCCAACCGCCTGTTCGTGCAGGACGGCGTGTACGACACATTCGCCGCCAAGCTCGCGCAGAAAGTGAAGGAACTCAAAGTCGGCGCCGGCACCGAGGCCGGCGTGACGCAGGGCCCGCTGATCGACGCGAACGCGCTGGCGAAAGTCGAGGAGCATGTCGCCGACGCCCTGGCAGGCGGTGCGAAAGCACTCACCGGCGCCAAGCGGCATGCGCTGGCGCGTACCTACTACGAGCCGACGGTGCTCACCGGCGTCAAGCCGACGATGAAGATTTTCCGCGAAGAAACCTTCGGCCCGGTGGCGCCGCTGTTTCGCTTCAAGACCGACGCCGAGGTGATCGAGCTCGCCAACCGCACCGAGTACGGCCTGGCCGCCTACTTCTACAGCCGCGACATCGGCCGCGTGTGGCGCGTGGCGGAAGCGCTCGAGTACGGCATGGTGGGCGTGAACAGCGGTCTCATCACCACCGAGGTCGCGCCCTTCGGCGGCGTGAAGCAGTCCGGTCTCGGGCGCGAAGGCTCGAAGTACGGCTGCGAGGAATTCGTCGAGGTGAAATACATCTGCATGGGCGGGGTGTAGCGCTAGCGCAGCTTCAGGCGCATCGCCAGCATCGAGGAGTCGCTAAAGCCGGCCTGGCGGTAGAGCACCTGCGCACGCTCGTTGTTCCCGTCGGTCAGCAACATCACGCGCAGGGCGCCCGCGGCGCGCGCCTGCGCCACGACGTGCTCGAGCAGCGCCTTGCCTACGCCCTTGCTGCGGTATTCCGGCCGCACGACACAGTCTTCGAACCACGCCACCTTGCCGCCCTCGGCGGTGCTGGTGGTGAAATGCAGCGCCGCCATGGCAACGATCACTTCGCCGTCACGCGCAACATAGATGCGGGCGCGGGACGAATCCGCGAGGATGATTTCCAGCGCGCGGCGCTGCTTTTCGGGATTGGGGGCGAGCTCGACTTCTTGCGTGAACAGAATCCCCAGCAGCTCGACGAGCTGGGGGACATCGGCGGCGAGCGCTGTGCCAAACCCGGGTTTCACACGTTGAAGCGGAAGTAGATGACGTCGCCGTCGCGCACAACATAGTCCTTGCCTTCCAGCCGCATCTTGCCGGCTTCCTTGGCGCCCTGCTCGCCGCCGCAGGCGATGTAGTCCTCGCAGGAAATCACCTCGGCGCGGATGAAGCCGCGCTCGAAATCGGTGTGGATGGCGGCGGCGGCCTGCGGCGCGGTCTGGCCGACGTGCAGCTGCCAGGCGCGCGCTTCCTTCGGTCCCGCGGTAAAGAAGGTCTCCAGGCTCAGCAGCGCGTAGCCGGCGCGGATCACGCGGTCCAGCCCCGGCTCGGTCATCCCCATGTCGGCGAGAAACAGCTTCTGGTCCTCATCGTTCATGTCGGCGATCTGCGCTTCCAGCGCCGCACAGATCGCGACCACCTGCGCGCCCTCCCGCTGCGCCAGCGCCTCGACCTGGGCGAGGTGCGGGCTGTCCTTGAAGCCGTGCTCGGCGACGTTGGCGACGTAGAGCGTCGGCTTCATGGTGAGGAGGAACAGCGGTTTCAGCACCGCCAGTTCCTCTTTCGACCAGCCTACCGAACGTGCCGGGCGCCCCTGGTCCAGCGCAGCTTCCGCCTTCTCCAGCACCGTCACCAGACGTTGTGCTTCCTTGTCGCCGCCGCTCTTGGCCATCTTGCTGTTTCTCGACAACTGTTTGCTCACCGTCTCGAGGTCGGCAAGCGCGAGTTCGGTGTTGATGGTCTCGATGTCGGACACAGGATCGATCCTGTCGGCCACGTGGACCACGTTCGGATCCTCGAAGCAGCGCACCACGTGCGCGATGGCATCGGTCTCGCGGATGTTGGCGAGGAATTTGTTGCCCAGGCCCTCTCCCTTGGAGGCGCCCGCCACCAGCCCGGCGATGTCGACAAACTCCACCGCCGCCGGAATCACCTTCTGGGGCTTGGCGATCGTCGCGATCCTGGCGAGGCGCGGATCGGGTACCGCGACGATGCCGACATTCGGCTCGATGGTGCAGAAGGGGTAGTTTTCGGCGGCGATCGCCGCCTTGGTAAGCGCATTGAAGAGCGTGGACTTGCCGACGTTCGGCAGGCCCACGATGCCGCACTTGAGGCTCATTTTTTCGAGCCCGTAAGGCCCTTGAAGAATCCCTTCAGCCCGCCCTCCTTTTTCTCTTCGGGCGTCGACTTCGCTTGCGGCTTGGACTCCGCTTTCTTCGCTTCCGCTTTCCTGGTTTCCGGCTTTTTCGATTCCGGCGTTGGTACGATGGGTTGGTCTTGGCTGTGCAGCTTGAGCATCGCCGCCTGCATGTCGCCTGCCAGGATCAACGGCATGCTCTCCAGGCAACGCGCAATCGCGCCATCGGTGGCAGCGCGCTCCTCGGCGGGCGGCTTCTCGAGCACGTAGTCTGCCCCCGAGTCCTTGTCGGCTGGCCGGCCCACGCCCAGGCGCAGCCGCCAGTAGTCATGCGAGCCAAGGCGCTGCGAGATGTCGCGCAGGCCATTGTGGCCGGAGATGCCGCCGCCCTGCTTGATGCGCGCGGTGCCCGCCGGGAAATCCAGTTCGTCATGCACCACCAGGATTTCTTCGGCCGGAATCTTGAAGAAGCCGGCGAGCATCTGCACAGCACGCCCCGAGGCGTTCATGAACGTCTGCGGCATCACCAACCACAGGCCGGCATCGCGCGCCACGAGCGCCTGATAGTGATTGTCCTTTTTCAGCACCATGCCGCGTGCCAGGGCAAGGCGCTCTATCAGCCAGAACCCGGCGTTGTGCCGGGTACGCTCGTACTCTTTGCCCGGATTGCCCAGGCCGGCGATGAGACGGATCTTGGACAGGGGTTACTTCTTGTCTTTTTTGTCGGCCTTGTCGGCCGGTTTGTCCGCGCCCTTGTCGCCCGCCTTGGCCTTGTCGCCCGCCACCGCAGGCGCCGCAGCATCGCCCACCTTCTCGGGAGCGGCCTGCGCGGTGGCAGGCACGTCGCCCGCCGCCGGCACTGCTTCGGCGCTCACCGCTTCTTCCTCGACGACCAGCGCCGGTAGGATGCAGGTCGCCACCACCGGATTCTCGCCTTTGTGCAGCGTCGATTCGACGCCCGCGGGCAACACCAGGTCCCTGGCGTGCACCGATTTTCCGACCGACAGATTGATCAGGTCCACCTCGATGTACTCGGGCAGGTCGTCGGGGAAGCAGGTGACGTCAATGTCGTTCAGCACGTGGGTAACCACGCCCATCTGCTCCTTCACGCCGGGGGACTTCTCGGCGTTGACAAAGTGCAGCGGTACTTTCATGTGGATCTTCTTGTCCTTGGACACGCGCTGGAAGTCAATGTGCTGCACTTCGGCCTTGTACGGATGCATGTTGAAGGCGCGCAACAGCACCTGCTCGGTGCCGTCGCCGAGCTTCAGCGTCAGGATCGAGGCGTGAAACTTCTCGTTCGTCAGGTTGCGGTAGATCTCCTTGTGGTCAACTTCGATGTTGACCGCGCCCTGTGCACCGCCGTACACGATGCCCGGCACCTTGCCCGAGCGGCGCAGGCGGCGGCTCGCGCCCGTGCCTTGCGCCTTGCGCTGGTTTGCGCTGATTTCGAATTTCATGCACTGCTCCTCGTCGTTCCGCCGGGCCCGCGACCTGGCACAGGCGGGGTTGGTAAAAACTACTCGATGAACAGAGAACTCACCGAGTCCTCGTTGAAAATCCTCAGTATGGTTTCCGCCAGCAGGCCCGATACCGTCAATTGGCGGATCTTGCTGCAGGCGCGCGCGTCGTCGCGCAGCGGAATGGTATCGGTGACCACCAGCTCGTCCAGGTCGGAGCCGGCGATACGCTCCACCGCCGCGCCCGACAGCACCGCGTGCGTGCAGTACGCCACCACTTTGGTGGCGCCTTCCTGCTTCAACACCTGTGCGGCTTTTACCAGCGTGCCCGCGGTATCCACCATGTCATCCATGATCACGCAGGTGCGGCCCTGCACTTCGCCGATGACGTTCATCACCTCGGACACATTGGCACGCGGGCGCCGCTTGTCGATGATCGCCAGGTCCGACTCCAGCCGCTTGGCGAGGGCCCTGGCGCGCACCACGCCGCCGACATCGGGCGATACCACGATCAGGTTCTCGTAGCGCTTCTTCCAGACGTCCCCGAGCAGCACCGGCGCCGCGTAGACGTTGTCCACCGGCATGTCGAAAAAACCCTGAATCTGGTCGGCGTGCAGATCCATCGTCAGCACGCGCGCTACCCCCACCGAAGTCAGCATGTTGGCCACCACCTTGGCGCTGATGGCGACACGCGCCGAGCGCGGGCGCCGGTCCTGGCGCGCATAACCGAAGTAGGGAATGGCAGCGGTGACGCGAGCGGCCGAGGAGCGCTTCAGCGCGTCGACCATCACCAGCAACTCCATCAGGTTGTCGTTGGTCGGCGCGCAAGTCGACTGCAGCACGAATACGTCCTTGCCGCGCACGTTCTCCATGATCTCGATCATCACCTCGCCATCGGAGAACTTGCCGACCACCGCACGCCCCAGCGACAGGTTGAGGTGCTTTGCCACTTCCTGCGCGAGGCGCGGCGTGGCATTGCCGGCGAACACCATCAATCGGTCCATCGCAGATGCCGGGGAGTTTGCGAGCTTGTTCACGGCATCACTCCCCGGCCGTCAAATGGCTGGGGAGGAAGGATTCGAACCCTCGAATGGCGGAATCAAAATCCGCTGCCTTAACCAACTTGGCGACTCCCCAATGGATCATTTCCATGCGATCAAAATTCGCGCAGCGGATGGCTATGCAGCCCCTGCGTGACGAATCCGTTCATCGTGGCGGGCAATTCGCCCAGCACCGCGCGCGCCTCTGCTTCCGTTGCAAACTCAGCGAACACGCAAGCCCCCGACCCCGTCATGCGCGCCTGCGGGCGGCGCTTGCGCAGCCACTGCAGGTGCACCGCGATTTCCGGGCGGCGCCTGAGCGCCACCGGCTCAAGATCGTTTGTTCCCAAGCCAGCGAAAAAGGGCGGTAGTTTGAGTGGTTTCGTATTACGTGTCAATGCGTTATCGCTGAAAACCTCCTGCGTGGACAGCGCGACGGGCGGGACCAGCACTACATACCACGCATCGGGCAACCGGAGCGCGCAAAGGCGCTCGCCGATGCCCTCGCCCAACGCGTTCTCGCCGAAGACGAAGAACGGCACATCGGCCCCGAGCCCCGCCGCGAGCGCCTGCAAGTCCGCCCGCGCCAGCCCGGCGCGCCACAACCGGTTCAAGACGATGAGCGTGGTTGCCGCGTCGGACGAACCTCCGCCCAGCCCGCCGCCCACCGGCAGATGCTTGTCGAGCGCAAGATCCGCGCCCAGAGGCACCTTGGCATGCGCCTGCAGCAGCAAGGCCGCGCGCACGCAAAGGTCATGTTCGACCGGCAGGCCCGGCAGCGGGTCGTGGCGCAGGATCCTGCCGTCGCGGCGCACGGCGATGCCGACGCGGTCCTGGCGATCGATCAGCCTGAACACCGTCTGCAGCAAGTGGTAGCCGTCGGCGCGGCGTCCCAGCACATGCAGGAACAGGTTCAGTTTCCCGGGGGCGGGAAACCAGTTCATTTCCACTCGTCGATGGCGAGCCGCAGCTCAAGTCCCGGGTAGTTCAGCTTGAGACGGGTCGGGCGCCCGCCCCCGTACCCGCCATACTCGATGCGCCAGCCTTGCTGCTCGAGCACCAGCAGGCGGCCGTCCTGCGCGTATTGCGCCTCCGACGGCGCGTCACTCGAGGGCCGCGCGCGCACCCAGTCGGCGAGCCCGCGCAACGGCACGCGAAAACCCAGCACCTGCTCGGTCAGCGTCTCGGCGTCGGCCGCCGCATAGCGCTTGCTGTCGCCTGCGATCAGCGTGACGGTCTCGCCCTCGCGCAACACGCGTGCCAAGCCCTGCCCGAAGGGCGAACTCAACAGCATCTCGTCGGTCGACGCGCGGTGGCGCCAGGACAGGCTGCCCGAAGCCGCCTCGTCGCGGTAGCGTGCCGCAAAGCGCCCCTTCAGTTCGAATTCGAACTCGCCGGTGGGCGAGAGCGGCAATTCCGCGCAGCCTGCGAGCAGCGCCATCACCGTGGCCAGGACGCGCGTCAGGGTGTGCATGCGCGGAGCTCAGCGGCGCAGGCGCTTGACGGTCTTTTGCAGGGTGTCGTTCTCGGGGTGGTTCTTGAGCGCCTCCTGCCAAATGCGCTCGGCCTCGGCGCGCTGGCCCAGCATCCACAGTACTTCGCCCAGGTGCGCGCCGATCTCGCCGTCGGGCCGGCCATGGTAGGCGCGCCGCAACTGTGCCGCGGCACCTTGCAGGTCGCCCATGCGGAACAGCACCCAGCCCAGGCTGTCGATGATGTAGTAGTCCTCGGGCGACAGCTCCAGCGCGCGCTCGACGAGCGTGCGTGCCTCGGGCAGGCGCAGGTTGCGTTCGGCGAACGAATAGCCGAGCGCGTTGTAGGCGTGCGCGTGGTCGGGCTTGATCTGAATCAGCTTGCGCAGATTGCTCTCCAGGATCTCGAAGCGCTCCAGCTTCTCCGCAGTCAGGGCGTGGTCGTACAGCAGTTCCGGCTGCTCGGGCTGCGCTTCGAGCGCCTTGCCCAGCAGCTCGAAAGCGACCTTGTTCTGATCGGCCTCGCGCAGCAGCTGCGCCTCGGCGATCAGCAGCTGGATCTGCTGCTCGCCGTCCGCGTTCTGCGCGCGCAGGTACGCGCGCGCCTCACTCAGCTTGCCCTGCCTGGCCATCACGCCGGCGATGCGCATGCGCGCCAGCAGGAATTGATCCCCGCGCTGGATGCTCTGATACCAGCCGATGGCGTCGTCCCAGTGCTTTTGCTCCTCCGCAGCCTGCCCGAGCGTGAAACGCACGCCGTTCGGATCGCGAAATCCGGAGTCGAGCAGCCGCTTCAGGCTTGTCTCGGCGGTGGCGTAATCCTTGAGCTGCAGCGCCAGCAGGCCTACCGCGTACAGCACGTCGCCGTTGTTCGGAAACACGGCCAGCAGTTTTTCGAATTGCGCGCGTGCCTCGGCAAACTTTTTCTCGCCTGCCAGCAGCCGTGCGTAACCGAGCCGCGCCTCACGCGATTTCGGATACTTCTCGAGGAACGACGCGAGCGCAGCGCCCGCCAGCGCCGGCGACTGGCGCTGCAGGACCTGCGCCTCGAACATCACCGCGGCCTCCCAGTCGGGTCGCAGTTGTGCGGCGCGGCGCGCCTCGGCAAGCGCCGCAACATCTTCATTCGCCGCCAGCGCCGCCTGCGCCTGCGCCAGGTGCGCCTGCGCCAGCTCGGGATAATTCGCCGCCAGTGCGCGCACCAGCCGCAGGTTGGCCTGCTTGTCCGGATTGAAATCCAGCAGGCGCCCCAGCTGCATGAAGCCATTGGCGGCGGCCGCGCCGTCGCTCGCCAGCAACTTTGCCAGGAACGGCTCGGCCTCGTCCACCCGCCGCGCGCGGACCAACAGCGCCGCCAGCGTCTGCAACGCCTGCAGCGAACCGGGGTCGGTTTCGTGCCAGGCGCGTGCGGCTTCCAGTGCGAGTTCCGGTGCGCGCGCGGTGTTCGCCACCTCGACCGCCCGGCGCGCGACGCGCGGGTCGCGGGTGCTCCTGGCCAACTCGGTGTAGGTCTTTGCGGCCAGCGCTGCGTCGCCGCGTTGCAGCGCGATCTCAGCCACCAGCAATTCATAGAGCAGCGCTTCGGACAACTCCTGCGCTGGCAGATTCGGCTGCGGCTGCCCTGCGGCCCGCGGTGCCTCTTCCTCGTCCGTGGCCTCCGCGGTGTCGGCGCCGATCTGCGCCAGCGCGCAGCCGCCGGCGAGCAGCAGCGCAACTGCTAGCGCGGGCATGCGGATAGCTACGGACATGACGCGCGCAGTGTAGGTATATTTGGTGCCCCGCACAAGCAACCCAGGCCGATGCCCGAGCTGCCGGAAGTTGAAGTCACGCGACGCGGCATATCACGCGAACTTGCCGGTCGCCGCATTTCGGCAATCGCGGTGCGCGAGCCGCGTTTGCGCTGGCCAATACCCGCGGCGGTGCGCGGCCTCGCCGGCCGCACCGTGCGTTCAGTGGCGCGGCGCGCGAAGTACCTGCTGCTCGATTGCGGCAATGGCCATCTGATCCTGCATCTGGGCATGAGTGGCAGCCTGCGCGTGCTGCCGGTGCATACCGCAGCGGGGAAGCACGATCACTTCGACCTGGTGTGCGGCGATCGCATGCTGCGATTGCACGATCCGCGGCGCTTCGGGGCGGTGTTGTGGTCCGCCGCGGACGCACCTCCGCACCCGCTGCTGAGCCGTCTGGGCATCGAACCCCTGTCGCGCGCGCTCCACGGACCGCGCCTGTACGCGCTGACGCGCGCGCGTCGCGCCTCGATCAAGGGTTTTCTGATGGACAGCCGGCACATCGTCGGCGTCGGCAACATCTACGCCAGCGAAAGCCTGTTCCGCGCGCGCATCAACCCGCGCCTGGCGGCGCGGCGCCTGACGCCCGAGCGCTGCGCGCGTTTGGTGCGCGCGGTCAAGAACACGCTGCGCGCTGCGATCCGCGCGGGCGGTTCGTCGCTGCGCGATTTTGTCGGCAGCGACGGCGCCTACGGTTGCTTCCAGCATCGCAGCCTGGTTTACGGCCGCGAAGGCAAGCCATGCCGGCGCTGCGGCACATCGGTGCGGCGCATCGTGCAGGGGCAGCGCTCGACCTACTACTGTCCCGCCTGCCAGCGCTGAAGCCTCAGGCCTTGCCCAGCGATTTGACCTTGGCCGCGAGGCGGGCGCCGACTGCGGGGTGCACGAACTTGGTGACGTCGCCGCCGAGCATCGCGATCTCGCGCACCAGGGTCGCGGAGATGAACATGTGCTGCTCGGAGGGGGTCAGGAACATGGTTTCGAAATCCGGGTACAGGCTGCGGTTCATGCCGGCGAGCTGGAACTCGTACTCGAAGTCGGACACCGCGCGCAGTCCGCGCAGCGCCACCTGTGCGCCGTGCTGCCGGACGAATTCAATCAGCAGGCCACTGAAGCCGACCACCTGCACGTTCTTGAGATCACCGAGCACTTCGCGCGCCATTGCGACACGCTCCTGATTGGTGAAGAATGTGCGCTTGGCCGTGCTGTCGGCAACGCCCAGAATCAGCGTGTCGAACAGCTTCGCCGCGCGTCGCACGAGGTCCTCGTGGCCACGCGTCAGCGGATCGAAAGTGCCCGGGTACACGGCTCGGATCATGCTGGCTCCCATGCAAGCAGTTGATAGCTGACCTGCCCCGCGCGTGCGCGCTTCAATTCGCGCCACGGCTCTGCGGTCTCGACGGGCCGCGCCGCTTCCAGGTAGACCTGCGCGCCCTTCGCGAGGCGCAGCGGAAGTTTCCCGAGCAGCGCCGGCAGGGCATTCTGCCTGAACGGCGGGTCGAGGAACACCAGGTCGAAACGCTCGCCGGCGCGCTGCACATACTCGAGCGCATCGCCGGGCTCGATCGCTACGCGCTGCGCCATGAGCCGTTCGCAGCTGCGCCGCAGCGCCGCCAGCGCCGCCCGGTCGTTTTCCACCATCACCACGCGTGCCGCGCCGCGCGACGCCGCCTCGAAGCCCAGCGCTCCGCTGCCGGCGTACAGGTCCAGGCAGGCGCGACCGTCGATCCGCTGCCCGAGCCAATTGAACAAAGTCTCGCGCACGCGATCCGGCGTGGGCCGCAGTCCGGGGCATGCCGGCACATCGATCAGGCGGCTGCGCCACTCGCCGCCGACGATGCGCACGCGGCCTCGCGGGAAGCCCTTGCTAGAATCCATCGCACGATGTTAGCAGCGACTTCGTGGGCGGCGCGCCTCAGGAACGGACTTGCGCGCACGCGTGCCGCGCTCGGCGGCGGGCTGGGCGCGCTGTTCGGCCGCGCCGTCGTGGACGAGGCCCTGTTTGCAGAGTTGGAAACCGCCCTGCTGCAGGCCGACTGCGGCGTCGAGGCGACTCGCGTATTGCTGGAAGGCTTGCGTACACGCGCGCGCAAGGAGCAGATCACGCAACCGCCTGCCCTCAAGCGCGCGCTGCAGGAGGGGTTGTGCGCGCTGCTCGCACCGCTGGAACGGCCGCTAGACTCGGGCCGCGCCAAACCCCTGGTGGTCATGATCGCCGGCGTCAATGGGTCGGGTAAAACCACTTCCATTGGCAAGCTGGCGAAATGGTTCCAAGGCCAGGGCCGCAGCGTGCTGCTCGCCGCCGGCGACACTTTCCGCGCGGCGGCGCGCGAGCAGCTCGCCGCCTGGGGGGCACGCAACGGCGTTGCCGTGATCGCGCAGAATTCCGGCGACGCGGCGGCGGTGGTGTACGACGCGGCGGCCGCGGCACGCGCGCGCGGCATCGACGTGATGATCGCCGACACTGCCGGGCGTCTGACGACGCAACTGCACCTGATGGAAGAGATCAAGAAGGTGAAGCGCGTGCTGGCCAAGGCGCTGCCGGGCGCACCGCATGAAGTTCTGCTGGTGCTCGACGCGAACACGGGGCAAAACGCGCTCGCGCAGGTCAAGGCCTTCGATGAGGCGCTCGGCCTCACCGGGCTGGTGCTGACCAAACTCGACGGCACCGCCAAGGGCGGGGTGGTGTGCGCGATCGCGCGCGCGCACCCGGTGCCGCTCCTGTTCATCGGGGTCGGCGAGGGCATTGACGACCTCAGGCCGTTCTCCGCGGCCGAATTCGCCGAGGCGCTGCTTGATTAACTTTTCCGCTGTTTCCAAGCGCTATCCGGGCGGCCAGGACGCGCTGCGCGGCGTGTCGTTCGCGCTCGAATCGGGCGAGTTCGCCTTCCTCACCGGGCACTCCGGCGCGGGCAAGTCCACGCTGCTCAAGCTGATCCCGGCGATCGAGCGGCCGACCTCCGGCAGCGTGGTTGTCAACGGCCAGAATATCGGCGCGCTCAAACGCTCCGCGGTACCGTACCTGCGGCGCAACCTGGGCCTGGTGTTCCAGGACCAGAAGCTGCTGTTCGACCGCTCGGTCTACGACAACGTCATGCTGCCGCTCTCCTTCAGCGGCCAGCGACCCCGCGAGGCGGCACGGCGGGTCCGCGCCGCCCTCGACAAGGTCGGCCTGCTCGCCCGCGAGCGTGCCAATCCGGTGCAGCTCTCGGGAGGCGAGCAGCAGCGCCTGGCTATCGCGCGCGCCGTGGTCAACCGGCCGGCGATCCTGGTCGCCGACGAGCCGACCGCCAACCTCGACGCGCAATCCGCAGCACACATCATCGACATTTTCGTGTCCTTTCACCAGGTCGGCGTCACCCTGCTGATCGCCACGCACGACCAGACGCTCATCGAGCGCTACGGCAAGCGCGTGCTGCGCCTGGCCGAAGGCAAGCTGGCTGCATGATTGCCTGGTTGCGCCAGCATCGCGACGCCTGCGCGCGCGCACTGGGCAAATTAGCGGCGCAGCGCGCCGCGACGTTGCTCAACGCCGTGGTGATCGGTGTTGCGCTGTCCCTGCCCGCGGGGGGCTACGTGCTGCTCGCGAATCTGCAGGGCGTGGCGCAGCGCTTCAGCTTCGAGCCCCAGCTGTCGATGTTCCTGAAGCCGGGCGCAAAGCGCGGCGAACTCGAATTCCGCTTGCGCGCCGATGCGCGTATCGCGCAGTTGCGCTTTGTCTCGCGCGAGGAGGCGCTCAAGGAGCTGCGCGAGGCCGAGGGCCTCGCCGACGTGGTGGCGGCGCTGGAGCACAATCCCCTGCCGGACGCGTTCGTGTTGCGCGCCACCACCGGGTCCGATGCCGCCACGCTGGAGGCGCTTGCCACAAGACTGCGCGCGCTGCCGGGCGTGGCGCAAGTGCAGGTTGATTCGGCATGGGCGCAGCGCCTCGGGGCGCTGGCAAAAATCGGGCGCCTCGCGCTTGCGGCACTTGCCGCGCTGCTTGCCGCCGGGCTGGTGGCGGTGACCTTCAATACCATCCGCCTGCAGATCCTCACCCAGCGCGACGAGATCGAGGTGTCCCAACTGCTTGGCGCGACCGACGCCTTCGTGCGCCGGCCGTTTTTCTACCTCGGGTTGCTGCAGGGCCTTGCGGGCGGCGTGCTCGCGCTGGGGATCCTCTGGGGGGCACTCGTCATTCTCAATCCAGGGGTGCGGGAGCTGGCGCAGGCGTACGGATCGAGCTTCCAGCTCGCCTTCCTTTCAGGCACCGCTGCGCTTGCCCTGGCCGTGTTCTCCGCCCTTCTAGGTTGGGCCGGCGCCCTTCTATCAGTAAGCAGATACTTACGTTAAATGCCGCTTATCTATTATATATTTTGAGTATGCATTGGGGAACCTCTCGTCCGCTTAGCACTCCAATAGCACGAGTGCTAAAATTTCCCGCAGGAGGCTGGACCATGCGATCCGCACAAACTCTGCCGACGACGATTCCCCTGCCGCTGGCTGCCGGCAGCCTGGAGACCTACATCCAGTCGGTCAACCGCGTTCCCCTGCTCAGCGCCGAACAGGAGCAGGAGTATGCGCTGCGTTTCCGCGAGGACGGGGACGTTGAGGCTGCACGCAAACTGGTGCTTTCACACCTGCGCCTGGTGGTCGCTGTGGCCCGCGGCTATCTGGGCTATGGCCTGCCACACGCCGATCTGATCCAGGAAGGCAATATCGGCCTGATGAAGGCAGTGAAGCGATTCGACCCCTCGCGCGGCGTGCGCCTGGTGTCTTTTGCCATCCACTGGGTCAAGGCCGAGATCCATGAGTACGTCCTACGCAACTGGCGCCTGATCAAGGTCGCCACTACCAAGGCGCAGCGAAAGCTGTTCTTCAACCTGCGCTCGATGCGCAAGGGACTCGCGCCGCTGGGCGCCGCCGAGATTGCGCACGTCGCCGCCACGCTCAATGTCAAGCCAGAGGAAGTCGTAGAGATGGAGACGCGGCTTGCCGGGCGCGACGTCGCGTTCGAGGCGCAAGACACTGACGAGGAAGCGACTGCACCGGTGCACTACCTCGCGGCAGACCCGGAGGCCGAGCCCTCGCACGTGCTGCAGGCGCAGCAGGACGAGCAACTGGGCGCCGCCGCGCTGCGGCGCGCGCTTGAGAGCCTGGACGCGCGCAGCCGGCGCATCGTCGAAGCGCGCTGGCTGAAGGAGAAGGACGGCGCCACGCTGCACGAGCTGGCGGCCGAGTTCAAGGTCTCGGCCGAGCGCATCCGGCAGATCGAATCAAAGGCGATGCAGAAAATGAAGCAGGTAATGCAGGCGCAGGACGCGCCGCGCGCCCTGCCTGCTCCCGCCGCGGCGTAAGTCTTACTTCAACAGCTCGCGCAGGTCGTGCCCGAGGTCCTCGGCGATGCGCTCGTGGCGCAAGAACAGCCGCAGCCGTCCCTGGGGATCGATCACGTAGCTTTGCGCGCTGTGATCGATGGAGTAGTCCTGCGGGGTTTTTCCCGCCCGCTTCTCGAAGTACACCTTGAATTCCTTGGCCACGAGCCGCGTGGCCTCCAGATCGCCGCGCAGGCCCAGAAACCGCGGATCGAAGGCCGGCACGTACTTGGCAAGCGCGGCCAGCGAGTCGCGCTCCGGGTCCACGGTGACCATCAGCACCTGCACCCGGTCGGCATCAGCGCCGATCTGCCTGAGGGCCTGCGCAGCGTCGGCTAGCGTGGTCGGACACACATCGGGGCAGTGGGTGAACCCGAAGAACAGCACCACCGCCTTGCCGCGAAAGTCCTCGAGCCGCCGCAGCTTGCCGTGGTGATCGATGAGCTCCAGGGTCCGGCCGTACTCGACGCCCGTGATGTCAGTGCCCTTGAACTTCGGCGGCCCGCCGTCGCAGGCCCCCAGTGCGAGGACCGCGATCGCTGCGCAGCTAAAGCGGGAAATAGTGGTCAACAAGCAGCGCCGCGAACAGCGCGGCAAGGTAGACGATCGAATAGCGGAAGGTGCGCCGCGCCAGCGCGTCGCTATACGCCAGGTGGATGCGCACCGCGTAGGCGATGAACACGCCGCCCAGCGCCAGTGCAGCGGCGAGGTAGATCCACCCGCTCATGCGGATGGCGAACGGCAGCAGCGACACGCCGAACAGGATCAGCGTATAGAGCAGCACCTGCAATCGCGTATAGCGGGCGCCATGCGTGACCGGCAGCATCGGCAGCCCGGCCTTGGCGTAGTCCTCGGTGCGATACAAGGCCAGCGCCCAGAAATGCGGCGGCGTCCAGGCGAAGATGATGAGGAACAAGATCATGGCTTGCGTCGTCACCTCGCCGGTGACTGCCGCCCAACCCAGCACCGGCGGCATGGCGCCCGAGGCGCCGCCGATCACGATGTTCTGCGGAGTGAGCGGCTTGAGGATCACCGTGTAGACGACGGCATAGCCGACGAAAGTAGCCAGCGTGAGCCACATCGTGAGCTCGTTGACCCAGCGGTGCAGAGTGAACAGCCCCATGCCGCCCACCACGCCGGCGAATACCAGTGTCTGCAGCGGGGTCACCTGCCCGCGCGGGAGCGGACGCGCGCGGGTCCGTGCCATCACGGCGTCGATCCTCTGCTCGACCAGGCAGTTCACCGCCGCGGCCGCGCCCGCAGTGAGCGCGATGCCGATCGTACCGGCGATCAGCACTTGCAGCGGCACCATGCCTGGCGTCGCCAGGAACATGCCGATCACGGCCGTGAAGACGATGAGTGAAACCACCCGCGGCTTGGCGAGCTGGGTGAACTGGCTCAAGCGCGCGGCGAACGGCTGGCCTGCAAGGCTGGAGGACATAGAGAGGCTCTAAACTTCGTGACGCTGAAACACCGCGGATTTTATCACCACCACGATGATCAACAACAGCGCGGCGCCGGGCTCGCGCATCACGTGGGTTTCGAGTTTTCCAAGGCAAGCCGTAGCGCAGATGGCGCTAAAATTCTGCCTGCGAGCGGTACTGGCGAGAATGCACAAGCTCTCCCTCAAATTTAGTCTCATGGCAACCACCCTTGCACTGGCCGCGCTGCTTGCTGCAGTGTGGCTCGCTGATCTGGACCGGGAGCACGATTCGCGCGCCATGTTGCTGCCGGATCAGGTGATGACATTGTTCCCTGACCCGAAACCCTTGGCGGCGTTTGCGCTCACCGACGACCAGCACCGTGTGTTTGACCTTGCACGCCTGAAGGGCAAATGGACCTTTCTCTTTTTCGGCTTCACGCATTGCCCGGACATCTGTCCGACGACCCTGGCGGTACTGGCGCGCGTGCGTGACAACATCGCCCGGCATGCGCCCGGCGCCGAGGACATCCAGTTCGTGTTTGTCTCGGTAGATCCGAATCGCGACACCGCCAGCAAGCTCAGGCAGTACGTGAAATATTTTGGCGCGGATTTTCTCGGCGTGACGGGAGACCACGCGCACATCGGAAACCTGGCCGGTCAACTAGGCGCTGAGTACCAGGTCGCGATTGCACCCGGCATGGAAAGCTATCCCGTTTATCACAGTGCGGCGGTGTACCTGGTGGATCCGCGAGCCCGATATCATGCGCGGTTCACGTCACCCGATGATGCGGTGGCGATCAGCAGGCGTTTCAAAGTGGTGCGCGAACTCGAAGCGGGCAGCGCGACTTGAACAGATGCTGCGCGCCGTGATTCCTGGCGCCTATTTCGACCGCGCTACCATGAAGTCGACGGCGGCCTTGACCTCGGCGTTGCTCAACGCCGGGTTCCCGCCTTTGGCCGGCATCACTCCCGCGCTGCCCTGTACTCCATTGACGGCGCTGGCGTAGAGCGTATCGACACCCTTGGCGATGCGCTTGGCCCACTGGCCCTTGTCATTCACCTTCGGCGCGCCGGCAATGCCGCCACCGTGGCAGGCGACGCAGCTGGCCTGGTAAACCTGTTGTCCGTCGCGGCTGGGCGGCGGCGCCACCGTGTTTTTCACCGGCTCCGGCTTGGTTTGCGCTGCAAGGACACTGACCTGGCCGACGGGTTTGATGCGCTCGGCCACACTCGTAGCGGAGGATAGCAGCGCGCCGCGATCCATTCGAGCCCGGTCGGGCATGCCGCGGTGGTGGCCCACAAGAATGAATATGAACAGCAGCAATATTACAGTCGTCCCGACGATCATCGACACGTGCATGGCGTAGCTTTTTTTTGTCATTGGCTGTTCTTGTAGTAAGAAACGGAGTCCGGCAAACAGATGAGCGTTCTGCTGTTCGGCCCAGTGACGCTACAACAATCCCTTCACGAAATAGACAGTCCGGGTAAAAAAGGTGTAATCCGCTTCAAGCGCCCCGATGCCCATCAGCACCATCAACAACAGCGTCGGCACCAGAATGGCATACATCAGGGCCAGCCGTTCCCACATCATGTGCATGAACACGGCGACGATCAGCCCTGCCTTCAACAACATGAACACGATGATCAGAAACCACCTGAGGTAACCCTGAAAGTGGAAGTAGTCCACCGCATAGGACGCCGCGCTGAGAACAAACAACAGTCCCCAGATCTTTAGGTAAATGCCGATTGGATGCTGTTGCCCTTGGGCGTGCGCTTGCTGCTGCCCTTGCGCGTCGTGTGCTTGTCCATGCGCGTGTGCCATGATTTGCCTTACCAGAGATAGAAAACTGCGAAGATGAACACCCACACCAGATCGACGAAGTGCCAGTACAGGCCCATGGTTTCGACCATCTCGTAGTTTCCCTTGCGCCCGGTGAGAAAGCCTGGCCGCTCGTTATCCAGGTCACCCCGATAGACCTTGATCGCCACGATGATCAGGAAAATCACGCCGATCGACACGTGCGTGCCGTGAAAACCCGTGATCATGAAAAAGGCCGAGCCAAACTGGGCCGCACCCATGGGGTTGCCCCAGGGACGCACCCCCTCGTGGATCAGCTTGGTCCACTCGAAGGCCTGCATGCCGACGAAGGTGGCGCCCAATGCCGCGGTGAGCAGCAGCAAGATGAAGGTCATCTTCCTGTTTTTTTCATAGCCGAATTTGACCGCCATGGCCATCGTCCCGCTGCTGCTGATGAGGACGAAGGTCATGATGGCGATCAGGATGAGCGGAATGCTCTTGCCGAAGAGCGTCAGCGCGAATACTTCGCTCGCATTGGGCCAGGGCTCGACGGCGGACATGCGCACCGTCATGTACGAGATCAAAAAAGAACTGAAGATGAAGGTGTCGCTGAGGAGGAAGATCCACATCATGGCCTTCCCCCAGGGCACATTCTTGAACGCCCGCTGATCGGACGACCAGTCGGCGACGATGCCCTGTACCCCGTCGACCAGCGGGACGGATGCTGCGGTATGGGTCGGCGTAGCTTGAGTCATGTGCGTTGGGCCTTTTTACCTGATGCCACAGAGCTTCAACAAAAGGTCCAAGTTATTGCCCGTAAACAGCAGGCCGAATAGGACCAACCAAACCAACAGCAGGAAGTGCCAGTAAACGGTACACAACTCCACGCCCTGCCTGACCTTCGCCACGTCAACATCGCCCCACACTCTGGAGACGGTCCTGCCCCAGGCCACCAGACCGCCCACCAGGTGCAGCCCGTGCAATCCCGTGATCAGATAGAAGAACGCGATCGCCGGATTCGTTACCTCAAAGTAAACCATCGTACCCAGTTGCCGCCAGGCCAGCACCTGCCCGAACAGAAAAACCACGGTGAAGGCCCCGCCCGCCAGCAGGCCGGCTCGCATGGCGTCCATGTTCCCGCGACGAACTGAGTACTGCGCCCATTGCATGGCGATACTGCTCAAAATCAACATCAGGGTATTCGCCCACAGCAGGCTTACCTGAGGCGCCGGGCGCCAGTCCTCGTACGTCATGCGCCCGCCATACGCGGTCACCAGAAGCGTGAACAGGACCGCGACCACCGCAAGAAATACCTTTAGGGCGAGCTTTCTTGCGGCCGGAGGACTGCTGCGTCCAGCGCGCAGGTCGTCGACCTTGCTTTGGCCATCGGCCCAGGGTTTTACCGCCAGTTCCTGAAAAATGTTCACGTCGTCGGATCCCTGGTCGCCTAGGATTTACTGCCGGATCGAGCGACCTCTCCCGCCGGGACGTTTTGCGGTATGAAGTCCTGGTCCGCGCCCGGCACGCTGTAGTCATACGCCCAGCGGTAGACCACCGGCAGCGTCGGGCCAAAATTGCCGTGCGTCGGCGGGGTATCGGGCGTTTGCCACTCCAGCGTGGTGGCGTTCCAGGGGTTGCCACCCGAAGGCTTGCCCTTGAAATAGCTCCAGACCAGGTTGTACAAGAACACCATCTGGACGGCGCCCACGATCAAGGCCGCGATGGTGATGCCGGCGTTCAGGGACTGCGCCGATTCGGGGATGAAGTCCGTACCGCCAACTGCAAAGTACCGGCGCGGCACGCCCAGAAAGCCCAGGTAGTGCATCGGCAGGTAGATGGCATACGTTCCGAGGAACGTCGCCCAGAAGTGGAACTTGCCCATCGCATCGTCCAGCATCCGACCGGTGATCTTGGGGTACCAGTGGTAGATCGCCCCGAACACCACCATGATCGGCGCCACGGCCATCACCATATGAAAGTGGGCGACCACGAACATGGTATCTGAAAGCGGCACGCTCACGGTCACGTTGCCGAGGAACAGGCCCGTCAGCCCACCGTGTATGAACGCGAAGATGAACCCGATGGCAAACAGCATGGGGACGGTGAGATGGATGTTCCCGTGCCACAGCGTAAGTACCCAGTTGTAGACCTTGAGGGCCGTCGGGATCGCGATGATCAGCGTGGTGGTGGCGAAAAAGAAACCGAAGTACGGGTTCATGCCGCTGACGTACATGTGATGCGCCCACACCACGAAACTGAGTCCGCCGATGGCCACGATCGCCCACACCATCATCCGATAGCCGAAGATGTTTTTTCTCGCATGGACACTGAGCAGGTCGGAGACGATGCCGAAGGCCGGCAGGGCGACGATGTAGACCTCGGGATGACCGAAGAACCAGAACAGGTGCTGAAACAGGATCGGATTGCCTCCCGTGTGCTCCCCCTGCTGTCCCATCGAGACCAGGGCAGGCATGAAGAAACTCGTGCCCAGCAACAGGTCAAACAGCATCATGATGGCGCTGACGAACAGGGCGGGAAAGGCCAGCAGTGCGAGGACCGTGGCCATGAAGATGCCCCAGATCGTCAAGGGCATCCGCATCAGCGTCATGCCGCGCGTGCGTGCCTGCAACACCGTCACCACATAGTTCAAACCGCCCATGGTGAAGCCGATGATGAACAAGGCCAGGGAAACGAGCATCAGGATGATTCCCCAGGTCGCCCCGGGCGTGCCCTGGAGGATTGCCTGGGGCGGATACAGCGTCCAGCCGGCGCCCGTGGGCCCGCCCGGCACGAAGAAACTCGCAACCAGCAACAATACGGCGGCCAGATAGACCCAGTAGCTCACCATGTTGACGTACGGGAAAACCATGTCGCGCGCGCCGACCATCAGCGGGATCAGGTAGTTGCCGAAGCCGCCCAGAAACAGCGCGGTGAGCAGGTAAATGACCATGATCATGCCGTGCAGGGTGACCGACTGAAGGTAGTTGCTGGGGTCGATGAAGTTGAAGGTGTCCGGAAAACCCAGCTGCAGCCGCATCATCCACGACAATACCAGCGCCACGAGGCCGATCCCGATCGCGGTGATCGCGTACTGGATGGCGATTACTTTGGCGTCCTGGCTCCAGATGTACTTGCCGATGAAAGTTTTCGCATGGTAGAGCTCCATCTCCCCGACTTCGGCAGGCGGGGCGAACGTCGATGCGTCGTGCGCTGCGTAATCCATCGAAATCTCCTGTTCGCTAATCGAGCCGGCGCGTCATTTTAGGGTATTGATGTAGGCAACGAGATCGTTGATTGCCTGATCTGTGACCAGCGTATTCGACATCAAAGCCATCTGCGCTCCGTACATGTCTTGTGGATGGGCGCCGCGTATGCCCTGTTTGAAGTTTTTCAACTGAGTGACCATATACCAGTCGCTCATGCCCGTCAGCCCGGGGGCATTCATCGACTGTACGCCCCGCCCGGCAGGACCGTGACAGGTTCCACAGGTCGTTACGAACAGCCGCTTCCCGTTGTTCGCATTGCCCTGCACCGTGGCCGGGGCGGGACTATCCGGGAGCGTCTTGATATACGCGCTGACATTGTCGATGGCAGCGTCATCAACCAGCGTCGCCGCCATCGGCGCCATCATTTTCCCAAATACGTCCTTGTCGTGCGTCCCGCGGGCACCTTGCTTGTAGTACTTCAATTGCCTCTGGAGATACCAGTCCCCCAGTCCGCTCAATTTAGGCGCATGCAGCGCAGGGTTACCCTCCGCTTGAATTCCATGGCAGCCCGCACACACTGCATAGGACTGTTTGCCTGCGGCAACATCGCCGGTTGCCCGCGCCGAGGTTTGCGCAAAGGTCGGATTCCCGCTTACCCATGCCTGATACGCGGGCTCGTCTTCCACTACGACTTTGCCACGCATGGCGTAGTGCCCGACGCCGCATAGTTCGTTGCAGAGGATGTCGAATTTCCCGGTCCGGGTGGGGGTGAGCCAGATGTAGGTGACCAAACCCGGCACCAGATCCATCTTGGCCCGGAACTGCGGTACGGCGAAGTTGTGCAGGACGTCTATCGAGCGAAGTAGCAGCTTGACCGGCTTGCCGACGGGGAGATGCAGCTCCGAGCCTGATGCCAAGACGTCATCGCGTCCGTTGGGATCGTCGGGATTCACGCCAAACGGATTCTTATCGCTGATGTACCGGGAATCGACGGTACCCAATCGCCCGTCCTTCCCCGGCAAGCGAAAGCTGAAAGTCCATTGCTTGCCCACGACCTCGATCACCGCCGCGTCGTCCGGAACGTGGACGAAATTCGCCCATACAAACAAGCCGGGGGCCAGCATGGCGGCCACGCCCACCGATGTCAACCCGACCAGCCACACTTCCAGCTTGTTGTTCTCTGGCTCGTACTTCGCGGTTTGCCCTTTGCGCTGACGGTAGCGGATGACGCAATAGGCCATGAACAAATTGACGACGATAAAGACAATACCCGTGACCCAGAACGTGAGGCTGATGGTGTCGTCCATCGCTCCCCAGTTGGAAGCGATCGGCGTGAAATACCAAGGGCTTAGCAGGTGAAACACCACGGAGCCGACAACTAACAAAGCCAATACGATTGCTACGACCATAGCGGTGACCCCAGTTGACTGAACTGTAAATCGCAGGCGATATCGGCGCAGCCGGCGAAGAAACTGGCGGTGGTGATCCAGCGCAGGATGCCGCCACGGGCGCCCGGGTGATCGTCGTGGCCGTTGGCGTCAGCTGTCGCGCTCATCGCGGTGTGCTCTGGCCCTTGACTGCCGCGGCCAGCTCGACGTTGTTGCTCTGCTTGAACGGTTGCATCGCGGTCTTCGGCATGCCGTTGAGAACGACTTCGTTCTGCGCGATCACTACCTTCGCCACCGGCCAGGCGACGAGCGCCAGGATGATCGCCGGAATCACCGTCCACAGGATCTCGACCATGACGTTCTTATGGAACTGGACCGCCTTGTGGCCGACGGATCTGCGGTGCGCGTAGCACGACCAGAACATGACGCCGAACGAGCCCACCAACAGCACAATGACCAGGACCATGATCGCTTCGTGCAGCCAAGGGAGGTCCGCGCCCATCTTCGAGGCGGCCGGCTGCAGGTTCCACTCCGCGGCAGTCGCCAGCCCGCACAGAACCAACCCGAGGGTGCCCAATCCCAGCCTGTTCAGCATCGGTGCCCCTTGCCCGATCAGCTTTGCAGGCTGCAGCCGGGCTCCGCGGCGAATGCGGCGCGCGGCAGGGTTTCGAATTTCAGTGTGATCACGATTCTCTCGGCGTACATGGTGAAAAAGCGGCGGAACAATAGCATATTTTAGTCTAGCGCGGCAGCCTGCTCACCTGCACGATGCTGCGACCGTCGGCGGTTTTGCGCGGCGTGCCCTTCCACGCGTGACCATAGACCACTTCGTAGGTGGCAACGCTTCCCGAGCGCTCGAGCGCGGCACGCAAGCCGCGGCCGGCAAGCCCGCGCGGCCGGTCCGCGCGTGCCAGTGTCTGCCCGCTCGCGCGCAGATCTGCCAGCAGCGCGCCCGCGCCGGCATACGCAAGCGTCAGTTGTTCCATGTCCATGACCGGGGCGGAGAACCCGGCTGCCACCAAGGCATCCCCCAGATCGTGCATGTCGGCGAATCGATGCACGCGTGCCGGCCCGGCCGCCGCGCGCAGTTCCTTCAGCGTGTCCGGGCCGAGTGTGCTGAACATCAGCAGGCCGTCGGGCGTGAGCACGCGCTGGAACTCGGCGAGCGCAGCGCGCGCGTCCGCCGCCCAGTGCAGGGCCATGTTCGACCAAACCAGCTGCACGCTGCCCGAGGCGAGCGGCAGGCGCTCCAGCGAGCCGCAGATTGCCAGCGGGCGCGCGCCTCTCAGTCGCGCCAGCCAGCCCGCAGCAGCGCGCGCGCGCGCCAGCATGGGCAGGGAGAAATCGAGCGCCACCATGCGCGCCCGCGGATACCGCCTGCATAATGCGGCGGCCTGCGGCGCCGGGCCGGACCCGGCGTCGAGGATGCGCGCCGGTGTCAAACGCACGTAGTCCAGCCGCTCGAGCATGCGCAGCCCGACTTCGGACTCGATGCGCGACGCGCTGCGGTAGGTCGCAGCCGCGCGGTCAAAGCGACGGCGCGCGGCGCGCGCGTCGATGTCAGCCACGCGCCTGCAGGACCTCTTCGACGGCAGCGGCCGCGGCAAGCACGCGGGGGTCGGACAGGGCAACGCCGAAAACGCTCAGGCCCACAGGCGCGGTTCCCGGCGCATGGCAAGGCAGCGACACCGCGCAGCCGTCGAGGAAATTGACGATGCCGACGTTGCGCAGGATGCGGAAGTTCCAGCGGAAATACGCCTCATCGCTGGCGTCGACCTCGGCGATCGGCGGCGCGATGCAGGGCGTCGTCGGCATCAGCATCGCGTCATAGGGGGCGGCGAGCGCCCCGACCGCGCGCATGTACTCCTCGCGCATCAGGCCGAGGTCGATGTAGTCCGCGACACCGATTTCTTTGCCGAACAGGACGCGCTTGGCGATGCGCGGGTCGTACTCGGCGAGCCGCGCCTGCCAGCGCCGGTGGATGGCATAGGCTTCCGCGCCGGCGAAACCGCCGCTCTTGAAATACTCTGCCTGACGATCGAATGCGGGCACCGCAACCTCGGTGATCACCGCGCCCGCCGCCGCGAGCTTCTTCAGTGCCGCGTCGAACGCGCGCTCGACCTCCGGGGCCAAGTCCTCGAGGACCGAGGAACGCGGCAACAGCAGGCGCAGCCCCTTTACAGGCAATGCGGCCAGCGGACCCCGTGGTTCCATCGACAGGACCGCATCGTAGGCCGCACAGCAAGCGACCGAATTGGCGAGCGGGCCTACCGTATCCAGGGTGTAGGACAGCGGAAACGTGCCTTCGCGCGGCACGCGCCGCTGCGTGGGTTTCCACCCCGTGACCCCGCACAGCGCCGCTGGCTGGCGGATCGAGCCGCGCGTATCGCTGCCCAGCGCCATCACGCACATGCCGTCGGCCTGCGCCACCGCGGCGCCCGACGAGGATCCGCCCGGCACCCGGCCGGTCTTGCGATCCCAGGGATTCTTTGGCGTGCCGTAGTGCGGGTTCAGTCCGGTGGTGCCGAAAGCGAACTCCACCATGTTGGTGCGCCCGACGATCACCGCGCCGGCCGCGCGCAGTCTCGCAACCGCCGGCGCGTCCGCCGACGCAGGGGGCGCATGCGCGAGCAGCTTCGAGCCCGCGCGCGTCACGTCGCCGCCGACGTCGTACAGGTCCTTGATCGAGACCGGCAGGCCCTCGACCGGCGAGCGCACCACTCCCGCGCGCCGCAGGCGGTCGGAGTGCTCCGCCTCCGCGCGCGCCTGGTCCGCATAGACCTTGAGAAACGCGCGCGCGCCTTCCCCGGCGGGATCGGCGATGCGCGCAAGCGCCTGCTCCACCAGCGCCCGGCTGGTGGTCTTTCCGTCCGCCAGATCGCGCGCAAGCTGCGCTACCGTCCACATGAAAGCAGTCTAGCGCACAATATTCGCGATGCTCGACAAGCTCGCGCGGCGCCTTGCAAGCCTGGCTTTCGGCGGCAGCTGCTACCTGTGCCGCGGCGTCGCCGACGGCGTGTTGTGTGCGGAGTGCGACGCCGATCTGCCGCGCCTGCCCACCCCGCGCTGCCCATCCTGCGCGCTCGCGTCCCCGTCGGGTGCGGTCTGCGGGCACTGCCTTGCGGCGCCGCCTGCCTACGACGGCACCATCGCCGCGCTGGCATACGAGTTTCCGGCCGACGTACTGGTGCAGTCGCTGAAATTCCGCGGCGAGCTCGCGCTCGCCCCCCTGCTCGCGGGCCTGCTGGTGTCGCGACTGCCCCAGGGCGTGCGCGTCGACTATCTGCTGCCGGTGCCTCTGTCCGCGGCGCGGCTGCGCGAGCGCGGCTTCAACCAGGCGCTCGAAATCGCCCGGCACGTGGCAGCGGCGACCGGCTGCAAGCTCGCCCCGACGATGGCCGAGCGCAGCCGCGACACGCCGCCGCAGATCGACCTGCCGCACGCGGAGCGCGCGCGCAACGTACGCGGCGCCTTTCGCTGCACGCAGCCCCTCGCCGGCGCCGAGGTGGCCGTGCTGGACGACGTGATGACCACCGGCGCAACGCTCGAGGAGCTCGCGGCGACATTGAAGCGCGCGGGCGCCGTGCGCGTCGTCAACTGGGTCGTGGCGCGTACCGCCCCGCCGGCCGATGCTTGACGTGGTGCTTTACCGGCCGGAGATCCCGCCCAATGCGGGCAACGTGATCCGGCTCGCCGCCAACACGGGCGCCCGTCTGCACCTGGTCGAGCCGCTCGGCTTCTCTCTCGAAGACCGGCTGCTCCGGCGCGCGGGGCTCGACTATCACGAGATGGCGAACGTGCGGGTGCATCGCGACTGGGCCGCGTGCCGCGGCGTACTCAGTGGCCATCGCCTGTTCGCGGTGTCCACCCGCGGCAAGGTGAACTACGTCGAGGCGCGCTACGCGGCGGGTGACGCCTTCGTGTTCGGGCCGGAAACGAGCGGGCTGCCGCCGGCTCTGCTCGAGGAGTTCGATGCGCAACGGCTGCTGCGCGTGCCCATGCGCCCGGGCAATCGCAGTCTCAACCTTTCGAACGCCGTCGCCGTGGTGGTGTACGAGGCCTGGCGGCAGCTGGGCTTTTCCGGCGCCGGCTGACGCGCGTCTCCGCCTTCGGATCCCGCGCCAGCAGGCGCTCCACTGCCTGCTGCGGCGCGAGACGCCCCTCGAGCACCGCGCACACCGCCTGTGTAATCGGCATCTCGACGCGCTCGCGCGCCGCGCGGCGCAGGGTTTCGCGCGCCGAACGCACGCCTTCGGCCACGTGCCCCAGGCGGTGCAGAATTTCCGCCAGCGGCCGGCCGCGCGCCAGTTCCATGCCAACGCGACGGTTGCGCGACAAGTCGCCCGTCGCCGTCAGTATCAGGTCACCCGCGCCCGCGAGGCCCATGAAGGTCTGCGCCGTTCCGCCCAGCGCGACGCCCAGGCGCGTGATCTCCGCCAGTCCGCGGGTAATCAGCGCGGCGCGCGCATTCTGCCCGAGGGCAAGCCCATCGGCGATGCCGACGGCGATGGCCATCACGTTCTTCACCGCACCGCCGATCTCGACGCCGGCAAGGTCGGCGCTGTAGTACACGCGCAGCCGGCCGCCGTGCAGGGTCTTCGCGGCGGCGCGCGCAAACGCGGCGTTCGAAGATGCAAGCGTCAGGGCGCAAGGCAGTCCGCGCGCCACTTCCAGCGCAAAAGACGGTCCGGACAGCGCGCCGCAGGCAGCGCGCGCACCGAGCACCTGCGCGACGATCTGGTGCGGCAGGAGCCCCGTTCCGCTTTCGAACCCTTTGCACAGCCATACGAGGGGCACCTGGCGCCCGGCCCTTGCCGCAATTGCGCGCAGGCCGGAAACCGGCGTGGCGCACAGATAGAGATCCGCGTCCTCAGGCCAGAGGGCGCTCACGGCGAGCTGGGCCGGCAATTCAATCTCCGGGAGATAGCGAAGGTTGCGGCGCTCGCGTGCGATGGACGCCGCCTGCGCCCCGTCACGCGCCCACAGCGTCACTGCATGCCGCGCGCTCAGCACCGCTGCGAGCGCCGTACCCCAGGCGC
>JAQBXT010000084.1 GCA_027624175.1 Pseudomonadota bacterium | reverse complement strand
ACCTCGGCCCGGCTTTGGTTCCATTCGCGGGCGCGGGTGTCGACCGCCATCGGCGTATCCATCAGGCCGGGCAGGATGACGTTGGCGCGGATGCCGTACTCGGCGTTCTGGATCGCCACCTGCTGGGTGAAGGCGATCATCGCCGCCTTGGTCGCCTTGTAGGCGACGAACGGGTATTTCTCCAGCGCGGCGAGCGAGGAGATCATGAGGATCGTGCCCGAGCGCTGCGCGCGCATGATCGGCACCACGTGCTTGCAGGCCATGATCGCCCCGCGCAGGTTGATGGCGCTGATGCGGTCGAACGCTTCCTCGGTCAGCTCGAGCAGCGGCGCGTCGCCGCCGGCGATGCTCACGCCGACGTTGTAGTGCAGGATGTCGATGCGGCCCCAGCGCTGGTGCGCCGCCGCGATCGCGGCACCGAGCGTCGCTTCGCGGGTCACGTCGGCTTCGAAGGCGATGCATTCGCCGCCTTCGCGTTCGGCCATTTGCGCGGTTTCCTTTGCCGACGCGAGGTCGCGGTCCACGGCCATCACCCTGGCGCCTTCCTGCACGAAGCGCAGCACCGTGGCGCGGCCATTGCCCATGCCTTCGCCCGGGCTCTGGCCGGCGCCGATGACGACGGCGATCTTGTCGCGCAGGCGGGGGTTGGGGGAGAGGGCCACGACGGACTGAACGCTAGCGCGGGTAAGAGCCGCTGTTCACGTCCACCGTAGCGCCCGACACGTAATCCGGGCTCGCGCTCCCCAGCCAAAGGATCACCTTCGCCACCTCCTCCGGCGTGCACGGGCGCCCCGCGTGCACGGCGCGCATCACGCCGTCTTTCCGCGATTGCGGCAACTGCTCGTACATGGCGGTGAGCGTCGGTCCCGGCGCAACGGCATTCACCAGGATGCCGTCCCTGCCGAGGTGGCTGGCGTAGCTCTTGGTGATATTGAGCAGCGCCGCCTTGGTGGCGCCGTACCAGAGGTCGGGATGTCCCGTGAATGCGGCCACCGAGCCGACGCTGACGATGCGCCCCGATTTGCGCTTGCGCATCTGCGGCGCAACCGCCTCGATGAGCGCCACCGGCGCGCGCAGGTTGACGGTCAGGATCTCGGCGGCGTGCGCTTCCGGAATCGCGTCGTAGGGATCGCAGTACAGGACGCCGGCGTTGTTGACCAGGGTGTCGATGGTCCCCAGTTTCCCAATCATCTGCGGGATCCCCGCCAGCTCGCGCAGGTCGTAGTCCACGCGCTCGCCCACCACCTCGCCTGGGAACGCCTTGTCGAGCGACCAGACCTTCCAGCCGAGCAGCGCGAATGCCTGCGCCGCGGCGCGCCCGATGCCGCGGCCCGCGCCGGTGACCAGGACCGCCGGCACGCTAGCCGGCGAGTCCGGGCATGGTGAACCCGGCGCCCTTCAGTTCCGGGATCAGGGCCGCTTCCTGTTCCTTCTCCAGCTCCACCAGCGGCGGGCGCACGGTGCGCCATTGCGGGTCGTTGCCGAAATGCGCGACCACCGCTTTGAGCGCCGGGATCATCGGGTACTTCTGCATGATCTTGCGCGTCGCGCGGATGCCGGCCTGCAGCTGGTCCGCGTCCGCCGAGCGCCAGTTGCGGTACACGTTGTCGATCGGCCCCGGGTTGACGTTGCCGGTGGCGGTGATGCAGCCCACGCCGCCGTGGCGCAGGTTGTCCAGCAGGAACGCCTCGCTGCCGGCGAACACGTCGAAGCCGGATTTGCCGAACTCGTCGAGCATCGCCTTGGTGTTCGACCAGTCGCCCGAGGAGTCCTTCACGCCGGCAACGATGCCCGGGTATTTCGACAGCAGCCGCCCGATGAGCTTGAGCGAGATCGGCACCTGCGACACCGGCGGGATGTGATACAGGTACACGCGCAGCCGCTCATCCCCGACGCGCTCGATGACTTCGGAAAAGTAGCGGTACAGGCCCTCGTCGGTGACGCCCTTGTAATAGAACGGCGGCAGCATCAGCACGCCGGCGCAGCCCATCTTCAGGGCGTTGGCGGTGAGGCGCACCGTCGCCGGCAGGGCGCAGTGGCCGGTGCCCGGCATCAGCGCCGAGCCCGGCACCCCGGCATGGATCAGCGCCGCGAGCAGGGTGAGCTTTTCCTCCACCGACAGCGAATTGGCCTCGCTGTTAGTGCCGAAGATCGCCAGGCCCGAGCAGCCGTTCTGCAGCAGCCACTTGCAGTGGCGCGCGAAACGCTCGGCGTCCGGGGACAGGTCGGCCTTGAAGGGGGTGATCACGGGCGAGAGCACGCCGCGGATGCGGGCGGCAGTGCGCAGCTGGGCGGTGGGGGAGGCGGTGAGGGCCATGGTGAACTCGTGCCTGTCAATGAAGCCGGCATTATGCGCGAGCCCGGCGCGCTTCGGTACACTCCCGTCCCATGGCCAGTCTCGAGCGCGCCTTCAACATCGAGGACCTGCGCCGCATGGCGCGCCGGCGCCTGCCGCGCGCGGTGTTCGATTTCTTCGATGGCGGGGCGGAGGACGAACTCAGCCTGCGCGAAAACCGCGCCGCCTTCGAGCGCGTGCGTCTTCTGCCCAGGGTGATGGTGGATGTGCGCCAGGTGGACACCGGCATCGAGCTGTTCGACATCCGCGCCAACCTGCCGATGGCGATCGCGCCCACCGGCGCCATCGCCGCCGGCCGCTTCGGCGCCGACCTGATGCTGGCGCGCGCCGCGCGCGCCGCAGGCATTCCCTACACGCTCGCCACGCCCGCCGGCAATTCGATCGAGGAAATTGCGGACAAGGCTGGCGGCCGCCTGTGGTTCCAGCTCTACGTGCTCAAGAACCGCCAGTTCCGCGAAGGGCTGATCAGGCGCGCCCACGCCGCCGGCTTCGAGGCGCTGCTGGTCACCGTGGACCTGGCGGTGGGCGGCAAGCGCGAGCGCGACCTGCGGAACAATTTCGTCGCGCCGTTCAGGCCGGGCTGGCGCAACGCGCGCGACATGCTGTTCAAGCCCGCCTGGCTGCTCGACATGGCGCGCAACGGCCTGCCCAGGATCAAGAACCTGGAGGGCATGAAGCACTCGTCCACGAAAATCACCGACATCGCCGCCTGGGTGGGCCGCGAGCTCGACGCCTCCTTCGACTGGCAGCAGCTGGACCGCATCCGCGAGCTGTGGCCGGGCAAGCTGCTGCTCAAGGGCGTGGTGCGCGCCGACGATGCGCGCAAGGCGCTCGCGCTGGGCTGCGACGGGGTGGTGGTGTCCAACCACGGCGGGCGCCAGCTCGACGGCGCCATCGCCACGCTGGACGCGCTGCCCGCAGTGGCGAAAGCTGTGGGCGCGAAAATGACCGTGCTCCTGGACGGCGGGGTGCGCCGCGGCGTGGACCTGCTCAAGGCGCGCGCCCTCGGTGCGCAGGCGGTGCTCACCGGGCGCGCGACGCTGTTTGGCGTGATGGCGGGCGGCGAGGCGGGGGCGAAGCGCGCCATCGACATCCTGAGCGGGGAATTCGAGCGCGCGCTGCAGTTGTGTGGTGTGGCCGAGGCCGAGGACATCGGCGCTGAGCTGATCGCGCCTTGAGCGCGTTGCCCGTCCTGGTGCTGGGCGGGGGCATCGGCGGGCTGGCCGCGGCGCTGGCGCTGGCGCGCAAAGGCTGCCGCGTGCGGCTGTTCGAGCAGGGCACCGAGCTGAAGGAGATTGGCGCCGGCATCCAGCTCGGGCCGAACGTGTATCGCATGTTCGAGCTGCTCGGGCTCACGCAGGAGATCGAGCGCTGGGCGGCGCACCCCGGGAACCTGATCATGATGGATGCCCTGACCGGCGAGGAGGTGACGCGCCTGCCGGTGAGCGGCGAGGCGTTCCGCCGGCGCTTTCACGGCTACCCCTACGGCGTGATCCACCGCGGCGACCTGTACCAGGTGCTGCTCGAGGCCTGCCGCGCGGAACAAGGCATCACGCTGCACGACAACACCAAGGGCGAGCGCTTCGAGGCGCAGGGCGAGCGCGTGCTGCTGCACCTGGCGGGCGGCGAGCGCGCGGAGGGCGCCTGCCTCATCGGCGCGGACGGTCTGTGGTCCAGGGTGCGCGCGCAGATCCTCGGCGACGGCAAGCCGCGCGTCTCGGGGCACATCGCCTACCGCGCCGTGCTCGCGCGCGCCGAGGTGCCCGAGGATCTGTGGCAGAACAACGTCGTGCTGTGGGCGGGGCCGAAGACGCACCTCGTGCACTACCCGTTACGCCGCGGCGAGCTCTACAACCTGGTGGCGGTGTTCCACAGCGATCGGTACGAGGAAGGCTGGGACGTCTACGGCGATCCGGAGGAGCTTCAGCGCAAGTTCGAGCACGAGCGCCCGGAAGTAAAGCGCCTGCTGGAGAAGATCAACGTGTGGAAGATGTGGGTGCTGTGCGACCGCGAGCCGGCGCGGCGCTGGTCCCAGGGCCGCGCCACGCTGCTGGGCGACGCGGCGCACCCGACCCTGCAGTACCTGGCGCAGGGCGCCAACATGGCGATCGAGGACGCGGTGGTGCTTGCCGCGTATGCGGGACTCTCGGATTTCGACTGGGAACAGACCTTCCGGCATTACGAGGACGCGCGCTACAAGAGGACGGCACGCGTGCAGATCATGTCGCGCTACTACGGCGACGCCTACCACGCCGCGGGTGTGGTGCGGGAACTGCGCAATGACATCCTCGCCGCCGACCCCGGTGCGGCGCCCGATTTCCAGTCCGTCGCGTGGCTCTACGACGGCATCACCCTGCCTCAGGCGAACAGGTGATCCAGCACCAGCTGCTTGAACGCGGTGGCCGCGATCGCCCCGGCAGGCAGGTGCTCGGGCCTTGAGCTGATCACCAGCGGGCCGTGCGCCGGGTCGTCGGTCAGGCGCCCGTGCGAGCCCCTGACCAGGGCCGTGTCCTTGAGCGAGATGACATCCATCAGCGTGCGCAGGCCGAGCTTGCGTTTGGCGAGGCGCCAGGCGCTCGAGAGCTTCGGCAACGCGAGCTGTGAATCGAAAAACAGTTCGACCGGGTCGTAGCCGGGCTTGCGGTGGATGTCCACGGTGCGCGCGAAATCGGGTGCCAGCCGATCGTCGAGCCAGTAGTAATAGCTGAACCAGCGCTCGGCCTTCGAAATGGCGACCAGCTCCCCCGAGCGCTCGTGGTCCAGGCCGAAAGCGCGCTTGCCGTCCTCGTCCAGCACGCGCTCGACGCCGTCCAGTTTTTCCAGCAGAGCGCGCACCGCGCCGATGCGGCTGCGGTCGCGCACATACACATGGGCGATCTGGTGGTCGGCGACCGCGAATGCCGCGCAGGCGCCCGCGTCGAGGATCTCGCGCCCGTGCTCCTCGGGCCGCACCTGGATCAGCCCCGCCTCGCGCAGCGCGCGGTTGATGTGCACCGCCTCGGTCACCGGCGTGATGCCGTACTCGGACACCACGATCACCTCGCGACCGCTCGCGGCCGCGTAATCGATCAGCGTGCCGCAGACGGCGTCGAGCTCGCGCAAATCCCGCTGCACGCGCGGGTGCGCAAGGTCGGGCCCCAGGCGCTGCAGGTTGTAGTCCAGGTGCGGCAGATAGGCCAGCGTCAGCGTGGGACCGCGCGTGCGCATCACGTGCAGCGTCGCCTGCGCGATCCATGCGGTGGAAGTGATGTCGGTGAGCGGGCCCCAGAACTTGAACAGCGGAAACGGCCCGAGCTTCGCATCGAGCTCGTCGTGCAGCGCCTGCGGCTGCGCGTAGTGATCCGGAATCTTGCGGCCGTCGGCCGGGTACATCGGCCGCGGCGTGGCGCTCCAGTCGGCGCTCGAGTACATGTTGTACCACCAGAACATCTGCGCGCAGGTGAACGCCGGGTCGCGCGCGCGCGCCGCGTCCCAGAGCATTTCGCCCGCCACCAGGCGGTTCGATTGCCGCCACAACCAGATTTCCGACAGGTCCCTGAAGTACCAGCCGTTGGCGACGATGCCGTGCCGGTGCGGCAGGTCGCCGGTGAGTAGCGTTGATTGCACGCTGCAGGTGACGGCGGGGGGGATGGTGCGCAGCGGCCGCAGGCCGCCGCGCGCGGTGAGGCGCTGCAGATGCGGCGTGTGCGTGCCGACCAGGGCCGGCGACAGGCCCACGGCGAGGATCACAAGGGTCGGATGCATGCAGCTAGAATATCAGTTCCGATGGAGGCGTCATGAGCGAGACGGCGAGGATCCTTCTGCGCGAGTGGCTGCTGCGCCGGCTCGAAGCCACGCGTGGCGCCTGGCTCGATGCGCAGATCGCCGCGCTCGCGCAGGATACGTCCGATGCGGCGCTCGAGATCGCGCTCGGCATGGTGCCGCGCAAGCTCGGCAAGGCGGAGCTCTCGCTCACCGATGCGGACCTCGCCGCGGCAGGCAAGGCGATCCCGGGGTGGGACCCGCGCGGCTGGAACGTGACCGACGCGGCGCGCATTCTCCTGTTGAGCGGCCTGCCCTCGGGCGGCAAGCCGTTCGCCGAGCGGTTTCGCGCGCTGTGCGCGACCGCGGACGTGGCGGAATTGGTCACGCTGTACCGCGGGCTGCCGCTGTACCCGGACCCGGCAGCCCTGGAATCGCAGGTGGGCGAGGGTCTGCGCAGCAACATGCGCGCGGTGTTCGAGGCCATCGCGCACGGCAATCCCTACCCGAAGGCGCATTTCGACGACCATCGCTGGAACCACATGGTGTTGAAGGCGCTGTTCATCGGCAGCCCGCTCGCCCCGATCCAGGGGCTGGATGAGCGCGCCAATCCGGAGCTCGCGCGCATCATGTGCGACTTCGCGCACGAGCGCTGGGCGGCCGCGCGGCCGGTGCCGTTCGAGATCTGGCGCTGCGTCGGGCCATTCGCCGAAGGCCCGGCGATCGACGACCTGGCGCGCGCGCTGGCGAGCGGCGAGACGCGCGAGCA
>JAQBXT010000083.1 GCA_027624175.1 Pseudomonadota bacterium | reverse complement strand
CGACCCTCCTTGGAGGAAATTTCTATACCAACTGCGAGAATCGACCCACGCAAAACCCGGATGAACCGGTATTTCAAACCACCTTTTCCCCGATCCGCGACGGTATCGCCGTCTCCTCCTCCCACGAACACACGACCACATCCTGCCCAGGCTTGATGCCCTCGCGCTTGATCGCCGCCTGCTCGCTCTCGCCGACCTCGCGCCATATGTAGGCCACCGGGGGCGTGCGCTGCCAGTCCATACAGAGGTCCTGGACTCACCTATAGTTCTAGGGAAACACTTGAATTTCGCCTTGAATTGACCCGTATTTTCACTCTGCGGTGACCCACGTTCGAGCGGAGTATTCTGCTGGTAATCAGGCTACTGCAACCGCTCAGGGCGGGTCAGTCGTTTATGGGAATGAGGGTCAATTCGGGGCGAAATTCAATATGGGATGAAATCGGAGTGGGAAAAGCGTACGTTTCGCCGAGATAGCCAAGCCTGGAGGGGTGGTAGGATTCGCGCCTGCGCTCAGTGGATGCTACTGCGTGGGTAGGAATGAGGCGCGGTAAGTGGTGGCTGGCCCTGCCGACTCCCTGTTAAAATAACCACTTAGCGGCGCTCATTGTGCTCTGTCACGCCGGGGGTCGCGGGTTCGAGTCCCGTCCGCTCCGCCAACCACATTCCTGAATGTTCGAGTTCATACAGAAAAACAAGCGGCTGGCGCAGGTCGTGCTGGTGCTGATGGTGATTCCCTTCGCCTTCTTCGGCCTGGAGTCCTATACCAGGTCGAGCGGCGGCAAGGACGCCGTGGCCACGGTGGACGGCGTGGGCATCACGCAGCGGGAGTTCGGCGATGAACTGCGCTTGCAGCAGGAGCGCCTGCGCACGGCGTTCAGGCGCGGCATCGATGCCGACGCGCTCGATACGCCGGAAACACGCCGCGCGCTGCTCGATTCGCTGCTGTCGCAGCGCCTGTTGGCCGACGCCGCCCTGCGCGCCCGGCTGACGGTGAGCGACAGCACCTTGCGCGAGACCATCGCTGCGATCCCCGCATTCCAGGCCGACGGCGCATTCTCCAAGCCAACCTACGAAGTGCTGCTGCGCGCGCAGAACATGACGCCGCAGATGTTCGAGTCGCGCATGCGCTACGACATGTCGGTGTCGCAGCTGACGCGCGCACTTGCTGAAACCGCGATCGTGTCGCGCAGCGTGGACGAGCGCCTGGCCGCGCTGCAGGCGCAACGCCGCGAGGTGTCGGAGGCGCTGGTCGCGGCCCAGCCCTATCTCGCCCAGGTGAAGATCAGCGAGGCGCAGCTGCGCGCGTACTACGACGCCAACCCGGCGGAATTCCGCATTGCCGAGCGCGTGCGCGCCGAGTATCTGGTGCTGTCCGCGGAGACGCTCGGGCGCCAGGATGCGGTCAGCGACGCGGAGCTGCGCGCCGCCTACGAGGCGCGCAGCGCACAGTACCGGGTCGAAGAGCAGCGCCGCGCGAGCCACATCCTGGTAAAGACGCGGGAGGAAGCCGACCGGCTGGCCGCCGAGGCGCGCAAGTCGCCGGCGCGCTTCGCCGAGCTGGCAACAAAGCATTCGCAGGACCCTGGTTCGGCGCAGAAGGGCGGGGATCTTGGTTTGTTCGGCCGCGGCATGATGGTGCCCGCCTTCGAGCAAGCGGCGTTCAGCCAGAAAGAGGGCGACGTCGGCAGCCCGGTGCAAAGCGACTTTGGTTGGCACGTGATCCGGGTCACCGGCATCCAGGCCGCGAAGGCGCGCCCCTTCGACGACGTGCGCGCCGAGCTTGCCGCCGAACTGGGCCGGCAGAAAGGCTCGCGGCAGTTTGCCGAGTCCGCCGAAGCGTTCAGCAACATGGTCTACGAGCAATCCGACAGCCTGACGCCGGCGGCCGAGCGTTTCAAGCTTGCATTGCAGACGAGCGGCTGGATCACGCGCGCACCCGCGGCCGAGGCCGGGGTGCTGGCCAACGCCAAGTTGCTCGGCGCCCTGTTCGCCGCCGACTCGATCAAGATGAAGCGCAATACCGATGCGGTCGAGGTCGCGGCCAACGTGCTGGTGGCGGCGCGGGTGCTGGAGCACCAGCCGCAGGCGCAGCGCAAGTTCGATGAGGTGCGCGCCGGCATCGAGGCGGACTTGCGCGCCGTGGAGGCCGCCGGGCTGGCGCAGAAAGCGGGCGAGGCCAAGCTCGCCGCGCTGCAGCGGGGTGCCGACGCGGGAGTTTCCTGGGGCGCACCGAAACCAGTGTCGCGGCGCAGTCCGCAGGCGGTGCCTGCGGGCGCGTTGCGCCAGATCATGTCGGCGGACGCCGGCAAGCTGCCGGCTTACGTCGGCGCAGTACGCGGCGCCGAGGGTTACATGCTGTACCGCGTGGGCCGGGTGCTCGAGGCCGAGCCCAGACCCGAGCCGCAGCGACTCGCCGAATTGGAGCGCGCCCGGCAACTGGCGGGCGCCCGGCAACTGGAGTCGTACGTCGCCAGCCTGCGCGCGCGCGCGGACATCGAAATCCACACCGCCAACCTCGAGAAGAAGCCCTAGGCGCGCGGTAGAATCGCCACAGCCCGCCTGCGATCGGCGTCGCGGGCAACGCGAGGAGGATGGATGCCGGGCGACGGCGCTGCCACTGCAGTCGGGGATTGCGATGTTGCCGTGATCGGCGGCGGGCCCGCGGGCTCGACCGCGGCGGCGCTGCTCGTGGAGCGCGGCTACCGGGTGGCGCTGCTGGAGAAGTCACGGCACCCGCGTTTTCACATCGGCGAATCGCTGCTGCCGGCCAACCTGCCGCTGTTCGAGCGCTTGGGGGTGGGCGAGCAGATCCGCGCCATCGGCATGCAGAAGTGGGGCGCGGAATTCGTATCGCCCTGGCACGACTGGATCTCGCGCCTGCCGTTTGGCGACGCGTGGGACAAGTCGCAGCCCTTCGCCTACCAGGTGCGCCGCTCGGAGTTCGACGAGATCCTGTTCCGCAACGCGGCGCGCAAGGGCGCCATTGCGCTGGAAGGCTGCCGTGTGCGCGAGGTCGAGTTTTCCGGAGACGACGGGGCGCTGCTTCAGGTGCGCCGCGACGGCGGCGGCGAGGAGCACTGGCGCGCGCGCTTCGTGATCGACGCTTCCGGGCGCGACACTTTCCTCGGCAACCGCTTCAAGGCAAAGCGGCGCAACCGCAGGCACAACAGCGCGGCGCTGTACGCGCATTTCCGACATGTGCAGCGGCGCGAGGGGCGCTGCGAGGGCGACATCACCATCTTCTGGTTCGAGCACGGCTGGTTCTGGGTCATACCGCTGCCGGACAACATCACCAGCGTCGGCGCGGTGGTGTGGCCCTACTACATGAAGACGCGCAGCAAGCCGGTGAACGAGTTCCTGATGGACACCATCGCGCTGTGCCCGCAGCTCGCGGCGCGGCTGGCGGGCGCCGAGCGCGTGACCGAGGCCGAGGCGACCGGAAACTATTCCTACGACTGCGACCGCACGCACGGGCCGGGCTACATCCTGCTCGGCGACGCCTACACCTTCATCGACCCGGTGTTTTCCTCGGGCGTGATGCTGGCCATGAACAGCGCGTTCATCGGCGTGGATGCGGTGGATGCCTGCCTGCGCCGTCCGGCCGAGGCGCGGCGCGCGCTGGCGCGCTTTGACCGCCTGATGCGGCGCGGCCCGCGCGAATTTTCCTGGTTCATCTATCGCGTCACCCACCCGGTGATGCGTGAACTGTTCATGGGGCCGCGCAATGTCCTGCGCGTGAAGGAGGCGCTGCTCGCGCTGCTCTCGGGCGACGTGTTCGGCAAGTCGCCCATCGGCCCTTCGCTGTTCGCGTTCAAGGCGCTGTTTTACCTGATGTCCCTCGCCAACCTGCGCAGCACCCTGCGGGCCTGGCGCCGGCGGCGCGAGAATATCCGCGACGCGGATGCCGCCAACGCCGGGGCCTGAGCGTGCGGCAGCGAGCCTCGGGCGCGATTGCCCTCCTGTGCCTGCTGACGGCGACACCGGCTGCGGGCGGCGAGTTGCCGTTGTGGGAGGTGGGCGCAGGCATCGGCGCATTCGCGCTGCCGGACTACCGCGGCTCGGACGAGGGGCGGGGTTACTTGTTGCCGGTGCCCTACGTGGTCTATCGCGGCAAATTCCTGAAGGCGGACCGCAAAGGCATCCGCGGCACCCTGTTCGATTCCGAGCGCCTGGACCTCAACCTGAGCGTGGCCGCCTCGCTGCCGGTGAACAGCTCGCACAATGCCGCGCGCAGCGGCATGCCGGACCTCGCTCCCTCGCTCGAATTCGGTCCCTCGCTGGAGATCGCGTTGTGGCGCGCCGAACACCGACGCGACCTGCTCGCGCTGCGCCTGCCGGTGCGCGCCGCATTTACGTTGGAAGGTTCGCCCAGCGCCATCGGCTGGGTGGCCACGCCGCAGCTCAACCTCGATCTCGCCGGCCGCGGCGCGCTCAGTGGATGGAATCTGGGATTGCTCGTGGGCCCGATCTACGGCAGCCGGCGCCAGCATCAGTATTCCTACGGCGTGGCGCCCCAGTTCGCGACGCCGGTGCGCCCGGCGTACGAGGCGCCAAGCGGCTATGCCGGGTCGCAGTTCATCGCCGCGGCGAGCCGGCGCTTTCCGCGTTTCTGGGTCGGGGCGTTCCTGCGCGTGGACACGCTGCGCGGCGCAGCGTTCGAGGCGAGCCCGCTGCTCAAGCGCGACAGCTACGTTGCCGGCGGCGTCGGCGTCGCCTGGCTGCTGGGCGCCTCCGGGCAGCTGGTGCAGGCCGAGGAATGAGATCGGCATGATCGCGCGCGCGCTGAGGGCGCTGTGGACCTATGCGGTGCTGCTGTACGGCTTCGGCCTGCTCGGCATCGGCGGACTGGTGTGGAGCCTGCTGGCGCTGCCGCTGACTCTGGTGCTGCCAGCGAAGCAAGCGCGCGCCGTCGGCCGCGGGGTCATCACTCGCGGTTTTCGCTTCTACCTCGGCGCGCTGCAGGCATCCGGCGGCTTTCGCTTCGATCTGTCTGCACTGGACGCCCTGCGCGACGCGGGACCGCTGATCCTTGCGCCGAATCATCCGTCGCTCCTGGACGCGGTGATGCTCCTGTCGCGCGCGCCGCAGGCGGTGTGCGTGCTGAAGGCCTCGCTGTTCGACAGCGTGTTCTTCGGCGCCGGCGCGCGCCTCGCCGGCTACATCGGCAACGAGTCGCCGATCGACATGGTGCGGCGCTCGGCGGACGAGCTGCGCCGCGGCCGGCAGCTGCTGCTGTTTCCCGAGGGCACGCGCACCACGCACGCGCCGCTCAATTCATTTCGCGGCGCTTTTTCGCTCATCGCACGCCAGGCCGGCGTGCCGGTGCAGACGGTGTTCATCGAGGCCGACAGTGGTTTTCTCGGCAAGGGCTGGCCGCTGCTGCGCCGGCCGGCGATGCCGTTGCACTACCGCGTGCGACTCGGGCGGCGCTTCGAGCCGCCGCGCGAGCTGCACGCCTTCATGCTCGAGCTGGAGCGCTACTTCGCGAGCGAGCTGCAGGCGCAGTCCGCAACACCCCAGCCGCTGCCGGCGTGCGTGGAATCGCACCCGGTGTGAGCGCGGGCGCGGCCTCGCGCTCGCACCTGGTGGTCATCCCGAGCTACAACCCCGGGCCCCGGGTGTACGAGACGGTGCGCGCGGCGCGCCAGCACTGGTCCCCGGTGTGGGTGGTGGTGGACGGCAGTATCGACGGCACCGGCGAGGGGCTGGAGCGCATGGCGCGGGCCGACCCCGGCCTGCGGGTGCTCGCGCTGGCGCAGAACCGCGGCAAGGGCGCGGCGGTGATGCATGCATTGGAGCAGGCGGCGGCCGCCGGCTACAGCCACGCGCTGACCATGGACGCCGACGGCCAGCACCCGGCGGCCTGCATCGCGGAGTTCATGGCCGCATCCCTGAGTGCGCCGCACGCCATGGTGCTCGGCGTGCCGCGCTTCGACGCCAGCGCGCCTGCGCTGCGCGTGAAGGGGCGGCGCATCTCCAACTGGTGGGCCAACCTCGAAACGCTCTGGGCCGGGATCGGCGATTCGCTGTTCGGCTTTCGCGTCTACCCGGTGGCGCCGCTGCTGGCGGTGATGCGCGGCCAGCCGTGGATGCGGCGCTTTGATTTCGATCCCGAGGCGGCGGTGCGCCTGTGCTGGCGCGGCGTACCGCCGCTCAACCTCGCCGCCCCGGTGCGCTACCTGCGCGCGGACGAGGGCGGGGTATCGCACTTCAACTACTGGCGCGACAACGTGCTGCTCATCTGGATGCACCTGCGCCTGGTGCTGGGTTTCCTGCTGCGCCTGCCGTGGCTCGCGCTCAGAGCATTCCGCCGTTGATCGGGATGGTCTGGCCCGTCACGTAGCCGGCGCGCTCCGACGCGAGGAACGCCACCAGGTCCGCCACTTCCTCGGCGGTGCCGACGCGCTGCAGCGGCACCATGCGCCGCACGGTTTCTTCCGGGAACGCGCCCACGCTCATCGCAGTGGCGATCAACCCGGGGGCGACCGCGTTCACCGTCACGCCGCGCTTGCCGACTTCGAGCGCGAGCGCGCGCGTGGCGGAAATGAGCGCACCCTTGGCGGCAGCGTAGTTGACCTGGCCGCGGTTGCCCGCCACCGCGCTCACGGAAGCCATGTTGACCACGCGCCCCCAGCGCGTGCGGATCATCGGCAGGAGCAGCGGCTGCGTCACATTGAAAAAACCGTGCAGAGACACCTCGATCACGCTGCGCCACTGGCGCTCGCTCATGCCGGGGAAGGCGGCATCGTCGTGGATGCCGGCATTGTTCACCAGGATCTGCACCGGGCCGCGCTCGAGTTCCGCTTCCAGCGCCGCGCGCGCGGCCTGCGCGTCCGTGACATCAAACGCCAGCACCGCGGCACTGCCGCCCTG
>JAQBXT010000014.1 GCA_027624175.1 Pseudomonadota bacterium | reverse complement strand
CGGTGGTGGTGGGCGCGGGCGTCGCGGGCGCCGCGGTGTGCGAGCGCCTCGCCGCGCGCGGCTGGGCGGTAACGCTGGTCGAGCGGCACAGCGCACCGGCGCAGGAAGCCTCCGGCAACCACGCCGGCGCCTTCCATCCGCTGGTCTCGCCCGACGACAGCCATGCCGCGCGCCTATCGCGCGCGGCGTTCACCTTTCTCCTCGAGCACTGGCGGCAGTTCGATGCCATCGGCGCAGCGCCGGAATGGAAACGCTGCGGCGTGCTGCAACTCTCGCGCGGCGCGCGCGAAGAGGCGGCGCAGCGCGCCGCCATTGCCGCGCACGCCTATCCGCCCGGGTACGCGCAGGTGCTGGATGCCGCGCAGGCGAGCGCCTGTGCGGGCGTCAAGCTCGCGGCGGGCGGGCTGTGGTTTCCGGAGGGCGGCTGGATTCGCGCGGCGAGCCTGGCGCGCGCGCTCATCGCGCGTTCGCGCGCGCGAGTGTTCTACGGGCGCGAGGCGTTCGCGCTGGAGCAGGCGGGGACGCGCTGGTTGCTGCGCGATCGCGAGGGCGAGGCGATTGCCGAAGCGGGCGCCGTGGTGCTCGCCAACGCGGCGGGCGCGCTGCGCCTCGCGCCGTCGGCGCACATCCGCTTGCGCCAGGTGCGCGGGCAGCTGACGCACGTGCCGCCGCTCGAGCAGCTGCGCTGCGTCGTGCTGCGCGGCGGCATGGTGCTGCCGCCGATCGATGGTATTTCTGTGACTGGCGCAAGTTTCGATCTGGACGACGAGGACACGGCCGTGCGCATCGACAGCCACGCCGGCAACCTCGAGCGGCTGGAGCGCCTGGTCCCGGGTGCGGCGCGCGGTCTCGATCCGGCAACACTCGATGGCCGCGTCGGCTTTCGCACGGTGGCGCAGGACCGGCTGCCGCTTGCCGGCGCGCTCGAGGGCGCGCCGGGCCTGTATGGGGCCTTCGCCTACGGCTCGCGCGGCCTGCTGTGGGCCGGGCTGGGGGCGGAACTGCTCGCCAGCCTCATGGATGGCGAACCCCTGCCGCTGGAAAGCGCGCTTGCCGAGGCGCTCGCGCCGGGCCGCTTCGCGCTGCGGGCTAGCCGCCGCGCAGGATCGCCGGGCTCGCGTCCTTGACGTCGCGCAGGCCGCAGAGCGCCATGGTGACGTCGAGTTCCTTATGCATGATCTCGAGCACTTTCGTCACGCCCGCTTCGCCCATCGCGCCCAGGCCGTAGGCGAAGGCCTTGCCGATCATCGTGCCCCTCGCGCCCAGCGCCAGAGCGCGCAGCACATCCTGACCCGAGCAAATGCCGCTGTCGAACCACACTTCGGTGCGCCCGCCCACCGCCCGCACCACTTCGGGCAGCGCGCGGATCGAGGACACGGTGCCGTCCAGCTGGCGCCCGCCGTGATTGGACACCACGATGGCGTCGACGCCCGTCGCGGCGGCGATGTTCGCATCCTCGGCGTCGAGAATGCCCTTCAGGATCAGCTTGCCGCCCCACAGATTCCTGACCCACTCGATGTCCTTCCAGGACAGCGTCGGGTCGAACTGGCCGGCGATCCACTGCCCCAGCGTCGTCAGGCTCTTCGCGTCGGGAATGCGGCCCTCGAGGTTGCCGAAGCTCTTGCGCCGGCCGGAGAGCACGTTCAATACCCAGCCGGGCTTGGCCATTACGTCGAACATGGTGCCGAGCGTGAGCCTGGGTGGCACCGTGAGGCCGTTCTTCAGGTCCATGTGGCGCTGCCCCTGGATCTGCAGGTCGAGCGTGAGCATCAGCGCCGAGCACTTCGCCGCTTTCGCGCGCTCGATGAGCGAGGCGGAGAAACCGCGGTCGCGCATCACGTAGAGCTGGAACCAGAAGGGCTTCGCCACCGCCCCCGCCACGTCCTCGATCGAGCAGATGGACATGGTGGACAAGGTGAACGGGATGCCGAATTTCTCGGCGGCGCGCGCGCCGAGCATCTCACCGTCGGCCCAGTTGAGGCCGGTGAGCCCGACCGGCGCGATCGCCACCGGCATCGCCACGTCCTGCCCGGCCATCGTGCTGCGCGTGGAGCGCTGGTCCACGTCGATCGCCACGCGCTGGCGGAACTGCAGCGCATCGAGGTCCGCGCGATTGGCGCGTAGCGTGGCCTCGTCGTAGGAGCCGCGATCGACATAATCGAACACCGCCTTCGCCACCCGCTTGCGCGCGATCTGGCGCAGGTCCTCGACGTTCGTCACCACGGGCATGGGCAAAATGTTAGCACGCGCGTTTCACATCGTGAGATAGAATCCTTGGTCCATGAGCGCGAAAGACGAGATCAAGGGCCCGGTCCAGGTCATCGACCGCATGATGAAGCTGCTGAACGTGCTCGCCTCGCATCCCGAGCCGCTGGGTTTGAAGCAGGTCGCGCAGTACACCGGCCTGCATCCGTCCACTGCACACCGCATCCTGTCGGCGATGGGCGGCGGCCGCCTGGTGGACCGCGTCGATCCGGGCAGCTATCGCCTGGGCATGCGTCTCCTGGAACTGGGCAACATGGTGCGCTCCAGGATCAGCGTGCGCGAACTCGCGCTGCCGGTGATGCGCGAGCTGCACGCGCACACCGGCGAAACGGTGAACCTGTCCGTGCGCCACGGCGACGAGATCGTCTACGTCGAGCGCACTTCCTCGGGCCGCTCGGCGATGCGCGTGGTGCACGTGATCGGCGCGCGCGCCGCGCTGCACATCACCGCGGCGGGAAAACTGTTCCTGCTCGAAGACGGCTTCCCGCGGCTGCGCGAATACGCCAAGCGCACCGGGCTCGCCGCGCACACGCGCAGCACCCTCACCACCCTGCAACTCATGGAGCGCGACCTCGAGCGCACCCAGCGCCAGGGCTGGGCCACCGACCAGGAGGAGGCCGAACTCGGCGTGCGCTGCGTCGCCGCCGGCATCCGCGACGACCACGGCCAACTGATCGCGGCGCTCTCGCTGTCCACGCCCGCCGACCGCATGAAGCCGCAGTGGGGACCGTTGATCAAGGAAACCGCTGAGCGCATCTCGCGCGCCGTCGGCCACTACCCGCCCGAGGCGCGCATCAGCGCCGTCTGAGCGGCTAAGCGGCTAAGCGGCCACCAGACCGTGCAGCGCGAACAGTCCCTGCCGGTCCTGCCAGAGCTTCGCGCCGCGAAAGCCGGCCTGCGCGGCAAGCGCGCGGAACTCCTCCACTGAATACTTGCAGGAGTTCTCCGTGTGGATGGTTTCGCCGCGCTCGAAAGCGAAGCGATGCCGGCCGATGCGCACCGCCTGGCGCGCAAGCGACACGAGGTGCATCTCCACGCGCCCGAGCGAGGCGTTGTAGTAGGCATAGTGGCGGAAGCGCCGCAGGTCGAAGTCGGCGTCCAGCTCGCGGTTGATCCGGCGCAACAGGTTCAGGTTGAAGCGCGCGGTGACGCCCTTGGCGTCGTTGTAGGCCGCGTGCAGCAGGGTGGCGTCCTTTTTCAGATCGACGCCGATCAGCATCGCACCGCCCGTGCCGACCTGGGCGCGGCTCATCGACAGGAAGGCCTGCGCCTCCTCGATGTCCAGGTTGCCGATGGTGGAGCCGGGGAAGTACACCACGCGGCGGCGCCCGTCACGCGCGCGGAATACCGGCAGGCGCAGCGGTTGCGAGAAATCCCCGACCACGGCAAAGATGTGCAGCCAGCTGAATTCGCGCGACAAGCGCTGCGCAGCGCCAGCGAGTGCGGCCTGCGAGATGTCGACCGGCACGTAGACCGAAGGCCGCAGCGCGCGCAGCAGCAGGCGCGTCTTGAGGCTCGCGCCGCTGCCGTATTCGATCAGCTCGCAGCCCCGGCCGGCGAAGCGCGCGATGTCGGCGCAGTGCGCGCGCGTCAGCGCCAGTTCGGCGCGCGTCGGGTAGTACTCGGGCAGGCGGCAGATGCGCTCGAACAGGCGGCTGCCCTCGGCATCGTAGAAATACTTGGGCGGCAGGGCCTTGTGCGGCTGCGACAGGCCCGCGATCACGTCCTCGCGGAAGCTGTCCGCGGGGACCACTGCGCCGTAGAAGCGGGTGCGCCCTAGCCTTGCGGCTCGTGCGCGGCGCTGGATTCGAGCCACTTGCGGATGCGCCTGGCGTCGCCGATGCGCGAATACTTGCCAAAGGAATCCAGCAGGATCACCACCAGGTCGCGCGAGGCAACACGCAAATGCATGACCAGGCCGCGCCCAGCGGCGGCGATGTAGCCGGTCTTGGAGAGCTCGATGTCCCAGCTGCCGGAGCGCACCAAGCTGTTGGTGTTGCTGTAGCCCACCGTGCCGCCGCGCGCCCTGACGTGGGCGCTGGGGCGCGTCGAGTGTTCGCGGATCAGCGGGTAGCCGTGCGCGGCCATCACCAATCTGGCGAGGTCCTGTGCACTGGACACGTTGTCCGGCGAGAGGCCGGTCGGGTCGGAGAATCGCGTGTCGTGCAGCTCGAGCCGGCCGGCTTCGGCGTTCATCGCCGCGACGAAGGCCTCGGTGCCGCCGGGAAAGGTGCGCGCCAGAGCTGCCGCGGCCAGATTGTCGGAGGACATCAGCGCGAGCAGCAGCAGCTCGTCGCGCGTCAGCACCGAGCCCGCGCGCAGGCGCGCGCGCGAGTTGTTGCGCGTCGCGGCGAAATCCTCGCGGCTGATGACCACGCGCTGCTCGAGGTCGAGCCCGCGCTCCAGCACCACGACGGCGGTCATCAGCTTGGTGATCGAGGCGATCGGCCGCACGGTTTTGCTGTTCTTCTCGAACAGCGTCTCGCCGCTCTCGGTGTCGAGCACCAGCGCTACGGAGGAGCGCAGCTTGGGACCGTCGTCGGCACGCGCGAAACCCACGCTCACGAACAGCACGGCCGCCAGCGCGCCGAAAGCGACAATTTTTTCTAGCGAATGAAGCTTGCGTTCAGATTGACGCATGTCCCGCTGCCGGTTCGAAGTCGGGCGAGTTTAGCAGGCCAATGCAATAATGCAAATGAAAATAAGGGGGTAGGACCAATGTCGTAGAAAGGATGTGAACTATTGAAGGCGCCCTGGTCAGGCGGCCTTGGCACGCGCCAGCACCGCTTCAGCCGCCGCGGCCTGCTGCTGCAGGGCCCACATGCGCGCGTACTCGCCGCCCGCGGCGAGCAGCTCGCCGTGCGTGCCGCGCTCGACGATGCGGCCGTGATCGAGCACCAGAATCTGGTCGGCGCCCATCACCGTGGACAGGCGATGCGCGATCACCAGCGTGGTCCGGCCGCGGGCGATGCGCTCGAGCTCCGCCTGGATCGCCTGCTCCGAGGTGGAATCGAGTGCCGAGGTGGCTTCGTCGAAGATCAGGATCGAGGGGTTCTTCAGGATGGCGCGCGCGATGGCCACGCGCTGCTTTTCTCCCCCGGAGAGCTTCAGCCCGCGCTCGCCGACCGTGCTTTCGTACTTGCGCGGCAGGCTCTCGATGAACTCGTGGATGTGCGCCGCGCGCGCCGCCGCGATCACTTCCTCGGCATGCGCGTCCGGCCGCCCATAGTGGATGTTGTAGCGAATGGTGTCGTTGAACAGCACCGTGTCCTGCGGCACGATGCCGATCGCCGCGCGCAGGCTCTTCTGCGTCACCTCGCGCGTATCCCTGCCGTTGACCAGGATCGCCCCGGCGCCCACGTCGTAGAAGCGGTACAGGAGCCGCGCCAGCGTCGACTTGCCGGAGCCCGAATGGCCGACCACGGCAATGCGGTGGCCGGCGGGGATGGCGAACGACACCCGATGCAGGATCTGGCGCGCCGGCTCGTAGGAGAAGTCCACGTCGCGGAATTCGATGTCCGCGGGGCCCGCAGAGAGATCGGGCGCGCCGGGCCGGTCCTCGACCTCCAGGTGCTCGCCCAGCAGACGGAACATGCGGTCCATGTCGGTGAGCGACTGCTTGATCTCGCGGTACACCATGCCGAGGAAATTGAGCGGGACATAGAGCTGGATCAGCAGGCCGTTCACCAGCACCAGGTCACCGAGCGTGAGTTCTCTCGCCGCCACGCCCTCGGCGGCGAGGAACATGAGCGCCGTCACCGCGATGGCGATCACCACGCTCTGGCCGATGTTGAGCAGGCCCAGGGACGCCTCGCTGGTGGTTGCCGCCGACTCGTAATGGCGCAGGCTGTCGTCGTAGCGCCCGGCCTCGAACTCCTCGTTGCCGAAGTACTTCACCGTCTCGTAATTGAGCAGGCTGTCGATGGCGCGCGTGTTGGCCCGCGAGTCCAGTTCGTTGGCGCGCTTGCGGATCGCGATGCGCCACTCCGAGACGAGAAAGGTGTAGCCGATGTACGCGGCGACCGCCCCGAAGGTGATGGCGGCGAAGCGCCAGTCGAATTTTGCCAGCAGCACCGCCGCCACCAGAGCGAACTCCAGGATCACCGGGATGATGGAGAAGATGAAGTACGACAGCAGCGTGGAGATGCCGCGTGTGCCGCGCTCGATGTCGCGCGTCATGCCCCCGGTCTGGCGCTCCAGATGGAAGCGGATCGACAGGCTGTGCAGGTGGCGAAACACGCCCAGCGCCACGCGCCGGATGGCGCTTTGCGTGACGCGCACGAACACCACGTCACGCAGCTCGGCGAACAGCGTGGTGGAAAAGCGCAGGATGCCGTAGCCGAGGAGCAGCGCTGCCGGCACCGCCAGCACCGCGAGCGTGGGGTCGAGCCCGTCGACCACCTCCTTCATTACCAGCGGCACCGCGACGTTGGCCAGCTTGGCGCAGATCAGCAGCGCGAGGGCCAGCAGCACGCGCCAGCGGTATTCCCACAAGTAGGGCATCAGCGTGCCCAGGACCCGCCACTCGCTGCCGCGCAGTTTGGCGCCGCTGCTCAAGCCGTGCCCGTGTGTCGCCATGGTGAGGCGCGGATTCTAAAGGAGCGCGGCATGCGAAAGCCCTTGACGCGCAAGGGGCAAGAAGCCTATCATTCAAACGTTCGTTTGAAATCCGCCTGGATCATTTTTCCGGACCTCAAGCCATGAACCTACGCGCCATCAAGGCGGTGACCGAAACCCAGACCCGCATCCTCGACGCCGCCGAGGATCTGTTCATGCAGCACGGCTTCGAGGGCGCGTCGATGCGCATGCTGACCGCGCAGGCCGGCGTGAACCTCGCCGCGGTCAACTACCACTTCGGCTCCAAGGACGCGCTGATCGAAGCCGTGTTCCGGCGGCGCCTGGACGCGATGAACACCGAGCGCATCGCGGAGCTCGAGCGCCTTGAAAAGGACGCGGCGGGCAAGGCGCTCAGCCCCGAGGCGATCATCCGCGCCTTCATCGGCGCCAGCCTGCGCATGATCGAAGATACGCGCGGCGGCGGACGCACCTTCACCCGCCTGCTCGGGCGCGCCTACACCGAACCCGCCAAGCCGATTCGCCAGCTGATCGGCCAGATGTACGCCACGGCGATGGAGCGCTTCAAGGCGGCCTTTGTCAGGGCGCTGCCCGAGTTGCCCAAGGACGAACTGGTGTGGCGCCTGCATTTCATGTTCGGCACCCTCGCCTACACCCTCGCGGCCACCGATACCGTGCAATTGATCGCCGGGGCCAAGCCCGAGGATCGCTACGACGCGCGGGTACTGGAGGACAGGCTGGCCGCATTCATGAGCGCCGGGCTGCTGGCGCCGCTCGCCGGGACCGTGAACGTCAGGATCGCGGCCTGAACGCCGACCAGAGGAGAACGCCATGACCGCATTCGCATTCGCCACACTCGCCGCCCTCATCCTGCTCGCCTATTTCCGCGCGCCGATCTTCGTCTGGACCGCCGCCGCCGGTGTGATGGGCGCCACCTGGGCGACCGTGCTCGGCCTGTCCGCCGCCACCAATGCCGTGCTGGCTGCGGCGTTCGCGTTGATCGCCACCGTGCTCAACCTGGCACCTCTGCGCCGGCGCGTGCTCAGCAACCCGGTACTGGCGATTTTTCGCCGCATCCTGCCCGACATGTCGCAAACCGAGAAGGAGGCGATCGACGCCGGCACCGTATGGTGGGATGGCGACCTGTTCTCCGGCCGTCCCGACTGGGAGCGGCTGCTGCAAATGCCCGCACCGAAGCTCTCTGCCGAAGAGCAGGCGTTCCTCGACGGCCCGGTCGAGGAGGCCTGCGCGATGGCCAACGACTGGGAAATCACGCACGAGCACTACGACCTGCCGCCGCGGCTTTGGCAGTTCCTGAAGGACATGGGCTTCTTCGGCATGATCATCCCGAAAAAGTATGGCGGGCTCGGCTTCTCGGCGTTCGCGCATTCCGAGGTCGTTACCAAGCTCTCCTCAAGGTGCAACGCCCTCGCCGTGACCGTCATGGTGCCGAATTCGCTCGGGCCAGCAGAGCTGCTGCTGCATTACGGCACCGAGCAGCAGAAAAACCACTACCTGCCGCGCCTCGCCAAAGGACAGGAAATTCCCTGCTTCGCGCTCACCGGCCCGGAAGCCGGATCGGACGCGGCGTCCATCCCGGACTACGGCGTCGTGTGCCGGGGCCACTGGCAGGGCAAGGAAGTGCTCGGCATGCGCCTTACCTGGGACAAGCGCTACATCACGCTCGGCCCGGTCGCCACGCTGCTCGGCCTGGCTTTCCGCCTCTACGATCCCGAACACCTCATCGGCGGCGAAGAGGACCTCGGCATCACCTGCGCACTGATTCCGACCGCGACGCCGGGCGTGAACATCGGCCGGCGCCATCTGCCGCTGAACGGTGCGTTCCAGAACGGTCCCAACTCGGGCAAGGACGTGTTCGTGCCGCTGGAATGGATCATCGGCGGGCGTGAGTACGCGGGCAAGGGCTGGATGATGCTGATGAACTGCCTCGCCGCGGGGCGCTCGATCTCACTGCCGGCGTCCTCGGCGGGCGGTGCCAAGGCGCTGGCGCGCGTGACCGGGGCGTATGCGCGCGTGCGCAGCCAGTTCCGCACGCCGATCGGCAAGCTCGAAGGCGTCGAGGAGGCCCTCGGCCGCATCGCCGCCAACGCCTACATGATGGACGCGACGCGCGTGATGACCGCGGGCGCGGTGGACCTGGGCGAGAAACCCTCGGTGATCTCCGCGATCGCCAAGTACCACATGACCGAGCGGGCGCGCGACTGCGTGAACGACGCCATGGACATCCACGGCGGCAAGGGCATCTGCCTCGGACCCAACAACTGGGTCGGCCGCGGTTACCAGATCCTGCCGGTCGGCATCGCCGTGGAGGGCGCCAACATCCTCACGCGCACCCTGATCATCTTCGGCCAGGGCGCGATCCGCAGCCATCCCTACGTGCTGCGTGAAATGCGCGCCGCAAAAGAGATGAAGGGCGCGGCAGCCTCGATCGAATTCGACGACGCTCTCACCGCACACATCGGGCACACGATATCCAACGGCGTGCGTGCCTTCCTGCACGGCCTGACGCGCGCCATGTTCGCCACCGCACCGCTCAGCGCGGCGCCGGAGACGCGCCACTACTACCGCCAGGTGACGCGCCTGTCCACGGCCTTCGCCTTTCTCGCCGACGTGTCGATGCTGGCAATGGGCGGCGCGTTGAAGAGGAAGGAGAAGATCTCCGGACGCCTGGGCGACGTGCTCTCGATGATGTACCTGGTGTCGGCGACGCTGAAGCGCTACGAGGACCAGGGGCGCCTCAAGGCCGACCTGCCGCTCGTGCGCTGGTCGGTGCGTGACGCGCTGTATTCGGCGCAAGAGGCGATCGACCAGGTGCTCTCCAACTTCCCCATCAAGGCGCTCGCCACGGCGCTGCGCTGGACCATCTTCCCGCTGGGCACGCCATTCCGCCCGCCGCTCGATTCGCGCAACCACGAATGCGCGCGCATCGCGCTCGAGCCCGGCGCGGCGCGCGACCGCCTGACGGCCGGCATCTACCTGCCCAAGGGCGAGGCCGATGCCACCGGCGTGCTCGAGACGGCGTTCCTTGCCGCGGTGGCCTGCGAGCCGATCGAGAAGAAGTTCCGCGCAGCGGTGAAGAGCGGCGCGCTTGCGCCACGCGCCGGTGCCGACACGGCGCAGCTCGCGCGCGACCAGGGCGTGATCACGCCCGAGGAGTACGCGCAATGGCAGAAGAAGGAAGCGCTGCGCAAGCGCGTCATCATGGTCGACGACTTTCCGCAGGATTTCGGCCGCGCCGAGATCCAGGAGAAGCTGCGCGTCGAGCACCCGGCGCAAGCCAAGGCGGCCTGAGATGAACCAGACACCCGTATACGTCGTCGACGGCGCGAGAACGCCGTTCCTCAAGTCCAAGAACCGCCCCGGCCCTTTCTCGGCGGGCGACCTCGCCGTGCAGGCCGGCCGCACGCTGCTCTCGCGGCAGAAGTTCGCGCCGCAGGAGCTCGACGAGGTGATCCTCGGCTGCGCTGCGCCGTCGGTGGACGAGGTGAACATCGGCCGCGTCGTCGCGCTGCGCATGGGCTGCGGCGAGAAGGTGCCGGGCTGGACCGTGATGCGCAATTGCGCGAGCGGCATGCAGGCGCTGGATTCCGGCGTCAACAATATCCTCGCCGGGCGCTCGCAGCTGGTGCTTGCCGGCGGCGTGGACGCGTTGTCGCGCGCACCGCTCCTGTACAACGACAAGATGGTCGCCTGGTTCTCCGACCTGGCGGCGGCCAAAACCGGCGGCCGGCGCGCGGCGTTGTTTGCGCGCCTGCCTTTCAAGGAATTGCTGGCGCCGGTGATCGGCATCATGAAGGGCCTGACCGACCCGATGGTAGGACTGCTGATGGGGCAGACCGCGGAAAACATTGCGCACCGCTTCGGCATCACGCGCGCGCAGATGGACGCCTACTCGGTGCGCAGCCACCAGCGCGTGGCGCAGGCGCAGGACGCGGGCCCGCTCAAGCCGGGCGGCGGCGAGGTCGAGGCGCTGTACGACGCCAAGGGCAACGCCTACGGCCTGGACGACGGCGTGCGGCGCGATGCCTCGATGGAGGGGCTGGCGAAGCTCAAGCCCTTCTTCGACCGCAAGTTCGGCAACGTCACGCCGGGCAACAGCTCACAGATCACCGACGGCGCGGCCTGGCTGATCCTGGCCTCGGAGAACGCGGTACAAAAGCACGGGCTCTCGCCGCTCGGGCGCATCCTCGACTCGCAGTGGGCGGGGCTCGACCCGGCGCAGATGGGCCTGGGCCCGGTGCATGCGGCGACGCCGATCCTAAAGCGCCACGGCCTGGGGCTGGACGACCTGGACTACTGGGAGATCAATGAAGCCTTCGCGGCGCAGGTGCTGGGCTGCCTCGCGGCGTGGAAGGACGAGAAATACTGCCAGGCGCAGCTGGGGCTGGAGCACGCCATGGGCGAACTGGACCAGGACAAGCTGAACGTGGATGGAGGTGCGGTCGCCCTGGGCCATCCGGTGGGTGCGTCCGGCGCGAGGATCGTGCTGCACATGCTGCAGCTGCTCAAGCGCAAGAACGCGAAGCGCGGCATGGCCTCGATCTGCATCGGCGGCGGGCTGGGCGGCGCGATGCTGCTGGAAGCGGCCTGAGCATGGACCGCGCGCACACCGACTCTTTGCTGAAGCACTGGCGCTGGGAGCAGGACCGCGAGGGCCTCGCCTGGCTGACCTTCGACAAGCAGGGCGAATCGACGAACACCTTCTCGAGCGAGGCGCTGCAGGAACTCGGCGCCGCACTCGATGCCATCGCCACCGCCGGGCCGAAAGGCCTCGTCATCTGTTCGGCGAAGGAGAATTTCATCGCCGGCGCGGACATCAACCAGTTCACGCGCTTCCAGAGCGCCGAGGAAGCGCTCGAGTTCACACGCCTGGGCTGGGACACGCTGCAAAAGCTGCGCGACCTGCCCTTTCCCAGCACCGCGATGGTGAATGGCTTTTGCATGGGCGGCGGGCTGGAACTGGCGCTCGCCTGCACCTACCGCGTGGCGCTGGACGACCCGAAGACGCGCTTCGCCTTTCCCGAGGTGATGCTCGGCATCTGGCCGTTCTGGCACGGGCTGCAGTGGCTGCCGAAACTCGTCGGCCCCGCGGCGGGCCTCGACATGATCCTCACCGGCCGCTCGGTGGACGCGCGGCGCGCAAAGAAGATCGGCCTGGCGAATGAGGCCGTGCCGCTGCGCGTGCTGGAGAACACCGCGCGCCTGGTCACGCTGCAAGCGAAGCCGCCGCGCAAGCTCGGGCTGGTGGACCGGCTGATGCTGGGCGTCGGCCGGCGTTTGGTCGCCGCGCAGGCGAGAAAGCAGGTGGCAAAGCGCGCGCGGCGCGAGCATTACCCGGCGCCCTACGCCATCCTGGACGCGTGGGTGAAGTACGACGGCAACCCGTTCATCGCGCCCGACGACCCCTTGACCTCGATCAAGGCGCTGTCCACGCACCCGACGACGCGCAACCTGATCCGCATCTTCTTCCTGCAGGAGCGCATGAAGGGCCTGGCCAAGGGCGTGGACTTCCAGGCGCAGCACGTGCACGTGATCGGCGCGGGCGTGATGGGCGGCGACATCGCCGCGGTGTGTGCGATACGCGGCATCCGCGTGACGCTGCAGGACACCTCGACCGAGCGCATTGCCCCGGCGGTGAAGCGCGCGGCGGAGCTGTTCAGGAAACGCCTCAAGGATCCGCGCCGCGTGCGCGACGCGCTGGACCGGCTGATCCCGGACGTGTCGGGCGCGGGTGCTGCGCGCGCCGACGTGGTGATCGAGGCGATCTTCGAGAACCTGCAGGCCAAGCGCGAACTGTTCGCGAAAGTGGAGGCCGTCGCCAAGCCCGACGCGGTCATCGCCACCAACACCTCGAGCCTGAAGCTCGCCGACGTCGCCGCACAATTCAAGGATCCCTCTCGCCTGGTCGGCATTCACTTCTTCAACCCGGTGCCGCAGTTGCAGCTGGTCGAAGTGGTGTCGGGCGCCAATACCAGCGTGGAGATGTCGCGGCGTGCCATGGCCTTTGTGCGCCAGATCGACAAGCTGCCGCTGCCGGTGAAGGACTCGCCGGGATTCCTCGTCAACCGCGTGCTCGGGCCTTACATGCAGAATGCCTTCCGGCTACTCGATGAGGGCGCCAAGCCCGAGACCATCGACGCGGCGATGGAGGAATTCGGCATGCCGATGGGGCCGATCGAACTCGCCGACACGGTGGGCCTCGACATTTGCCTCGCCGCCGGCAAGGCGCTCGGCAAGAAAGCCGCGCACGGCGAACCCGAAGCGCCGCAGGTACTGCTCAACAAGGTGGCGCTGGGCCAGCTGGGCAGGAAGACCGGCCAGGGAATCTACCGCTACGAGCGCGGCAAGGCGGTGAAGGGCCAGCCGGACGCCTGGAAGCCGGAGCTGATCGAAGCGCTGATCGAGCCTTACCTCAGCGAAGCGCAGGCGGTACAGGCCGAAGGCATCGTCGCCGACGCCGAGCTGATCGACGCGGGCCTCATCTTCGGCACCGGCTTCGCGCCGTTCCGCGGCGGCCCGCTGCACTACCTCGAAACACGCAAGCAGTAAGCAGGACTCGTGGGCCGCGCCTCTCACCAGCCCCCGGGCCTGAAGCTGCCAAAGGGGAGAATCCCTGCGATACGCGTGGTGCCGATGCCGGCGGATGCGAACCACAACGGCGACATTTTCGGCGGCTGGATCATGGCGCAGGTGGACGTCGCCGGCGGCACTGTCGCCGGGCGCGTGGCGCGCGGCCGCGTCGCCACGGTGTCGGTCAACTCCTTCGTGTTCAAGCAGCCGGTGCAGATCGGCGACATCCTTTCCCTTTATGCCGACGTGGTGCGCATCGGCAATACCTCGATCACGGTCAATGTCGAGGTGTATGCCGAGCGCGGCCGCGCCGAATCGAAGGTCGTGAAGGTGACCGAGGCGACGCTCACGTACGTGGCGATCGACGCCAAGGGCAAACCGCGCTCCGTGCAGAAGTGAGCGGCACCCCCGTCGAATTTCCCGCGCGTGACGGCACCAAGCTTGCCGGCACGCTGTACCGCCCGAAAACGCCCAACCGGCGCGCGGTGCTGTTCCAGGCGGCCTCCGGCGTGAAGCAGGAGTATTACGGCAAGTTTGCCGATTACCTGGCGGGGCGCGGCTTCGCCGCGCTCACCTTCGACTACCGCGGCACCGGGCGCTCGCGCGCGCCGGGCTCGCTGCGCGGCAATTCGGCCTGCATGCGCGACTGGGCCGAGAAAGACATCGCCGGCGCTCTGGACCATCTCGAGCGCGCTACGCACGGTGCGCGCCTCATCGGCATCGGCCACAGCTTCGGCGGCCAGGCCTTCGGCCTCGTCCCCGGCAACGAGCGCTGCGTGGCGGCGATGACCGTGGGCTCGCAGAGCGGCTACTGGGGCCACTGGAGCGGAGCAGGCCGTAGTGGCATGTGGTTCCTCACGCATGTGCTGCTGCCGGGAGTATCGCGATTGATGGGCTCTTTCCCGTCGCGCCTGTTCGGGCAGCGCGAAGACCTGCCCAAGGGCGTGGCGATCGAGTGGGCGAGCTGGTGCCGGCACCCGGGATACCTCGTTGGCGCGCTGGGGGTGCAGAAGCAGTACGCGCGTTTTGCTGCGCCGATCCGCGCCTACGCCATCGCGGACGACCGCTATGCGCCGCTGCGCGCGGTGGAGGCGTTTTTGGAGTTCTACCCGAACGCAGTGCGCAAGCTCGAGCGCGTCGACCCGGCCAAGGTCGGCGGCGGGCTGATCGGGCACTTCGGCTTCTTTCGCGAGCGGTTCAAGGACACGCTCCGGAAAGATGCGTCGCAATGGCTGGAAGGACGCTGAGGCGTCAGCCCAGACCCGGAAACAGCGCCTTCAGCCCCACCGCCATGGTCTGCACCGCCATGGCCGCCAGCAGTAACCCCAGAATCCGCGTCGCCACGTTCAGCCCCGTGGTCCCCATGCGAACCGCAATCCGGTTCGCCGCGCGCAGCGTCAGCCACGACACCAGGCACACCACGCCGACGCATACGATGATGACAAACTGGTGCACCACGCTGCCGCCTTCGACCGCAATGATCGCGGTGCTGATGGCGCCGGGCCCGGCGAGCAGCGGTATCGCCAGCGGCACCACGCCCTGCAGCTCGCCTTCTTTGAACTCGAGCGCCTCGGCCTTGGACTGGCGCAGCCCGCCGGCCTGGGCATTCAGCATCGCCAGCGCCATGAGCAGCAGCACCAGGCCGCCGCCAACGCGGAAAGCCGAGAGGCTAGCGCCGATCATTTCGAGCAGCACCTCTCCCGTGAAAGCCGCAGCCGCGAGGACGAAGAACACGGTCAACGCGACGGTGCGCGCCAGTTTGAGCCGTGCGTCTTCGGTGTGCGTCGTCGTAAACGAGAGGAAGAACGGCACCGCGAGGAACGGGTCGACGACCGCGGTGAGCGTGACGACGAACCTGAGGTAGTCGCCCAGGGGAGCGAGCCCCTGCATGGCCTACTTCTTCGCCGCCGCGGTGGCGGCCTTGCGGTCCTCGCTCACTCTGGCGAACGCCGGGCGCTCGCCCAGCATCTTCAAGTAGGGCTTCATCTGCGGCATGTCTTCGAGAAAGTCGCGCCCGAAGGCGGTCTTCGTTACCAGCGTCACCAGCGGCAGGTGCACGAACGCCGCGCAGTCGGCAATGCTCAGTTCCTTGCCGGCGATGTACGGGTCGAACTTCGCCACCGCCTTCAGCGCGCGCACGCCCTTGGCGATGTCCTTTTCCACCTGCTGCCTGGTCTCGTCCGAGACGCTGCTGCCGAAGAACAACCCGCCGTAAAGGCGCCGCACCACCAATTCCATGTGCAACTCGATGAAGATCACGAGCTCGCGCACGCGCGCGCGCTCGAAGAGGTCCTTCGGCAGAAGCGGTTTTTTCGGGTAAGCCTCCTCGAGGTATTCCAGGATCACGCTCGACTCGCGGATCCGCGTGCCGTCCACCTCCAGGTAAGGCACCTTACCCATCGGGCTTTTCGCCACATACTCGTCTTTCTGCGAGGGCCTGACGTTTTCGTCCTCTTCGAACGCAACGCCCTTCTCCAGCAGCGCGATGCGCACCTTGTTGTGGTAATTGCTGATCCGGAATCCGCACAGCCTGATCATCGCTTGTCTCCCTGGTGCTTGGCGTAGAGCTTCTGCATGCCGCCGATCCAGCGGTCGTAGTCCTTGGTTTTGTTGCGCATGTAGTCGAGCACCGTGGGGTGCGGCAGGACAAGGAAGTGCTCCTCGGCCATGACCCTCACGATATCGCCCGCCACCGCCTCCGCGCTGAGCGCCCCGTCCACGCCGGCCGAGCCGCCGTCGCCCTTGTACATGCCGGTGACCACCGCCTGCGGGCACAGGCACGACACGCGCAGGCCGCGGCGACCGTAGGCGATCGCAAGCCACTCCGCGAACGCCACTGCACCGTGCTTGGTGACGCCGTAGGTGGCGGACTCCACGATGTTGAGCAATCCGGCGGCAGACGCAGTGACGAGGAAGTAGCCGCCGCCGCGCGCCACCATCTTCTCCACCACCGCGCGCGCCGCCCACACGTGCGCCATGACGTGAATGCGCCAATTGCGCTCCCATTCCGCGTCGCTCGCCTCCAGCCCCCCGCGGCGGATGATGCCGGCGTTGGAGAAGTAGACGTCGATGCGCCCGTACTTCTCCTCCGCCTGCAACACCAGGCGCTTGATGTCGGCCTCGCGGCTGACGTCGCAGGCCACGGCCAGGCCTTTCACTTCCTCCGCCACCGGCTTCAGGCCGGCCATGTTCAGGTCGGCGAGCACCAAGCCCGCCGCGCCTTCCCTGGCGAAGCGCAGCGCGGCCGCGCGGCCGATGCCGCTCGCCGCGCCGGTGATCACTGCCACCTTGCCCTTCAGTTCCATGTCAGTGCTTGCGGCCGGCGAGCGCCTCGGCGACCGAGGTCTGCTCGGCGATCTCGAGCTTGGCGACGGCGTTGCGGTGCACTTCATCCGGGCCGTCGGCGAAGCGCAGCGTCCTTGCGTGCGCATACATGTTGGCGAGGCCGAACTGGTCGGTGACCCCGCCGCCGCCGTGCACCTGCATCGCCCAGTCGATCACTTGGCAGGCCATGTTGGGCGCCAGCACCTTGATCATGGCGATTTCCTTCTGCGCCACCTTGTTGCCCACCGTGTCCATCTTCCAGGCGGCATGCAGCACCATGAAGCGCGCCGAGTCGATCATGATGCGCGCTTCCGCGATCCGCTCACGCGTCACGCCCTGCTCGGCCACCGTGCGCCCGAAGGCGACGCGCTGGGTGGCGCGCTTGCACATCTTTTCCAGCGCGCGCTCGGCCTGGCCGACGAGGCGCATGCAATGGTGGATACGGCCGGGCCCCAGCCGCCCCTGAGCAATCTCGAAGCCGCGCCCTTCGCCAAGCAGGATGTTCGCAGCCGGTACGCGCACGTCCTTGAACTCGATCTCCATGTGGCCATGCGGCGCATCGTCGTAGCCGAACACGTTCAGGTGGTGCAGGATCTTGACACCCGGCGTTCCGGCCGCCACCAGGATCATCGACTGCTGGCTGTGGCGCGAGGCGTGATCGGGATTGGTCTTGCCCATCACGATATACACCTTGCAGCGCGAATCGCCCGCGCCGGAGGACCACCACTTGCGGCCATTGATGACGTAGTCGTTGCCGTCGCGCTTGATCTGCATCTGGATGTTGGTCGCGTCCGACGAGGCCACCGCAGGTTCGGTCATCAGGAACGCCGAGCGGATCTCGCCGCGCAGCAGCGGCTCGAGCCACTGCTTTTTCTGCTCCTCGCTGCCGTAGCGCTCGATGGTCTCCATGTTGCCGGTATCGGGCGCCGAGCAGTTGAACACCTCGGGCGACCAGCTGGTGCGGCCCATGATCTCGCACAGCGGCGCGTACTCGAGGTTGGACAAGCCTTCCGGGGCGCGCGTGGAATGCGGCAGGAACAGGTTCCACAGACCCGCCTTTCTGGCCAGCGGCTTGAGCTTTTCGATCACCGGCACCGGCTCCCAGCGCTTGTCGCTCCTCGTATGCGCGTAGTAGGCGGCCTCGCTGGGATAGATGTGCTGGTCCATGAAGGCGATGAGCCGCTGCCTCATTTCCTGCACTTTTGGCGAATATTCGAAGTCCATGTGTGCTCTCCTAGGCTGCTCTTTGCAGAATTTTTTCCACCTGCGCCCAGCCGAGCTCGGCGAGCGGGCGGGTGCGCGAGCCCGCCTCGCGCGCATACTCGCTGGCCGCGGTGCCATCCACCACGCGCTTGGCGATGCCCTGGGTAATGGCGGCGATGCGAAACAGGTTGTAGGCCATATAGTAGGCCCAGGTCGAGGCATCGATGCCCTTGCGCCCGGTGCGTTTGCAGTAGCGCTCGACGTACTCGCGCTCGCCGGGAATGCCGAGCGCGGCATGGTCCAGGCCGGCGATGCCGCGAAATTTTTCCGGCGCGATGTGCCAGCTCATGCAGTGGTAGGCGAAATCGGCGAGCGGATGGCCGAGCGTCGACAGTTCCCAGTCGAGCACTGCGAGGATCCGCGGCTCGGTCGGATGGAAGATCATGTTGTCGAGGCGGAAATCGCCGTGCACCACCGAGGTCTCGTCGCCCGCCGGGATGTTCTGCGGCAGCCACGCCATCAGCTTGTTCATGTCCTCGATGCGCTCGAGCTCGGAGGCCTGGTACTGCTTGGTCCAGCGCGACACCTGGCGCGCGACGTAGTCGCCCGGCTTGCCGAAATCGGCCAGGCCGACCGCCTGGTAGTCGACCTGGTGCAACTGCGCGATGACGCGGTTCAGTTCGTCCCAGATCGCGCCGCGCCCGTCTTTCGACATGCCGGGCAGCGCCTGGTCCCACAGCACTCGCCCCTCCACGCAGTCCATGACGTAGAACGCGGTGCCGATCACCGATTCGTCTTCGCACAGCACGTGCGGTTGCGCCACCGGAAAGCCCACGCCGTGCAGCGCCCGGGTCACCTTGTATTCGCGCTCTACCGCGTGCGCCGAAGGCAGGAGCTTGCCGGGCGGCTTGCGGCGCAGGGCGTAACGCTTGGAACCCGCGGTGACGCGATAGGTGGGATTGGACTGCCCGCCCTTGAATTGCTCGACCGTGAGTTCGCCGCGCCAATCGTCGATCTTGCCGCGCAGGAATTGCGCCAGCCGCGCCACGTCAAAACGGTGGCGTTCCTCGACCGGCTTGACGCCGATGAACTGGTCGAACATGGGGGTGGCAAGCATAAACCGGTTTGCTAGAATCCGGGGGACCATGAAGACCAGATTCGCAGTCAGCCATCGCGCGCGCTCGAAGTTCGTGAAGCGCGGGCTGCGCACCTACTTTGAGTACCGCGACCTCGGCATTCGGCGCGCAACACGCGGCAAAGTGGTGGCGCACGTGATCCGCGCGCGCCCCGGCAAGGCGCCGCACGGCCAGTGGCATCGCCATGACACCGACGTGCAGTTCGTCTATGTGCTCAAAGGCTCGGCGCTGTTCGAGTACGAGGGGGTGGGCAAGGTGAAGATGAAGGCCGGCAGCTGCTTTTACCAGCCGCCCGGCATCCGCCACCGCGAGCTCAGCCACTCGCGCGACCTGGAAATGATCGAGGTCGTGGCCCCGGCGCGCTTCAGGACCGTGGCGATGGAGAAGTCTGCAGCCAGAAAGTCACGGGCCCGTCGTTCACGAGGCTGACCTGCATGTGGGCGCCGAAGCGACCCGTGGCCACCCCGGCGTGCCGCTCCCGGCAGGCCTGCGCGAATAAATCGAACAGCCGCGCGCCGTCCTCCGGCGCCGCGGCGGTGGAAAACCCCGCCCGTGTGCCGCTTGTCGTGTCCGCCGCCAGGGTGAACTGCGGCACCAGCAGCAGGCCGCCCGCGACGTCGGCGAGCGACAGGTTCATCTTCCCGGCGCCGTCGGGGAACACGCGATAGCCCAGCACGCGCTGCGCAAGCCGCACAGCCTCGCGCTCCATGTCGCCGCGCTCCACGCCGACCAGCGCCAGCACGCCGCGGCCGATGGCGCCCGCGGTTTGCCCGTCGATGGCCACGCGGGCCTCGGCGACGCGTTGGATCAGCGCGATCAAGCGAGGATGTCGGGAATCAGCCGGTCGCGCAGGCGCGCGATCAGGTCCTTGAGCAGGAGCTTTTTCTTCTTCAGGCGGCGCATCAGCAGCTGGTCCAGGATCGGAGTTTCCACCAAACGGGCGATGACGTCGTCGAGGTCGTGGTGCTCGGTTTCCAGGGCGAGGATGCGCGCCTCGATCTGCGCGCGCTCCTCCTCGGTCAGCGGCTGGGTGCCCAAGTCGCGCTCAAAAGGCCGGCGTGCGCCGCAAGTACTCCAGGCGGTCGATGGAGCGCACGCTGACATCCTTCATCTGCATACCCTGCAGCACGCGCAGCGGCACGTCGACGCCCGCGCCCCCGCGCGCCCAGACCTTGCGGTAGAAATCGGCGAGCGACGCCACTTCCTCGCCGCCCACGCCGATCAGCAGGTCGCCGCTCTTCAGCCCGGCACGCTCCGCCGGGCCTTCCGGCGACACGCGCGCCACGATCAGGCGCCCGCGCAGTTCCTCCGCGTTGAGGCCCAACCAGGGACGCAGCGGGCCCGCGGCGCGGCCCCTGGCGATCAGGTCCTCGAGGATCGGCTTGAGCAGGTCGATAGGCACGAACATGTTGCCGGGCGACTGGGTCCCGGGGCCGCCGGCGTCGGGCACGATGAGCGAGCCGATGCCGAGCAACTCGCCCTTGACCCCGATCAGCGCGGCACCCGACCAGTTCTGCACCGGCGGGTAGGTATAGATCGCGGCGTCGAGCTGGTACTCCCAGCTGCCGGAAAACGGCCGCCGCGACACGACGTAGACCAGGCTGAGCGCCTCGCGCCCGCCGTGCGCGGCGATCATCGCCGGTTCGCGTTCGGCGAGCACCGTGGAATCGCCCAGCGGCAGCGGCTTCGCGGCGAGCGGCGCGATCAGCCGCACCAGGCCGAATCCGCTCGCGTGATCGTAGGCGGCGAGCGTGCCCGGCACCGCCTTGCCGTCGGCGGAGATCACTTCGATGGCCTCGGCTTCGATCACCAGGTAGCCGATGGTGAGCACATAGCCTTCGCGCACCAGCACCCCGCTGCCCTGGCGCTGTGCGCCCAGCGTGGCCAGACTGCGCGCATTCGGCAGGATTTTCGATTTGACCTGCACCACGGCGGCCAGCAGTTCCTCGGCTTCGTCCGTGGGCGCGCTTTGCGCCGCCAGAGGCGCGGCAACAGCGAAAAGAAGGGCGGCGAGCAGCGCGCGAATGAGTTGGAACACGGGTCGTCTCCCGAAAACCGACGTTGCGATAATTCTGCGCCTGGGCTAACTTTGCCGCAACAAGAGGAGGCGGAAGTTGTCAGCGATTGGCCTGCGCGGCGTCGTCAAGGCTTGGGGAGCGACGCGCGCGGTCGACGGCGTCAGCTTCGAAGCATCGGCAGGCCGCTTCGTCGTGCTGCTGGGCCCGTCGGGCTGCGGCAAATCGACCACCTTGCGCCTGATTGCCGGGCTCGAGCAGGTCAGTGCCGGGCGCGTGTTCATCGGCGATACCGACGTCACCGACATGCCGCCCGCCAAACGCCAGATCTCGATGGTGTTCCAGTCCTACGCGCTGTTCCCGCACCTGTCGGTGGCCGAGAACATCGTGTTCGGCCTCAAGGTGCGCAGGCTGCCGGCCGCCGAGCGCCATACGCGACTGGCGCGCGTCGCCGCTCTGCTCGGCCTCGACCAGTTGCTCGGCCGCAAACCCTCGCAGCTCTCCGGCGGGCAGCAGCAACGCGTGGCGCTCGGGCGCGCGCTCATCGCCGAGACGCCCGTGTGCCTGATGGACGAGCCGCTGTCGAACCTCGATGCGCAACTGCGCCAGGAGATGCGGCGCGAGATCCGCGCGCTGCAGCAGCAGCTGGGCATCACCATGGTGTACGTGACGCACGACCAGGTGGAGGCCATGACCATGGCTGACCAGGTTGTGCTGTTGCGCGACGGGCGCGTCGAGCAGGACGGCACGCCCGAGGAACTGTACAGCCGGCCGGCGACCGTCTTCGCCGCGCGCTTCATCGGCACGCCGCCGATGAACGTGGTGTCGATACCCGCGCTAACCGGAAACGGGACGCTGCTCGGCGTGCGGCCCGAGGACATCCGCATCGCGGCGTGCGGCGCGGGCGGCGGCGTCGCGGGCGTGGTCGAGAACGTCGAGTATCTCGGCGCCGACTCGATCGTGTCCTGCCGCATAGGCGCCGAAGCCATGACCGTGCGTGCCTCGCGCGTCGCGCACCTCTCACCCGGAACGGCGCTGCGCCTGTCCTGGCCCGCCGAGGCAACCCATTACTTCGACGCGCAAAGCGGCAAGCGCGTCGAGCGCGCCGCCCCTGCGGTCGCGCAGTTCGTGGCCTGATCGTTCACAAGGAGGAAGCAATGCTCAATCGCACAGTACGGAAAGTCGCGGTACTCGCTGCCGCCATGCTGTTTGCTGGCGGCGCCCCGGCGCAAGGCGTGGAGATCTCGTTCTACTACCCGGTGGCGGTCGGTGGACCGATCACCAAAATCGTCGACGGCCTCGCCGCGGACTTCGAGAAGGACAACCCGGGCGTCAAAGTGAAGCCGATCTACTCCGGCACCTACCAGGAGTCGGTGGTAAAGGCGCTCACAGCCCACAAGGCGGGCGAACCGCCGGTGATCTCGGTACTGCTGTCGACCGACATGTACACCCTGATCGACGAGGGCGCGATCATCGACTGGAGCTCGGTGGCCAAAAGCGCCGCTGACAAGGCCTGGATGAAGAGCTTCTACCCGGCGTTCATGGAGAACAGCGAGACCGGCGGCAAGGTCTGGGGCATTCCCTTCCAGCGCTCGACCATCGTGCTGTACTGGAACAAGGAAGCGTTCAAGGACGCGGGCATCGACCCGAACCAGCCGCCCGAGAACTGGAAGGAACTCGTCGACTACGCGCAGAAGCTCACCAAGCGCGACGCCTCGGGAAACGTATCGCAATGGGGCCTCCAGGTGCCTTCGTCGGGTTTCCCGTACTGGCTGTTCCAGGCCTTCACCACGCAAAACAACGTGGTGCTGATGAACAAGGACGGCACCAAGACCAGCTTCGACGATCCGAAGGTGATCGAAGCGCTGCAGTTCTGGGTGGATTTGTCGCGCAAGTACAAGGTGATGCCGCCGGGGATCATCGAGTGGGGCACCACGCCGAAGGATTTCTTCGAGCGCAAGATCGCCATGATGTGGACCACCACTGGCAACCTCACCAACGTACGCAAAAACGCCAAGTTCGACTTCGGCGTGGCGATGCTCTCCTCGGGCAAGCGCCGCGGCACGCCGACGGGCGGCGGCAACTTCTACCTGTTCAACAAGTCCACGCCACAGCAGCAGGCCGCCGCGCTCAAATTCGTGCAGTGGGTCACTTCTCCCGAGCGCGCCGCGCAATGGGGCATCCAGACCGGCTACGTGGCGACGCGGCCCGACGCCTGGAACACGCCCGAGATGAAGAAGTACGCGGCGGAGTTCCCGCCGGCGGCGGTGGCGCGCGACCAGCTGCAGTACGCGGTCGCCGAGCTCTCGACGCACGACAACCAGCGCATCACCAAGGTGCTGAACGACGGTCTGCAGGCGGCGCTCACCGGCGCGAAGACACCCGAGCAGGCGATGAAGGAAGCGCAGCGCGAGGCTGAGCGGCTGCTGCGCAGCTACCAGCGCCGCTAGCGAGGGAAGCGGCGCGGCCGGCGGGCCGCGCCGCATCGATCTCCGCATGAATCGTTTCAGCGTTCAGATCCACGGCTGGCTGCTGGTGCTGCCGGCCGCGGTGCTGCTCGCCGCCTTCACGCACTACCCGGCGGTGGCGACGCTTCTGCACAGCTTCTACTCGACGCCGAAGGCGAATCGTCCCGCGGTGTGGGTCGGCCTGGAGAACTACCGGGCGATGACACAGGACCCGGTGTTCTGGCAGGTGCTCGGCAACAACCTGTGGTTCGCGCTCGGCACCATCCCGGCCTCGATCGCACTCGCCATGCTGATGGCGACCTGGGTCAACGGAAAGCTGCACGGCCGCGCCTTCCTGCGCCTGGCGTACTTCACACCCACCATCCTGCCGATGATCGCGGTGGCGAACATCTGGCTGTTCTTCTACACGCCCACCTACGGGCTGCTCGAACAGATCACGGTCGACCTGCTCGGCCTGCCCTCGCACAACTGGCTCGGCACGCCCAGCACCGTGCTCGCCTGCCTGATCGTGGTGACGGTGTGGAAGGAAGCGGGCTTTTTCATGATCTTCTACCTGGCGGCGCTGCAGGCAATCCCGCCAGCTCTAGCCGAGGCGGCGGCGATCGAAGGCGCCAGCCGCTGGACCTACTTCCGGCGCGTGGTGTTTCCGCTGCTCATGCCGACCACCCTGTTCGTGCTGGTCAACGCGGTGATCAATTCCTTCCGTCTGGTCGATCACATCATCGTCATGACCCGCGGCGGACCGGACAACGCGAGCTCGCTCCTGCTCTATTACATCTACGACGTGGCGTTCAAGTTCTGGGACTCCTCCTACGCTTCGGCGCTCACCATCGTGCTGCTCGCGATCCTCGCCAGCGCGGCGATCATGCAGTTCGCGTTCCTCGAGAAGCGCACCCACTACCAATGAGCACCCGGCGCAACCCGATGGAGCCGCAGGGCCTGGGCCACGCGCTCGAGACGCTCGGCGCCTGGGTCCTGGCGCTGCTGTGGATCCTGCCGCTCGCTTATGCGTTCTGGACGGCGTTCCATCCGCCGGAATTCGCCACACGCTTCGATCCGCTCGCGCCGCTTTCACTGCAGAATTTCGTCAATGCCTGGAACGCGGCGCCTTTCGCGAGCTACTTCGTCAACACGATCATCCTGGTGACCATGATCCTCGCCGCGCAGCTGGTGCTGTGCACGCTCGCGGCCTACGCCTTCGCGCGCTACGCGTTCTTCGGGCGCGACGTGCTGTTCATGCTGGTACTGGTGCAGCTGATGATCATGCCCGACGTGCTGATCGTGGAGAACTACCGCACCATGGCGGCGCTCGATCTCACCGACACGATCACGGCCATCGGGCTGCCCTACATGGCCTCGGCCTTCGGGATTTTTCTCATGCGCCAGACCTTCAAAACCGTGCCGAAGGAATTGGACGAGGCGGCGCGCGTCGAAGGCGCGAGCGCGCTGCAGGTTCTGCTCAAGGTCTACGTGCCGCTCGCGCGCCCGGTGTACGTCGCCTTCGGCCTGGTGTCGGTGAGCTACCATTGGAACAACTTCCTGTGGCCGTTGATCGTCACCAACTCAGTCGGCTCGCGCCCGCTCACCGTCGGCCTGCAGGTGTTCTCCTCGACCGACCAGGGCATCGACTGGTCGATCATTACTGCGGCGACGCTGATGACCAGCGCGCCGCTCCTGATCGCGTTTCTCCTTTTCCAGCGCCAGTTCGTGCAGTCGTTCATGCGCGCCGGGATCCGCTGAGACGCCATGGCCCGCTCCGCACTGACGCTGCTGCAGTGGAACATCCAGTGGTGCCGGGGCATCGACGGTCGCGTCGATCCCGAGCGGATCGCGCGCGTCGCCCGCGACCTGGCCGATCCCGATGTCCTGTGCCTTCAGGAAGTGGCGGTGAACTTCGCGACGCTCGAGGGCTCGAGCGGCGAGGACCAGGTGGCGCTCCTGCGTGAGCAGTTTCCGGGATATCAAGTCTTCTTCGCTTTCGGGGTCGACGTGCCCGACGACGCAGGCGGCCGGCGACGTTTCGGCAACGTCATCTTGTCGCGGCTGCCGGTGCGTCAGGTGTTTCGCCATTCGATGCCCTGGCCGCCTGAAGATGAGGCCCCGAGCATGCCGCGTGTGGCGCTCGAGGCGGTGATCGACGCGCCTTGGGGACCTCTGCGCGTCACGACCACGCACCTGGAGTACTACTCGGGGGTGCAGCGCACAGGCCAGGTCCAGCGACTGCTGGAGATCGACGCGGAAGCCAGAGCCCATGCGCGTGCGCGTCCCTCGCAGCGCTACACCTCGGGTCCGTTTCAGCCGCTGGCGCGCCCGCACGCGGGCATCCTGACCGGCGACTTCAACATGCGGCCGGACGATGCGCTGGTCGCCAGGCTTGGGACTTCGCTGGTCGACGTGTGGCGGCTCCGGCACTCGGCCCAGCCGCACCCGCCAACGTTCTGCCTGCACGGCGACGAACACGGAAAGGAACCCTACTGCTGCGACTTCGTCTTCGTGACCCCGGATCTCGCACCGCGCATCGCCTCGGTGCGGGTGGATGCCGATACGCAGGCCTCCGATCACCAGCCGGTGATCGTCGAGTTCAGCTGACGAGCCGCCCGCGCAGCGCCTCAACGCGCTCCCGATTCACCCCGAAGTCGCGCCGGCCAAGGCGCGAGGCCGAGCGCACGTGCAGCAGCCCGGCCTTCTCGTCGAAGGTGAACTCCACGTCGTCGACGAAGCCCATCAGCCTGGATCTGAACTCCGCGTAAAGATAGTTACCTTCGTGGCGGATGACGGTCGCGCGCCGCATGCGTTCCACAGCCTTGCGCGCGGCCGCTATCGCGTCGGCCGCGCTGCCCTTGAACGGGAGCGGCGCAACGTAACGCTGCGCGTCGCCCGGCTCGGCATGGCTGGAGACACAGTTCAATCGCCGGCCGCAGGAGGCGAGCCTGCCGTCCTTCACGCCGAGGTTGTCCGGCCGTTTGCCCGAGAACATGGTGTCCCCTTTCGCGGTCCAAAGGTGCAGTGCGATCGCGGCACCGATGCCGAGAGCCAGGAGCGCAAATCCGGCGAGCGCGCGGCGCAGCATGCAGGAGCGAATGCTAACATCGCCGCACATCGCCCCCGGGAGGACAGCATGGAAATCTCCGCGCAACAGCTTGCCGAACTGCTCATCGGTATCGCCCGCGCACAGAACGCGGTAATCCAGGGCATCGACAGCGCGATGGCGGGCATCAAGTCGCAGAGCATCGTACCGATGCTGCAGAACGCGGCGCACCTGCGCGATCACCCCGAACCAACGCTTGTGGACCTGCCGGTGCGCGTGCTGCTCACGACGCAGGGCCGCGTGCCGCCCGATCCGGCCGTGGTGGCGCGCGACCTCGAGCGGCTGCTCGCGGCGACGCCCGCGGTCTAGAAGTCCTTCGGCTCCGGCGGGAAGTTCGGCTTTCTCTTCTCGCGGTGCGAGGCGATGCCCTCGCGCACTTCGGGACCGGAAAAGCCGAGCATCTCCAGCGCCAGCGAATTGTCGAACGCCGGCCCGGCCATGCGCAGCCAGTTGTTCAGACTCGACTTGGTCCAGCGCAGCGCAGTCTGCGCGCCCGAGGCGAGTTTGCGCGCCACCTCCAGCGCCTTTGCCTGCAGCTCGGCTTCTTCGCAGCACAGCGACACCAGGCCGATGCGCTCCGCCTCTTCGCCGGAGACCTGCTCGCAGGTCAGCAGGTAGTACTTGGCCTTCGCCATGCCGCACAGCAGCGGCCAGACGATCGCCGCGTGGTCGCCCGCGGCCACGCCCAGGCGCGTGTGGCCGTCGATGATGCGCGCGTTCTTCGCGGCGATGGAAATGTCGGCGAGCAGCCCCGCCACCAGCCCCGCCCCGACCGCCGGCCCGTGCATCGCCGAGACCACGATCTTCGAGCAGTTGATGAGGTTGTAGACCAGGTCGCGTGCCTCGCGCCAGACGCGCGCGCGCGTCTCGAAGTCGTTGGCGATGTCCTCGACCAGCGACAGGTCGCCCCCCGCAGAGAAGCCGCGCCCCGCGCCGCGGATGATGGCCACGCGCACTTCGGGGTCGCGGTCCACGTCGCGCCAGATCTCGGCGAGCTCGGCATGCATGCGGTGGCCGGCGGTGGAGAGCTTGCCGCTGCCCTCATCGCCCATCACGATCTCGAGGATGCCGGGCTCGAGCAGCCGGATTTTCAGGTCCTGGTATTTAGAATAGTCCATGCGGGCATTCTACAATCGGGCCATGCGCACCCCTGACCAGCGTTTCGCCGACCTCCCGGGATTTCCCTACGCGCCGCGCTACCTGGAGTGGCGCGGCTTGCGCGCGCACTACGTGGACGAGGGCCAGGGCAACCGGACGTTCCTCTGCCTGCACGGCGAGCCCACGTGGGCGTACCTGTACCGGCGCATGATCCCGCCGTTTCTCGCCGCGGGAGCGCGCGTGGTGGCACCCGATTTCATCGGCTTCGGACGCTCGGACAAGCCCGAACGGGAATCCTTCTATACCTTCGACATGCACCGCGCGTTCCTGCTCGAGTTCGTCGAGCGGCTCGATCTGAAACGCGTCACGCTGGTGGTACAGGATTGGGGCGGCCTGCTGGGGCTGACGCTGCCGATGGACATGCCGGAGCGCTTCGAGCGGCTGCTGGTGATGAACACCGCCCTCGGCACGGGCGACGCCCCGCTGCCCGAAGGCTTCCTCGCCTGGCGCGCTTACGTCAACAAGACGCCCGACCTGGCCTGCGGCAAGCTGCTGCAGCGCACCTGCCCGCACCTCAGCGCGGCGGAAGCCGCTGCCTACGACGCGCCGTATCCCGACTTCGCATCGAAAGCCGGAGCGCGCGCATTCCCGAACCTGGTGCCCGACCGGCCGAATGCGCCCGGCGCCGAACTGTCCCGCAAAGCGCGCGACTGGTGGATGAATTCCTGGAGCGGCGAATCCTTCATGGCGATCGGCGCGACCGATCCAGTGCTTGGGGTGCCGGTGATGAATGCCTTGCGCAAGATCATCCGCAACTGTCCGGCGCCCTACGTACACTCCAATGGCGGGCATTTCCTGCAGGAATGGGGCGACGAGGTCGCCGCCCGGGCGCTGCAAGCATGGCGGTAACCTTCGGCGACGTCGCCGCCGCGCACGAACGCATCAAGGCGGCGGCGAAAAGAACGCCGGTGCTCACCTCCGCGACCATCGACGCGCTCACCGGCGCGCAGGTGCACTTCAAGTGCGAGAACTTCCAGAGGATGGGCGCCTTCAAGTTCCGCGGCGCCTACAACGCGCTCGCGCAGCTCTCCGCGCCGCAGAAGAAAAGGGGCGTAGTGGCTTTCTCCTCGGGCAACCACGCGCAGGCGGTAGCGCTGTCGGGGAAACTGCTGGGCGTGCCCACGACCATCGTCATGCCGACCGACGCGCCCAAGGTGAAGCTCGAAGCGACGCGCGGCTACGGCGCGGAGGTCATCCTCTACGACGCGCATAACGAGGACCGGCAGAAAATTTCCGAGCAGCTCGCCGCGGAGCGCGGCATGACGTTGATTCCGCCTTTCGACCATCCGCATATCGCAGCAGGGCAGGGAACGGCGGCGAAGGAGCTGTTCGAGGAAACCGGGCCCCTGGACCTCCTGCTGGTGCCCTGCGGCGGGGGCGGGCTGCTGTCGGGCTGCGCGATTGCGGCGAAGCACCTTTCTCCCCAGTGCCGGGTGATCGGCGTGGAGCCGGTGGCGGGCGACGACGGTGCGCGCTCCTTCGCCTCGAAGACGCTGCAGATCATCAGGACGCCCGACACCATCGCCGACGGCGCGCGCACCGCTTCACTCGGGGAAAAGGTGACCTTCCCCTTGATCCTGAAACACGTGGACGGCTTTCTCACCGTGACGGACGAGGAACTGCTGAACACCATGTTCTTCCTCTGGGAGCGCATGAAGATCGTGGTCGAGCCGACCGGCGCGCTCGCCGCCTGTGCGCTGCTGCAGAAAAAGCTTGACGCCAAGGGCAGGAAGGTGGGCGTCGTGATCTCCGGCGGCAACGTCGACCTCGCCTGGGCAGCGCGGCAGCTGGCGCGCTAGTCCGCGCCGAAGAACGCGTAGCCCTTGCCTTTGCGCGCCTTCGACGCGTACATCGCCTTGTCGGCGAGCGCGATCAGCGCCTCGCCGTCCTCGGCGTCGTCCGGGAACACGCTGATGCCGATGGCGCAGGACACCCTTGCCGGGCCACCCTCGATGGCGAGCGGCAGCTGGATCATGTCCGACACTTTCTCCGCCACCATGGCGGCGTCCTCGGCACGGTCGAGCTCGCCCGCCAGGATCACGAATTCGTCACCGCCGTAGCGCGCTACGGTGTCCGAGCCGCGCACGCTGGTGCGCAGGCGCGCGGCGAGCCGCACCAATGCCTGGTCCCCCGCCGGGTGCCCGCGCGTGTCGTTGATCACCTTGAACTCGTTCAGGTCCACCATCATCACCGCCACCTTCTTGCGGTTGCGCTTGGCCAGCTCCAGGGCCAGCGCCAGGCGCTGCTGCATCGACAGCCGGTTGGGCAGGCCGGTGAGCGGGTCGTGCTGCGCCATGAAGCGCAGGTGCTGTTCCTGCTCGCGCAGCTGCTGCATCAGCAGCTCGCGCTCGCCCGCCTCGGTGCGCAGGCGCGCATTGACGCTGTTCAGTTCGGCGGTACGCGCGGCGATGCGCTGCTCGAGGTCGAGCTCGTTGTCGCGCGTCACTTGGAGCAGCAGCCTTTGCGCGTCCAACGCATCAGTGTGCGCCGCGCTGCGCTCGCGCCGCAGCAGGTTGATGCGATCGCCGAGAGCGAAAGACAGCAGCAGCACGTCAAGCGCAAAGCCCATGTGCAGGCCGTAAACGGTAAGGAAGTTGGTCGGTACCAGTGCGAAGTTGCGCAGGCTGCCGATGAAGATGAATACCAGCAGGGCGGCCCAGGCGAGAAGGAAAAACTTTGCCGGCCGGTAGCCTTCGAGCAGCGCACGCACCGCGATGAAGGTGGACAGCGCGGCGATGATGAACCCGAGCACCGAAACGGTGCGCAGCACCGCGCCGTAGGACAGCAGCCAGCCGCTCGCGCCGCACAGGGCGAGCACAAGGCTCGCGGCGATGATCGCGCGCACCGCGACGTCGGCGCGCGGCGCGATGCTGCGCGTATCGAGGAAGGTGCGCGCGAACTGCGCCCCCAGCGCCAGTGCCAGCGCCAGCGCGGTCGCCGAGGCGTGATTGGCCCACCACGGGCTTTGCGGCCAGAGGTACTGGTAGGCCAGGCCGTCAAAGCCGAACAGGAAAATGCCGAACGCGGCCGCGTAGAGGACGTAATACGCATACACGCGGTCCCGCACCGCGAAAAAGAGCATCAGGTTGTACAGCACCAGCGCCAGTGCCAGGCCGTAAAACAGGCCGAGGACCAGCTGCACGTTGCGGTCCTGCTGCGCAAACACTTCCGGCCGCCACAATGTCAGCGGCACGGTGAGCACGCTCCTCGACTCGACGCGCAGGTAGTACTGGTGCGGCCCGGGCGAGGTGGGTGCGGCGAAGCGGAACAGGAAATTGCGGTGCTGTACTTCGCGGGCCACCCAGGGAAACTGGTCGCCGGCGATACGCGCCCAGTAGCGCGGTTCGCTCCCCGGCTGCGACTCGGGCAGGTAGAACTCGATCCGATCCAGGCTGGGAAACGCCGCTTCGAGCAGCAACTCCTCGCCCGGCGGCGCGCCGCCCGGCAGGCTGAAGCGCAGCCACCAGGCCGAGTTCGTGTAGCCGAAGTTCAACGGTCCCGCACCGACGCGCGCGAAACGCGCCGCGTGCTGCACCCCGCGCACATCTTCCAGCCGCAGCCGCCGCTCCGCGTCCTCGAGCACCTCGACATGGGCGCCCAGGGACACCCGGCCCTCGGCGCCCGGCAGTGGCGCGGGCTCGCGCGCCAGCGCCGCGGACGCAAAGATAATTGCTGCCAGAAATGCAATTGAGCGTCGCATGGGGATCCCGGCAATCATAGCCGCAGGCGTCGCCTGAGTTAAGATGCGCGCCTCCATGAGAGTCATCCAGATCGAGAAACCCGGCGGACCCGAAGTGCTGCGTCCGGCCGAACGGGTGCGGCCCGAACCCAAGCCGCACGAAATCCTCGTCAAGGTTGCGGCGGCGGGCGTCAATCGTCCCGACGTGCTGCAGCGCCAGGGGCTGTATGCCGTGCCGCCCGACGCGTCCGACCTTCCCGGTCTGGAAATTGCGGGCGAGGTCGCAGCCTGCGGCAGTGCCGTGACGCGCTGGAAGGCGGGCGACAAGGTGTGCGCGCTGACCCATGGCGGCGGGTACGCGGAATATTGCGTGACCCCCGAGGTGCAGGCGCTTCCCATACCCAAGGGTCTGTCGATGATCGAGGCGGCGTCGCTGCCCGAGACCTTCTTCACCGTCTGGTCGAACGTTTACGACCGCGGCCGGCTTGCGCCCGGAGAGTCGCTGTTGGTGCACGGCGGGACCTCCGGCATCGGCGTCACCGCCATCCAGATGGCGAAAGCCCTGGGCAACCGGGTATTCGCCACCGCCGGCAGCGACGAGAAGTGCGCCGCCTGCGTGCAGCTCGGCGCGGAGCTGGCCTACAACTACAAGACGCAGGATTTCGTCGAGGGCGTCAAGGCGGCCACCGGCGGCAAGGGCGTGGACGTGATCCTCGACATGGCCGCCGGCGATTTCGTGCCGCGCGAGCTCAAGGCGCTGGCCGACGAGGGTCGCCTGGTGTTCATCGCCTTCCTGCGCGGGCCCAAGACCGAACTCGACGTGAACGAACTGATGCGCCGGCGCCTGACGCTCACCGGTTCGACGCTGCGCCCGCGCCCGGTGGCATTCAAGGGCGCCGTCGCCGAGCGCCTGCGCGAGCGCGTTTGGCCGCTGATCGAGACCGGGAAGATCAAGCCGGTGATCTACAAGACCTTCCCGCTTGAGCAGGCCAGCGAGGCGCACAAGCTGATGGAATCCAGCACACACATCGGCAAGATCGTCCTTACCGTCTAGCCGCTCGCAGCACTTAGAATATGCGCTCCCCCTCAAGGAGAAGTGCATGTTCCAGGACGGCCTGCTCAAGGGCAAGAACATCCTCATCACGGGCGGCGGCACCGGCCTGGGCAAGGAGATCGCCGCCCGCTACCTCGAACTCGGCGCCGACCTGTGGATCGCGGGCCGGCGCGGCGGTGTGCTCGACGCGACCGCCAGGGAACTCACCGCCAAGCACGGCGGCAAGGTGCGCACGCACGCGGTGGACATCCGCGACTACGCCGCGGTGGACGCGATGGCGCAGCGCATCTGGGACGAGTCCGGCCCGCTCACCGGCCTGGTGAACAACGCCGCCGGGAACTTCATCAGCCCGACCAAGGACCTGACGCCCAATGGCTTCAACGCCATTGCCAACATCGTGTTCCACGGCAGCTTCTACGTCACGCACTCGGTGGGCAAGCGCTGGATCGAGGGCGGCCACAAGGGCTCGGTGATTTCGATCCTGGTGACCTGGGTGTGGACCGGGTCTCCTTACGTCGTGCCCTCGGCGATGTCCAAGGCCGGGCTGCACGTGATGACCAAGTCGCTCGCCGTGGAATGGGGCAAGCACGGCATCCGCCTCAACGCCATCGCGCCGGGACCCTTCCCCACCGAGGGCGCGACCAAACGCCTCAGGCCCGGCGCGAGCTTCGGCGAATCGTCGAAGATGAATCCGATGCGGCGCGTGGGCGAGATGTCCGAACTGCAGAACCTCGCCGCCTTCCTGATGGCCGACGGATGCGAGTGGCTCACCGGCGAGACCATCGCCATCGACGGCGGCGGCTACCTCGCCACCGGCGCCTACTTCACGGAACTGGACAAGATGAGCGACGCCGACTGGACCAAGGCGCGCGAGTCGATCAAGGCGCAGAACGACAAGGACCGCGCCGGCCGGGCCGCCTGAGATGACGGACAAGCTTGTCGCGCGTCCCGCCGCCACGGTGCTGCTGCTGCGCGACGGCAGCCTGGGGCCCGAGGCCTTCCTCCTGCAGCGCACGAAGAGCGCGGCGTTCCTCGCCGGCGCTCACGTGTTCCCGGGCGGCGCGCTCGACAAGACCGACCAGGACATCCGCGTGCTGCGCCGCGTCGCCGGCCTGTCCGACGCTGAAGCGAACGCGCGCCTCGGCGTGGAGGTCGGCGGGCTGGGCTACTGGGTGGCGGCGGTGCGCGAGTGTTTCGAGGAGGCCGGCATCCTGCTCGCCGAAGGCGAGAACGGGCGGCCGGTGGACGCGGCGCGCGCCGCGCAGCTCGCACACTACCGCGCCGCGCTGCACGCGGGCAAGCTGACGTTCGCCGATTTTCTCGAGCGCGAGCGCCTGCTGCTGCGCGCGGGCGACCTGGCCTACTTCGGCCACTGGATCACCGCGCCGGGCCGCGCGCGGCGCTTCGACACGCGCTTTTTCCTCGCGCTGGCGCCCGCGCAGCAGGCAGGTTCGCACGACGGCAGCGAGCTGATCTCGAGCCTGTGGCTGCGGCCGCAGGAGGCCATCGAGCGCGAGGGGCGCGGCGAGATGGAACTGGTGTTCGCCACCAAGAACACGCTGGCGGACCTCACGCGCTTCGCGCGCGCGCGCGACGCGCTCGAGCACGCGCGCGAGGCCGAGGTCGAGACCAACCGCGCCTGCTGGGCGCTGGGCCCCGACGGCGCGGCGGCGCTGTTCCGGCGCCGCGACCCGCAGTACTTCGAGATCCACTGGAGCGATCCGGACGAAGCCGGGCAGACCAATATCGCGCTCGAGCCCGGGGTGGCAAAGCGCCTCGATCCGTACGTGACGCGCATCATCGCGCCCAATCCCGGCATGATGACCGGGCCCGGCACCAATACCTACCTGGTCGGCGACCAGGATCTCGCAGTCATCGACCCGGGCCCGGCGATCGACGCTCACGTTGCTGCGGTGCTCGCCGCCGGGGCGGGCCGCATCCGCTGGGTGCTGTGCACCCACACGCACCTGGACCACTCGCCCGCCGCGGCGGCAATCAAGGCAGCCACCGGCGCGGTGCTCATCGGGCGACCGGCGCCCGCGCATCCTGGCCAGGACGCCAGCTTCGCGCCCGAGCGCGTGCTCGAGCACGGCGACCGGCTGATGCTCGGCGGCCTGACGCTGCGCGCGCTGCACACGCCGGGGCACGCGTCCAACCACCTTTGCTACCTGCTTGAGAACACGCGCATGCTGTTCACCGGCGACCACGTGATGCAGGGCTCCACCGTGGTGATCAATCCGCCCGACGGCGACATGCGCGCCTACCTCGATTCTCTCGAGCTGCTGCTCGGCGAGGACATCCTGATCCTGGCGCCGGGCCACGGCTACCTGATCGGCGAGCCGCATCGTGAGGCGCGCCGCCTGATCCGCCACCGCCTGGCGCGCGAGTCCAAGGTGCTCTCGGCGCTGGCGCGCCTGCGCGCGCCAACGCTCGAGGAGCTGGTGCTCGCGGTGTACGACGACGTGCAGCCGCGCCTGCACGGCGTGGCGATGCGCTCGCTCGCAGCGCATCTGGGCAAGCTCGCGGCCGAGGGCCGCGTGCGCGCCGCGGACGAGCACTACACGCTGGTACAATCTTCGGTCGCAGGCTGACTGCCCGAGGAGCGCGCGATGAGCACGCACGACAAGACGCTGAAGTTGGTCACCAATCTGGACCGCGCGGGCATCGAGCAGCGCCTGGGCCAGATTCGCGACGCCGTGCAGGCCGCCGGCCTCGCCGAGCTGGCGCAGATGTTCGCCGGGTTCGAGGGCGCGCCGCGCGCGCAGCTGGAGCAGTTGGTGCGCAGTGCCCTCAAGGGGCTCGCCGACCAGCCCGACCAGAAGGCACTGTCGGCGCAGCTCGAGCTGGTGGAGATCAATCTCCCAAATCTGCAGTAGCGTCACCCCAGCAAGCTGACGTTCGACTTCGATCTCTTTACCATCGGCGGCGGCTCGGGTGGCGTGCGCGCGAGTCGCGTTGCCGCCGGGTACGGCGCGCGCGTCGCGGTCGCTGAATCGGGCCGCTTCGGCGGCACCTGCGTCAACGTCGGCTGCATCCCGAAAAAGCTCTTCGCCTACGCCGCGCACTATCGCGAGGATTTCGAGGTGGCGCGCAGCTTCGGCTGGATGGTGGGCGAGCCGCGTTTCGACTGGAACGTGCTGCTCGCCAACAAGGACCGCGAGATCGCGCGCCTGAACGGCGTGTACGAGAACGCGCTCGCCGGGGCCGGCGTGCGCATCCTGCGCGGGCGCGCCGCGGTGCTCGATGCGCACACGGTGCAGGTGAACGGCGAGCGCCACACGGCGCGCCACATCCTCGTTGCCGCCGGGTCCTGGCCGCAGGTGCCGGCGATTCCCGGGCGCGAGCTGGCGATCACCTCCAACGAAGCCTTCCATCTGGACCAGCTGCCGCGACGCGCCCTGGTGGTGGGCGGGGGCTACATCGCGGTGGAGTTCGCGTCGATCTTCAACGGCCTGGGGGTCGAGACCACGCTCGCCTACCGCGGCGCGCGGCTGATGCGCGGCTTCGACGCGGACCTGGGCGAGCGCCTGGCGGAGGAAATGCGCAAGAAGGGCGTGACGCTGCGGCTGCAGGCCAATCCGGCGCAGCTGGAGCCGGGCGTCCGCGTCACTTTTGAGGACGGCACCGCGCAGGACGTGGACCTCGTGATGTTCGCCACCGGGCGCAAGCCGAACACTGCCGGCCTCGGGCTGGAGGCCGCGGGCGTGAAGCTCGGCGCCGACGGCGCGGTGATCGTCGATGCGTACGCGAAGAGCTCGGTGGATTCCATCCACGCCATCGGCGACATCACCAACCGGCTCAATCTCACGCCGGTAGCCACCGCCGAGGGCATGGCGCTGGCGAAAACACTGTTCGACCACCAGCCGACGGCGATGGACCACGAAAACGTCGCCACCGCGGTGTTCTCCGATCCCAACCTCGCCACCGTGGGGCTCTCGGAGGAGCAGGCGCGCGCGCGCCACGGCAAGGTCGATATCTACAAGTCTGCGTTCCGCGCGCTCAAGCACACGCTCGGCGGGCACGAGGAGCGCACGTTCATGAAGCTGGTGGTGGATGCTGAATCGCAGCGCGTGCTTGGCGCGCACATGCTTGGCCCGGAGGCCGGCGAGATCATTCAGGGGGTGGCCATTGCGGTGAAGCTGGGCGCCACCAAAGCCCAGTTCGACGCCACCATCGGCATCCACCCCACCGCGGCGGAAGAATTCGTTACCATGAGGGACAAATCCGCCTAGCGGCATGCTGATCGAATCGCGCATCGAAAGGATGGTCGGCGAGTTCCGCGCCGGCGCCAGCCTGCCCGCCGCAATCGAGCTCTGGAACGGCAAGCGCTACGACCTCGGCGCGCATCCCACCGTCACCCTGCGCGTGCCCGATCCCGCGGCACTGCGCTTTTTCGTCGACGCCGACCTCGCCAAACTCGCCGAAGCCTACATCGAGGGCCACCTTGAGGTCGACGGGCCGATGGCCGACGCGATGCAGGTCGCCGCAGGCCTGGCGCTGAAGTGGGGTCCGGCGCGCAAAGGCCGGCTGCCATGGCTGCGCAGCGCGCATTCGAAGGAGCGCGACGCCGACGCCATCAGCTACCACTACGATGTCTCCAACGACTTCTACGCCCTGTGGCTCGACCGGCGCATGGTTTATTCCTGCGCCTACTTTAAGAGCGGCGCAGAAAGCATCGACGACGCGCAGGCGCAAAAGCTCGACCACATCTGCCGCAAGCTGCGCCTGCAGCCCGGCGACCGCTTCCTCGACATCGGCTGCGGCTGGGGTGCGCTGGCGATGCACGCCGCCGAGCGCTACGGCGCGACCGCAACCGGGATTACCCTGTCGAAGAACCAGCACGCGCTCGCCAACGAGCGCATCCGCGCGGCGGGGCTGGAGGACAAGTGCCAGGTCCTGCTGAAGGACTACCGCGATGTGCCCGGCGAGGAATTGTTCGACAAGATCGCTTCGGTCGGCATGTTCGAGCACGTGGGCTTGAAGAACCTGCCGGTGTATTTCGGCGCCATCCGGCGCCTGCTCGCCGACGGCGGCATCGTGCTGAACCACGGCATCACCTCGGTCGACCCCGACAGCCGCCCGGTCGGCATGGGCGGGGGGGAGTTCATCGAGAGGTACGTGTTCCCGCACGGTGAACTGCCGCATCTGTCGCTGGTGTTCAAGGAGATGGGCGCGGCCGGCATGGAAGTGATGGACAGCGAAACCCTGCGGCTGCATTACGCCAGGACGCTGAGCCGGTGGAGCGAGCGGCTGGAGGGCAAGCTGGACCAGGCACGGGCGTTTACGGGCGACAAGCGGCTGCGCATCTGGCGCACCTATCTTGCGGGGTGCGCGCATGCGTTCGAGTGCGGCTGGGTGTCGATCCAGCAGGTGCTGGCGGTGAAAAGCGGGGATCCGCGCAGGAGCCCGTTGCCTTGGACCCGGGATTACATGTACGGCGGCTAGCCGAGCGAGCGCACCACCAGGCTGCCCCCCGTCGCCAGCAGCACCACCGCCACCGCGCGCAGCAACTGCTCGCGCGGAATCTTCAGGAACATGCGCTGCGCCAGGTAGATGCCGAGTTGCGCCGCGGGCACCACGCCGATCGCCAGCAGCCAAACCTTCAGGTCGAGCAGCAACCCGGTCAGCAGGAACGCCGTCACGCGCAGCGAGATGCTGGTGAGCGTGGCGAATCCCATGGTGGCGCGAAACTGTTCCTTGGTCAGCCCGCGCTGCGACAGGTAGATCGCGTAAGGCGGACCGCCCGCACCGAATACCGTGCTGGTGATGCCGCCCGCGAGTCCGGCGACCCATGCCCAGCCGGCGGCAATCATCCGTCCCGATTCGTGCCGGAACAGGCTGTAGAGCGCGTGGCCGAAGACGAACGCCCCGAGCGCGAACATCCCCGCCGCACGCGGCATGTTGACCAGCAGCGTGACCCCGAGCGCGGTGCCTACCAGGATCATCGGCACCAGCCGCGTCCACTCCGCCTTCACCGCGTTCTTGGGCTTCTCGAAGCCCACGCGCAGCGCGCCCGACAGGTCCGCCAGCGCAAACAGCGCCAGCGCGAACTGCAGCGGCACGAAATGCGTCGCCAGGGGAATGGTGATCAGCGCCGAACCGAAGCCGGTGAGTCCGAACACCAGGGCCCCGGCAAAGGCAATCGGAATCAGAACGAGCAGTTCCCACTGCCCGCCGAGCAGTTCGCTCAGGTTTTCACCGCCGGGTTGAGCGAATACACGCCGGTGATTTTTGCGCTGTCCAGCACATGCGGCCGGATCGCCTGCAGCAGGTCCGCACCGTGAAACACCTCGCCCACCGGACAGATCTCCACGTCCAGCGCGTACAGCGTGAACACGTAGCGGTGCACGATGGAATCGTTCCACGGCGGGCAGGGCCCGTCGTAGCCGTAGTAGTCCCCCACCATGTCCTTGTCGCCTGAGAACCACGCCGTGTAGTCGTTCACGCCCTGGCGCGTGCCGCGCGTTCCCGCCGGCCCGGATTTCCCGCCCGCGGTGACGCCGTTGGAGAACTCGCCCTCGCGGATCGGCCCGGCCTCGCGCTTCAGGTCCACCAGCAACCAATGGTAGAAATCCGTGCGCGGCAGCGTCGCCGGGATCTGGCGATCCGCCTTGTTGACGTCGTCGGGCTTGGAGGGCACGTCGCTGTCGCAGCACACCAGCGCGAGCGACTTCGTGCCCGCGGGCAGGTCCTTCCACGCCAGGTGCGGATTGCGATTGTCCGAGAGCTTGACGTGCGTGGCCGCATCCGCCACCGCGAACGCACAGCGCCCGGGAATCGCGCCTTTTTCCATGAAGCTGTCGCTGCTCAGAATCATGCGCCGCCTCCTTGTGCCGCGATTATAAGAGCCTGCGCGTCGCACCGGTTCATGCGCCTGAAGCGCGGCACGTAGCGCGTGAACGGCAGCCCATAGCGCCGCTCGAGCGCATGCGCGCGGCTCCTGAGCAGGTCCCAGTCGAACCTCGGCGGCGCGCCCTTCAGTGCGATGACGATCACGTTCGGGTCATAGAGCGCGTGGAACGCCAGCACCGCCCCACCGAACGCGCGCTCGACGCGCTGCAGGCGCTCATCGAGCTTCGGGTCGTCGTTCATCAAGTTCATCACCAGCGCGCCCGGCGCCTGCAGCGCGAGCCAGGCCGCGTCGAAAAACGCCTGGCTCACCAGCGCCGCCGGCGGATGCTCGTCGGCGAAGGCATCCACGATCAGCAGGTCGCAGCATTCGGGCGCCAGCGCCTCGGCGCCATCGCCGATCTCCACCCTGAGGCGCGCGTCGTCGGGTGGCAGTTCGAACTGCTCGCGCGCCACCTTCACCACGCGCGCATCCAGCTCCACCACGCGCGTGCGCAGCCACGGCAATCGCCGCCAGAAGAATTTTGGCAGCGAGCCCCCGCCCAGCCCGATCTTCAGCGCACGCCGCGGGCGCGGGTGAAACAGCAGGAAGGCCATCATGCAGCGCGTGTAGTCCAGCTCCAGCGCATGGGGATCCGAGAGCCGCATCGAGCTCTGGATCGCCTCGCCGCCGACATGCAGTGTGCGCACGCCGCGCTCTTCGCTCACCGCGAGCGCCGGCCGGCGGCTCATGCGGGCC
>JAQBXT010000082.1 GCA_027624175.1 Pseudomonadota bacterium | reverse complement strand
CCAGCCGCGACTCGACATCGGGGCGCGCCGCCAGCGCGAGCAGGCGCTCGCGCGAGGCCACCCCGCGGAAGCCCGGCAGCGCGCCGCGCACCAGCAGGGGTTTCCTTTGCCAGTATCGGCGCAAAAATTCCCGCGCCGACAAGCCTCCCAGCAGGCCGTCGATCATCGGCGGATTATATGTGGCGAGACTGCGACAGTGAACGCACCGCACTTGCCACGCCGCAAACGATGTGCATTAGAATCTTTTGCAGCGAATCCAGACATGCTGCAACCGGGACAGACAGCACCAGCGTTCGTGCTTCCCGACGCCGACATGCACAACGTAAGCCTGTCGGCGTTCAAGGGACGGAAGCACGTGGTGCTGTATTTCTACCCGCGCGACGGCACGCCCGGCTGTATCCTCGAGGCGTCGAACTTCTCCGACCACGAGGACCAGTTCGTCAAGCACGACTGCGTGATCCTCGGCGTGTCGCGCGACGACTGCCTGTCGCACGCCGAGTTCCGCGACAAGCACGGCCTGTCGATCGGCCTGCTCTCGGATCCCGAGGGCGAGGTGTGCCGCAGCTACGGCGTGCTGCAGGAGAAGGAGACCGAAGGCGTGCGCCGCGAATGCCTGGTGCGCTCGACCTTCGTCATCGACAAGCGGGGCGTGATCCGGCATGCGCACTACGGCGTGGCGCCGCGCGGCCACGCGAGCGAAATCTACGACGTCGTCAGGCGGTTGAAGTCCTGACGGGCTATCATCCCCGCCGGGGGATGGGCGTCGATCCATGATGGAAGTGCTGTCCTACGGCATCGGCACGCTGATCGCGTTCGCGATCGTGCTGGTGGTGTTTTTCGTGTTCATCAGCGACATCACACAGAAAAAGCACGGCGTGCTGCGCAACTACCCGGTGGTCGGGCACCTGCGCTATTTCTTCGAGCAGCTGGGCGAGTATTTCCGCCAGTACTTTTCTTCCGGCGACCGCGAGGAGATGCCGTTCAACCGCGCCACGCGCGCTTGGGTGTACCGCCTGGCGAAGAACGAAGGCGGCACCATCGGCTTCGGCTCGACCTACGACCTGCACCAGCCGGGCGCGCTGATTTTCGTCAATCACCCGTTTCCGGTGCTGGAGGAAGAGCGCCTGCCCACGCCCGCGCTGGCGTTGGGCGAGGGTTACTGCAAGGAGCCGTTCGTCGGGCGCTCGATCGTCAACGTGAGCGGCATGAGCTACGGCGCGATTTCCGCGCCGGCAGTCAGGTCGCTTTCGCGCGGCGCGGCGGTGGCCGGCTGCTGGCTGGCCACCGGCGAGGGCGGCTCGGGCGCCGTGCCGCAGGCGCTCGCCGATCACATGAGCCTGTCGATCGACGAGGCGCTGCCGCGCGTGGTGGACGCGCTCATCGAAACCGGCCTGAAGCAGCGCGTGCGCGTGGTCGCCTCGGGCAAGATCGTTACCTCGGCGCGCGCCGCCTGGGCGCTGTGCGCGGGGCAAATAGGGACAGACCTCATTTTTCTCATTTGCAAATGAGAAAAATGAGGTCTGTCCCTATTTAAGCAGCCAGGCGTTCCACAACCGCCGCGCGGGGTCGATCAGCTCCGAGGCCGTGAGCCCCGCGCCGTGGCCGGCGGCATCCGCCGCGCAGCCGTGCAGGTGCACCCCGAGCACCAGCGCCGCTTCGCCGGGCAGTCCCTGCGCCAAGAACGCGCCGAGCATTCCCGAGAGCACGTCGCCCATGCCGGCGGAAGCCATGCCGGGATTGCCCGAGGTATTGATGAACCAGTGGCCGTCGCGCGCCACCAGCACGCTGCCGTTGCCTTTCAGCACCACGTGCGCGTTCAGCTCGCGCGCGATGCGCTGCGCGGCCGCGAGCCGGTCGTTTTGCACCTCCAGCACCTTCAGACCCAGCAAGCGGCCGGCCTCGCCCGGATGCGGCGTGAGCAAGGTGTCCGACCTGCGCTTGGCGCAGGCCGCACGCAAGTCCTTGTTGTCGGCCATGATGTTCAACGCATCGGCGTCGAGCACGCAGGGCATGTCGCTCGCCAGCACCGCGCCGACCAGCGCCTCGGCGCGCCCGCTCTGTCCCAGGCCGGGGCCGACGACGATCGCATCGAGATCCTGGCCGAGCGCGTCGTCGGGGTGGCGCAGCATCAGCTCCGGCGCACCGGGATCGATGGAGGTTTCCTCGAGCATCCCGATGTAGACGCGGCCCGCGCCGAGTTTCAGCGCCGCGCGCCCGGCGAGGAGCGCCGCGCCGGTCATGCCGGCAGCGCCGCCGAGAATGCCGAGCGACCCGGCCTGGCCCTTGTGGAAACTTAGCGACCGCGGCTTGAGCACCTCGGCGAACAGATGTGGTCCTGCTTTCCAGGCCGCCGGCCGCGCCAGCTTCTTCAAGTCCAGCCCGAGCCCGGCGACCGACACCGCGCCGCAATGATCCGGACCGTCCAGCGTGAGCAGGCCCGGCTTCAAGGCGATGAAGGTAATGGTGTGCGTGGCACGCACGGCGCGGCCGAGCACGCGCCCGGTGTCGGCGGCGATGCCGCTCGGGATGTCCAGTGCCAGCACCGGGCAGGCAAGGCTGTTGACGTAGTCGACCAGGCGCGCGTACTCGCCTTCGATGTCGCGCGCCAGGCCGATGCCGAACAGGCCGTCCACCACCAGGCCCCAGCGCGCATCCAGCGGCAGCGACGCGGCCTCGGCGGCGCCGGCCAGCGTGACGCGGAAGAATTTCTCCTTCAGCAGGCCGGCGAGGATCTTCGCATCCCCGCCGTTCTTGCCCGGCCCGGCGAGCACCAGGACGTCCTTGGCCGTCTCGGCGCACAGGCGCGCGGCGAGCTCGGCGGCCGCGGCACCCGCGCGCTCCATGAGGGCAAGGTCCTTCGCCGCCTCTTCGATGCGGCGGATGTCGCGGGTCAGGTAGATGGGTTCGATGGGGTCCGTCCCTATTTCCTATTTCTTCGTTACGCCCAGGATCGCATCGGGCAGCCAAGTGGCAATCCCCGGAAAGGCGGACACGATGGCGATGGCGATGAGCATCATGAAGAAGAAGGGTACCGCAGCGCGCGCCACATAGTTAGCCTCCCGCTTGGCCATGGTCTGCAGCACGAACAGGTTGAAGCCCACCGGCGGGGTGATCTGCGCGATCTCCACCAGCAGCACGATGAAGATGCCGAACCAGATCAGGTCGAAGCCCGCCGCGTCGATCATCGGCAGCACGATCGAGGTGGTGAGCACGATCATGGAGATGCCGTCGATCGCCATGCCGAGCAGCAGGTAGATCACCGCCAGCACCAGGATCAGGGCGTAGGGGCTGAACTGCGACTGCGCCACCCACTCGGCGAGCGCGCGCGGGATGCCGGTGAACGCCATGGCCGAGCTCAGCATCGAGGCGCCGGCGAGGATGAACAGGATCATGCACGACAGGCGCGTCGCCCCCATCAGGCTGGTGGTGAAGGTCTGGCGCGTGAGCGTGCCGCTCCACCAGGCGATGGCCAGCGCGCCGAGCACGCCGAAGGCGGCGGCCTCGGTGGCGGTGGCGACGCCGGTGAACATCACGCCCATCACGAAACCGATCAGCACCAGACAGGGGATCAGGTTCTTCGCACGGCGCACGCGCTCGCCGAAGCTCATTTCCTCGATCGTGGCGGGCGTCTTGCCGGGATTGAGCAGTGCCCAGACCACGATGTAGCCGGAAAACAGCGCCACCAGCAGCGCGCCGGGGAACACGCCGGCGAGGAACATTTTCAGGATCGACACTTCGGCCGCCACCGCGTACACGATCATGATGATCGAGGGCGGGATGAGCAGGCCGAGCGTGCCCGCGCCGCACAGCGAACCGACGCTGGTGCGCTCGTCGTAGCCGCGCCTGGCGAGCTCGGGCAGCGCCACCTTGCCGATGGTCGCGACGGTGGCGGCCGAGGAGCCGCACACCGCGGCGAAGATCGCGCAGCCGAAGATGTTGACGTGCATCAGGCGCCCGGGCAGCCAGCCGAGCCAGGGCGACAGCCCCTTGAACATCTCTTCGGAGAGCTTGGTTCGGAACAGGATCTCGCCCATCCACACGAACATCGGCAGCGCGGCCAGCGTCCAGGAAGCGCTCGAGCCCCAGTAGGCCTGGAACAGATTCACGGCGGGCGGGCTGGTGGTGAAGAACTGCAAACCGAACCAGGCCACCACGCTCATCGCCATCGCGATCCACAGGCCGCCGGCGAGCAGCACCAGCAGCAATGCGAACAGGATGGCCCCGATCGTCAGGGTGTCCATCACGGCGCCTCGGTCAGGTTCATGCCGCTGCGATGCGCTGCTTCGGCGCGCCGGTAGGCGGGCGTGCCGTCGGCGAGCAGCACCACGAACTCGTCCAGCACGGCGACGAAAAACAGCAGCGCGCCGAGCACGAAGCTCATCTGCGGGATCCAGATCGGAATCTGGATCAGGCCTTGCGCCACTTCCTCGAATTTCCAGCTCTCGTAGACGAAACTGGCCGCGGCCCACAGGATGTAGCCGGTCACCAGCACGGCGGCGCCGAGCGCCAGGATCTCCGCGTGCCGGCGGCGCTGCGGCGCGAGGCGGTCGATCAGCAGCCCGACGCGCACCAGTTCGCCGTGGCGAAAGGTGCTGGCAAGCGCGAAAAACGCGCTCGCCGCGCACAGCCAGCTGACGATGTCGTCGGCGCCGCGCAGCAGCATGCCCAGCTCGCGCATGCCCGCCTGCGCGAGCATCACCAGCGCGATGCTCGCCAGGCAGAACGCCGCGAGCGCGCTGCCCGCGGCGTACAGGCGCTCGAGGAACCGCCTCAATCTACTTCTTGTAGGCTTTGAGGATCGTCTGGCCGTCGGCGCCGGCGGACTTCTCCCATTCCTGCGCCATCTGCGCGCCGACCTTCGCGAACGCGGCCTTCATCCCCGCATCGGGATCGCGCACCTCCATGCCGTTCTTGGCCAGCAGCTCGTCGCCGTCCTTCTCGCGCACCTTGGACATGTCCCAGCCGCGCGGTTCCGCGGCCTTGGCGGCGGCCAGCACCGCGCTCTGCTGGGCCTTGGGCAGTTGCGCAAAGGCGCGCGCGTTGACCACCACCACGTTCTTGGGATGAAATGCGCTGGTCTTGTAGTAGTTCTTGACGAATTCCCAGGCCTTGGTCGAGGTGCCGGTGGCCGAGGAGGTGATCATGGCCTGCACCGCGCCGGTGGCGAACATCTGCGGAATCTCGGGGACCTGGATCACCGTCGGGCTGGCACCGAGCAACTCCGCCAGGCGCGCGGTCAGCGGGCTGTAGGTGCGGAACTTGGTGCCCTTCAGGTCCTCGACCGACTTGAGCGGCTCCTTGGTGTAGATGCCCTGGCCCGGCCAGGGCACGGAGTAGAGCAGTGTCAGCCCGCGTCCTGAGAGTTTCTTCGTCAGCAGCGGTTTTTGCGCCTGGTAGAACTTCCAGGCGTTGTCGTAGCCGGTGGCGACGAAGGGCACGTTGTCGGCGGCGAACACCGGGTCTTCGTTGCCGAACTGGCCGAGGAGGAACTCGGCGATGCTCACCTGGCCGGTGGACACCGCGCGCAGGATGTCCGGGTGCTTGATCAGCGAGCCGGCGGTGTGCATGGTGATGTCGAGGCCGCCGTTGGTGGCCTTCTTCACGTCCTCGACGAACAGCTTGACGTTGCGCGTGTGGAATTCGCCGTCCGAATAAGGCGTCGGCATGTCCCACTTGGTCTGCGCCTGCGCGACGCCGAATACGGCAGACGCGGCGAGCAGAACTGCAATTCTGGATTTCATGATTTCCTCCGGGTTTATTCTGAAAGGAGCGCTGCCGTATGATCGGCCAGCGCGAGCGACGCTGTCAATCCCGGCGACTCGATGCCGAACATCTGCACCAGGCCGCGCACGCCATGCGCGCGCGGCCCCTGCACGATGAAGTCCGCCGGCGGTTCCTTCGGGCCCGTGGTCTTGGGCCGGATGCCGCAATAGCCCGGCTCGAGCGCGCCGTCGGGCAGGCCGGGCCAGTACCGGCGGATGGCACCGTAGAAGCTCTCGGCGCGCCGCGGATCGACGCGATAATCGATGCGATCCACCCACTCCACGTCCGGACCGAAGCGCGCGCGCCCGCCCAGGTCGAGCGTGACGTGCACGCCCAGGCCGCCCGGCTCGGGCACCGGGTACACCAGGCGCGAGAACGGCGCGCGTGCCGCCAGCGAGAAGTAGTTGCCCTTGGCGTAGTACTCGGGCGGTGCAAAGCGCGCCGGATAGCCTGCGATGCGCCGCGCGACGCTGGGCGCGGTGAGCCCGGCGCAGTTGACCACCGCGCCGGCGAGCAGCGGCTCGGCGCCGGCGACCTGCAATTCGATGCCGCCCGCGCGCACCACGCCCGTTTGCAGCGGGCTCTTCAATGCCAGCATCGCGCCGGCGGCTTCGGCGTCGCCGAGGTAGGCCAGCATCAGCGCATGGCTGTCGATGATGCCGGTGGAGGGCGAGTGCAGCGCGGCGACGCAGGCGAGCTCGGGCTCCATGGCGCGTACTTCGTCCATGCCGATCGGCGCCACGTCGCTGACGCCATTGGCCTCGGCCTTGCGCCGGATCGCCTCCAGTTCTCCGGCCTGGGCCGCGTCGGTGGCGACGATGAGTTTGCCGCAGCGCCGGTGCGGCACGCCGCGTTCCTGGCAGTAGGCATAGAGGCGCTCCTTGCCGATCACGCAGGCGCGCGCCTTGAGCGAGCCCGCGGGATAGTAGATGCCGGCATGGATCACTTCCGAGTTGCGCGAGCTGGTGTGCGTGCCGATGGCGTCCTCGGCTTCGAGGATCACCACTTCGCGCCCCGCAAGCGCCAGTGCGCGCGCCACCGCCAGGCCGAGCAGCCCGGCGCCGATCACCACTGCGTCAACGCGGTCCACGCAGGAGCCTCCGTTCGAGGAGCAAGGCGCCCAGGCCGCCGAGCACTGCCACCGTGGCCAGCGGACGGGCGGTGCCATCGAACACGGCGCCGAGCGCGGCGCTGACCGCAGCGGCCACGGCGAACTGCGTTGCGCCCATCAGCGATGCGGCGCTGCCGGTCGCGCGCGCGAAGGGCTGCAGCGCGAGCGCCATGGCGTTGGGAATGATCAGCGCGCAGCCGAAGAGGTAAAGCATGAACGGCAGCACCACGGCAGCCGGATGGGTCGCGCCTCCCCAGGCGAGCAGCGCCGCTGCCAGTCCGGCGGCGCAGGCGAGGAAGGTCCCCGCCTGCAGCAGCCGCAGCATGCCGGCGCGCATCACCAGGCGGCTGGAGAGCCAGGCGCCGGCGATCTGGCCCACCATCACCAGCGCGAACAGCAGCGCGAAGGCGCCCGGCGCCACGCCCATGCCGTTCACCAGCACGAAGGCCGAGTTGGAGACAAAGGCGAAGATGCCGAGCTGCGCGAGGAGCATCACGCCGAAGGGCGCGAGGAAGCGTGGTTCGGAGGCGATGCCGCCGAGGGTGCGCGCGACGCTCACCGGGTGCGCCGAGGCGCGCTCGGCGGGCGCCGTTTCGTCGAGCCGCAGCGCCACGGTGGCGAGGAGCAG
>JAQBXT010000081.1 GCA_027624175.1 Pseudomonadota bacterium | reverse complement strand
GCCGCGCGTGGCGCGGCGCGGGCCACGCACCCGCGGGCGCGGCGGCGGCCGGCACCAGCCCCGGGAACAGGAAACGGAACATACGGCCCAGGCGCAGCAGGGCACCGAACAGCGCGCGCCGCGGCAGTGCGAATGCGAGTGCGGCGCGCACCCCGCGTTGCCACGCGCCGCGGGGCACGCGTTGTTCGACCAGTTCGCGTCCGATGTCGGCCAACCGCCCGTACTGCACGCCCGAGGGGCAGGTGCTCTCGCAGGCGCGGCAGGTCAGGCAGCGGTCCAGGTGCAGGCGCGTCTTCGCTGTCACCGGCGCGCCCTCGAGCGCCTGCTTGATGAGATAAATGCGCCCCCGCGGCCCGTCGAGCTCGTCCCCCAGCAACTGGTAGGTCGGACAGGTGGCGGTGCAAAAACCGCAGTGCACGCACTTGCGCAGGATGGCGTCGGCCTCGCGCCCCTGGGGCGTGTCGCGGATGAAAGCGGCCAATTCGGTCTGCATCGGGGTGGCCGCTATACTCGCTGCATGCAGGTGTTCATCGGCCTGGTCGTCCTGGCCATCGCTGCCGCCAGCGTGGCGTGGGTCGTCATCGTCATCCGCAAGTACCACGCGCACCGGGCCATCGAACGCGAGCGTGAAGCAAGCTTCCTCGCCGAGACGCTGCGGGCGAAACCGGCGCCGCGCGCCGCGCCTGCAGTGTCGCCCGACGTTGGGACCAAGGCGCCGGCGCAGCCCTCCGATGCGCTGGCCGCCGCCGCCGGCAACATCCGCGTTGCGCTCGCCGCCGGGCGCGGCGCGGACGCGGCCAGGACTTTTCTCGCGGTGATCGCCGAGCGCACCAAGCTCACGCTCGAGCCGCCGGCCTGGGAGGGCCTGGGGCGCGCGCTGCTGGCACAGGGTTCATATCTGGAGGCCGCCCCTGGGCGTTGCACGCCGGCGCGGCGTTCGCCGGCGACCTGGTGGCCGCGCAAAAGCGCCTGGTCGAAGTGGCGGCGCGCGCCGGCGATGCGGGCCAGTCGCAACACGCGCTCAAGCTGTACGCCACGCTGCTCGCCAAGTACCCGCAGTCGCAGTACGCGGATTTCGTGCGCGCCAATATGAAGTCCGAGGAAAAAAAGCTGTCCAAAGGACCGGCCGGCGGCTAGAAGTCCGGGTGCAGCCGGCCGGGATTGAAGATGCCCGCCGGATCGAAGGCGGCCTTCAGTTCCCGGTGCAGCCTGAGGAGCGCCGGTGCGAGCGGCGCGAACACCCCCGCCCCCTTGTCGCCGCCCCGGAACAGCGTTGCGTGCCCGCCCGCGCTTGCGGCCGCCGCGCGCACCGTCGCCTGCGTCCCGCCCCGCAGCCAGCGCAGCGCCCCGCCCCATTCGATGAGCTGCGCGCCCGGCAGCGCGACGGGTGCGCAGCTCGAAGGCACCGACAGGCGCCAGAGCGGCGCGTCGCCCGAGAAAAACGGGTGCGCGTGCTCGCGGATGCCGGCCCAGAATTCCTGCGCCGCCTCGGCCGCCAGCGCCTCGCCGCCCAGCTTCCGGGCTGCCGCGCGCACCGCGCTCCGGGCGCCCGAGAGCCGCAGTGACAACTCGCCGTCGCGCCACGCGCTCGCCGAGATCGGCAGTGGCGAGCCGGCCCAGCGATTGAGCGACTCCAGCGCCTTTGCTTCGGGCAGTTCCAGGCGCAACGTCAGTTCCGCCGCCGGCCGCGGCAGCACCTTGAGGGAGACCTCGAGGATCAGGCCCAGCGTGCCGAGCGACCCGGCGAGCAGGCGCGAGACGTCGTAGCCGGCGACGTTCTTCATCACACGGCCGCCGAATGAAACGTCGCGCGCCTGGCCGTCGAGCAGTCGCGCGCCAAGCACGAAATCGCGCGCCGCACCGGCCGCGGCGCGGCGCGGCCCCGACAGCCCCGCGGCGATGCAGCCGCCGAGCGTCGCCGCGCCGCCAAAGCGCGGCGGCTCGAAGGCCAGCATTTGCCCCTCGCGTGCCAGCGTCTCCTCCAGCTCGGCAAGCGGCGTGCCGCAGCGCGCCGTTGCCACCAGCTCGGTGGGCTCGTAGTCCACGATGCCGGCATAGCCCCGCGTATCGAGCAGCTCGCCGCGCGGCGTGCCGCCGTAGAAATCCTTGCTGCCGCCGCCGCGCAGGCGCAGCGGCGCACGGCGGGCGGCGGCGGCGCGGATCGTTTCCTGGAAATCCGCCAGCATCAGAAGCGCGGCAGTTCGGGGTGCGCCAGCTTGCCGCCATGCACGTGCATGCGGCGGAATTCGGCGCAGCGCGTGAGCGTCGGCACCGCCTTGCCGCGGTTGAGCAGGCCGCGCGGATCGAACGCCGCCTTCACGGCGTGGAACAGCGACAGCTCCTCGGCGCGGAACTGGATGCACATCTGGTCGATCTTCTCCACGCCCACGCCGTGCTCGCCGGTGATGGTGCCGCCCACCTCGATGCATTTCTCCATCACCTCGGCGGCGAATTCCTCGGTGCGGCGCAGCTGGTCGGCGTCGTTGGCGTCGAACAGGATCAACGGGTGCAGGTTGCCGTCGCCGGCGTGGAACACGTTCGGGCAGCGCAGGCCGTACTTCTTCTCCAGCGCGCCGATGAAGCCGAGGACCTCGCCCAGGCGCTTGCGCGGAATGGTGCCGTCCATGCAGTAGTAGTCGGGCGAGATGCGGCCCATCGCCGGGAACGCCGCCTTGCGCCCCGACCAGAAGCGCAGCCGCTCGGCCTCGTCGCGCGAGACGGTGAGGCGCGTCGCCCCGGCGCGCGCGAACACCGCCTTCACGCTGGCGATCTCCTCCTCGACCTCCTCCGGCATGCCGTCGGCCTCGCACAGGAGGATCGCCGCCGCCTCCAGGTCGTAGCCGGCGCCGACGAACTGCTCCACCGCGTGCGTTGCGGGACGGTCCATCATTTCGAGCCCGGCGGGGATGATGCCCGCCGCGATCACCGCCGCGACTGCGTCACCCGCCTTGCCGACATCATCGAAGGAGGCCATCACCACCCGCGCCAGCTGGGGCTTGGGCAGCAGCTTCACCGTGATTTCAGTGGCCACCGCCAGCATGCCTTCCGAGCCGATCAGCAGCGCGAGCAGGTCCAGGCCGGGCGCATCGAGCGACTCGCCGCCGACATCAAGCGGCTCGCCGTCCATGGCGAAGCCGCGCACGCGCATGACGTTGTGCACGGTCAACCCGTACTTGAGGCAGTGCACGCCGCCGGAATTCTCGGCCACGTTGCCGCCGATGGTGCAGGCGATCTGGCTCGAGGGATCGGGCGCGTAGTACAGGCCGAAGGGCGCCGCCACGTCCGAGATGGCGGCATTGCGCACCCCGGGCTGCACCACTGCCAGACGCGCCACGGGATCCAGGCGCAGCACGCGCATGAACTTGGCCAGCGACAGCAGCACGCCGTCTCCCGGCGGCAGCGCGCCGCCCGAGAGCCCGGTCCCCGCGCCGCGCGGCACCACCGGCACGCCCAGGTCGTGGCAGGTGCGCAAAATGCGCTGCACCTGTTCCTCGGTTTCCGGCAGCGCCACCACCATCGGCAGCTGGCGGTAGGCGGTGAGCCCGTCGCATTCGTAGGGCCGCGTGTCCTCCTGCTCCCAGAGCACCGCGCGCTCCGGCAGGAAGGCGCGCAGCGCCTGCGCCACCGCGCGCTGGCGCGCCGCGTCGGCTACAGGTAGGGCTTGGCCCACGCCAGGCCCTCCAACGTGTCGCCTTTCGGGTTGTATTCGCAACCGATCCAGCCCTTGTAGCCCAGGCGGTCGATGTGCGGCAGGAGGAACTCGAAGTTGATCTCGCCGCTCCCCGGCTCGTGCCGATCGGGTACGTCGGCGAGCTGCATGTGGCCGATCCTCGGCAGCAGCCGCTCGATGGTGTGCGCCAGATCCCCCTCGACGATCTGCATGTGGAACATGTCGTACTGCAGCATCAGGTTGCCGGCGCCGGCGGCGTCGATCACCGCGATGGCCTGCTCAGAGGTGTTGAGGAAGAATCCGGGGATGGTGCGCGGATTCGCCGGTTCGGTGAGCAGCGTGAGCCCTGCAGCCTGGAGTTTCGCCGCCGCGTAGCGCAGGTTGTCGGCTAGCGTTTCGAACAACTGCTCGCGCGGCACGCCCTCGGGCGCGATGCCGGCGAGTGCATTCAACCGCGGGCAGCCGGCGGCGCGTGCGTATTCGATGGCGCGCTCCACGCCTTCGCGGAACTCGCTCGCACGCGCCGGCTGGCAGGCGATGCCGCGGTCGCCCTTCGCGGCATCCCCGGCCGGAAGGTTGTGCAGCACGACCTCCACGCCCGCGTCGCGCGCGCACGCGGCGACCTGCGCGGCGCCGCCGAACGCATAGGGAAACTGGTACTCGACGTAGCGGAAGCCGGCGCGCGCCGCGGCGGCGAAGCGATCGAGGAACGGCAATTGCGGAAAAAGCAGCGACAGATTCGCGGCGAGCAGCGGCATGCGCGTCTATGTTAGCTAATATTGCATCCTGGAGAGAAAAAACACGCCGTTGCCGCCCATCACCGCCCTCGCCCGCTTCCTGCCGTTCCTGGCCTGGTGGCCACGCGTCACCCGCGCCACGCTGCGCGCCGATGCGAACGCCGCCCTGATCGGCGCCATCGTGGTACTGCCGCAGGGCGTCGCCTTCGCCACCCTCGCCGGACTGCCGCCCCAGTACGGACTGTACTGCGCCATGGTGCCGGCGGTGGTCGCGGCCTTCTTCGGTTCGTCCTGGCATGCGGTTACCGGGCCGACGAACGCCGTGTCCCTCTATGTGTTCGCGACGCTGGCGCCGCTCGCGGCGCCGGGTTCGACGCAATACATCAGCCTCGCGCTGACCCTCGCTTTCATGTCCGGCGTCATCATGCTGGCCATGGGCCTGCTGCGCATGGGGCGCCTGGTCAATTTCGTTTCGCACACGGTGGTGGTCGGATTCACGGCCGGCGCCGCGGTGCTGATCGTCGCCAGCCAACTGCGCAACTTCTTTGGCGTACACGTCGCGACCGGGAGCTCGTTCCTGTCGACGCTGCGCAACTTCCTCGCGCAGGCGCTCGAGGCCAATCCGTATGCGGTGCTGGTCGGCGTCGTGACGCTGGCCGCGGGCGCAGTGGCCCGACGCGCCCTGCCCAAGGCGCCTTACATGATCGTCGCGCTGGTCGCCGGCGGCATCGCCGGCTTCGCGCTCAACACCTGGCTGACGCCCGAGCGCACGGGCATTCGCACGCTCGGGCCACTGCCGGGCGCGCTGCCTGCGCTGTCGGTGCCGGACCTCTCCGCCGACACGCTGAAATCCATGATGGGCATCGCATTCGGCGCCACACTGCTCTCGCTCACCGAGGCCATGTCGATCGCGCGTGCGGTCGCGCTGCGCGCGGGTCAGCACATCGATGCCAACCAGGAGTTTGTCGGCCAGGGGCTGGCGAACATGGCGGCGAGCGTGTTCTCGGGCTATCCGAGCTCGGCCTCGTTCAACCGCTCGGGCCTGAACTACGAGGCCGGCGCACGCACGCCCCTTGCCGCGGCACTGTCGGCGCCGTTCCTCGTCGTGGTGGCCTTCGCGGTCGCGCCGCTGCTTGCCCATCTGCCGCTTGCCACGATGGCGGCGCTGCTGTTCATGGTGGCCTGGGGCCTGTTTGACGTCGCCGCGCTGCGCGCCATCCTGCGCGCAAGCCGCAGCGAAGCGGCAGTGCTGGTCTTTACTTTCGCCGCGACCCTGCTGATGAATCTGGAGGTTGCCATCCTGGTGGGGGTAACGCTGTCGCTGCTTCTATACCTGAACCGCACCTCGCGTCCACAGATGCGCGCCATGGCGCCCGACCCGCGCCACAGCGAGCGGCGCTTCGGGCCGGTGAAGCAAGGGGTCAGCGAGTGCCCGCAGCTCAAGATCATGACTGTCGAGGGCTCGATCTATTTCGGCGCCGTCGACCACGTCGAGTCGCACTTCGAGACCCTGCGCGAGGTGGCGCGAGAGCAAAAGCACTTGCTGGTGGTGGCGCGCAACATCAATTTCCTCGACATTGCCGGTGCCGAGGCCCTGGCGCGCGAGGCACGCGCGCGGCGCTGGGGCGGCGGGCGGCTGTGGCTGCAGGGACTGCGCCTGCCCGCCGAGGACGTGCTGCGCAACGGCGGTTTCCTCGCCGAGCTGGGCGAGGACAGCGTATTCCGCGACAAGCGCGAAGCCATCGCCCGGGTGTTCGAGCGCCTCGACCCGGCGATCTGCGCGCGCTGCCGCGCGCGCGTGTTCCAGGAATGCGCCAGCCGGCCCCTGGTCGGCGAGCCCTGATCGCCTTGGTTGCCGGGCGTGGCGTCCCGGGGCTAGACTTCCGCACCCCCTAAAGGAGGAGGCCACCATGAAAGTATTGAAAGCCATTGCCGCCGGCGCCGTCGTCGCGCTGGGTAGCGGCACGCTGTACGCACAATCGACGCTGGACGCGGTCAAATCGAAGGGCTACATGCAATGCGGGGTCAGTACCGGTCTGGCGGGATTCTCGGCGCCTGATTCGCGCGGTGCGTGGAAAGGCATCGACGTCGACGCCTGCCGCGCAGTAGCCGCCGCCGTATTCGGCGACGCCACCAAAGTGCGCTTTACCCCCCTGACCGCCCAGCAGCGCTTCACCGCCCTGCAATCCGGCGAGGTGGACGTGTTGCTGCGCAACACCACGTGGACCATCACCCGCGACACCAGCCTCGGCCTGAACTTCGCCGGCGTGAACTACTACGACGGCCAGGGCTTCATGGTGCCGAAGAAGCTCAACGTGAAAAGCGCCAAGCAGCTGAACGGCGCCACCATCTGCGTGCAGCCGGGCACCACCACCGAGCTCAACCTGGCGGACTACTTCCGCGCCAACGGCATGAACTTCAAGCCGGTGGTGATCGAGAAGCTGGAGGAGGTCACCAACGCCTACTTCTCCGGGCGCTGCGACGTGTTCACCACCGACGTTTCCGGACTGGTATCGACGCGCGGTTCGCGCGCACCCAACCCGGCGGACCACGTCATCCTGCCCGAGGTGATCTCCAAGGAGCCGCTCGGCCCCGTGGTGCGCCACGGCGACGACCGCTGGTTCGACGTGGTCAAGTGGACGCTGTTCGCCATGCTGGAGGGCGAAGAGCTTGGCCTGACCTCGAAGAACATCGACCAGCACGTATCGAGCACCAATCCCGCGATCCAGCGCTTCGTCGGCGCCAGCGGCGACATCGGCAAGATGCTGGCGCTGGATAACCGCTGGGCCTACAACATCATCAAGCAGGTCGGCAATTACGGGGAATCCTTCGACGCAAACCTCACGCCGCTCGGTTTCGACCGCGGCATCAACAATCTGTGGACCAAGGGCGGCCTGATGTACGCGCCGCCCATTCGCTGAAGCAGAACGTGCGCGCACGCGCCGTCGCCACCCAGGTCGCACTGGTGGCGGCGGTGGCGTTCGCCGTCTGGTACCTCGCCAGCAACACCGCGCAGAATCTCGAAGCGCGCAAGATCGCGAGCGGCTTCGGCTTCCTCACGCGCGAGGCCGGCTTCGAAATCGGCGAAGCCCCGTTCCTCGCCTATAGCGCGGCCGACAGCTACGCCCGCGCGATTCTGGTCG
>JAQBXT010000013.1 GCA_027624175.1 Pseudomonadota bacterium | reverse complement strand
GTCGCGTTACGGCAAGCTCGCGCTCGAAGGCAGCGTGGCGGCATCGCCCGCGGCAAGCGGCGCGCTCGCCCTCGGCCCGCAATCGCCGCTCGATCTGCGCGCGCGGTTCGAGGCCACCGCGCTGGCGGCCCTCGCCGAGGCGACCCTCACGCAGGTGCGGGTGGACGGCCGCCTGTGGGCCGAGCTGAAGACATCGGGCACCCTTGCCGAGCCGAGCGTGACGGGCACCCTGCGGGGCGAGGAACTCAGCGTCAGCATGCCGCCCTATGGCGTTTACCTGAAGAACGGAAAGCTGGTCGCCGAACTGCGCGATGAGCGCTTGCGGGTCACGCAGTTCTCGATACAAGCCGGCACAGGTGATTTCACCGCTGAAGGCGAAACGCCGCTGCGTTTTGCCGACGGCGGCGCGCGCCTCGCCTGGTCGGCGCGCAACTTCGGCGTGCTCGAGCGGCCCAACATGCGCCTCGCGGTTTCGGGCGAGGGCGGCGCCACCTTTGACGGGCGCCGCCTGTCGCTCACCGGCGGCGTGCGCGCCGAGCGCGGCCACCTGCGCATCGACCGGGACCGCTTGCCCAGGCCGGGGGAGGATGTGGTCATCGCCGGCCGGCCGCGCAAGTCCGCGGCCGATGCGGTCCCCCTGCCGCTCGACCTCGACATCCGGCTCGACCTCGGGCAGAACCTGACGATCGAGGGCGAGGGATATGAGGCGAAGCTGACCGGCCAGGTGCGCTGTGTGGCCGGCGAAGACGGCGTGTTGCGCGCCTACGGCCGCGTGCGCATGGTGAATGCGCTGGTGTACGCCTACGGGCGGCGCCTCGACGTCGATCCCGGGGAACTGATCTTCGACGGCGCGCTCGACAATCCCGCGCTCAACATCACCGCATGGCGCCGCAACCAGGCGGTCGAGGCCGGCGTGCAGATCAGCGGCAACCTGCAGTCGCCCCGCGTGCAGCTGGTGTCCAATCCGCCGGTGCCCGAAGCCGAGCGACTGTCCTGGATGGTGCTCGGGCGCGCCCCGGGCGAGGCCAACCGCGCCGACATCGGACTGCTGCAGGCCGCGGCCGGCAGCCTGCTCGCCCGCGGCGAGTCGTTGCCGCTCGATCGGCGCGTGGCGCGCGCCGTCGGCCTGGATGAAGTGACGCTGCGCGGCGCCGGCGAAGCCGAGGGCAACGTGGTGGCGTTCGGCAAGCGGCTCTCGGACCGGCTTTATGTCAGCTACGAACGGGGACTGGGTGCCGTGGTGAGCAATCTCGTCAAGCTCGACTACACGCTGGACAGGCACTGGTCGCTGCGCGCCGAGAGCGGCACGACGAGCGGGGCGGGGCTTTTCTACCGCTTCTCCTGGGACTGAGCTGGCCAGGCGGACATGCGCGCGGCGCACGAGAAGCGGGGCCGGGTGGTACGTGAGACCGGCGCCACGATCAATTAATCAGCCCTTCGGCGGCTCGCCGGCGACCTGCAGGAACACCGCCGCTGTGTCCAGCTTGCCAAGGTCATTGCGGCGTGCGGCCTGGTACTGGCTGCGCACCAGCGCGGCGATCGGCGTCGGCCGGTCCAGCGCCTGCGCCATGTCGAGGAAGTAGCGCACGTCCTTGTCCATCAGCGCGATCTGGAACTGCGGCGCGAAATCGCGCTTCAGCATCTTCGGCAGCTTGGTCTTGGTGAGCCGGCACCCCGCCGCGCCTTCGCCGAGGATTTCCACCGTCACGTCGCGATCCAGGCCCGCCGCCTCCGCCGCGAGCGCGGCCTCGGCCAGCGCGGCGGTGAGCGTCGCCGAGAGCATGTTGTTGATCAGCTTCAGCGTGGCGCCGTGGCCCGGGCCGCCGATGCGGCGCGCGAGGCGTCCCATGGCCGCAAACAGCGGCTGCGCCTGGTCGAAGGCCGCGTGGTCGCCGCCGACCAGGAACACCAGCTCCTTGCCCTGCGCCTGCGCGAGACTGCCCGAGACGGGCGCGTCCAGGTAGGCGATCTGCTTCGCCGCCGCCGTCGCGCCCAGCTCGCGCGCCAGCGCGGGTGAATTGGTGCTGGAATCGATGACCACGGTGCCCTTGGCTGCGCCGGCGAGCACGCCCTTCTCGCCGAGCATCACCGCGCGCGAGGCGGCGTCGTCCGCGACGATCGAGACGACGAACGCGGCGCCCTGCGCCGCCGCCGCCGGCGAGTCGGCGACCGTCGCGCCCTTTGCCGCAAGCGCGGCCGTCTTGGCACGGTCGCGGTTGTACAGCTTGAGCGTGAACCCGGCCTGCAGCAGGTTCGCCGCGATGCGGCTGCCCATGGCGCCGAGCCCTACGAATGCCACTGTGGTCATGCGGGTGTCCTCGAGAGATTCGTCAGGAAGTCAGCTTGCGCAGCACATGCCGGCGGTTGCGCGTGTGCGGGCGCACCTGCGCGGGCCAGCGGCCGGCCTCGACCGCCTTGGCCCAGGCGTCGCTGGTGAGCACCTCGGCGCTCTCCAGCTCGTAATACGCGCTGTAGCGCGGCTCGCCCTCGGCGACGATGGTCTTTTTCTCCCCGCCGATGAACATGGTGAGCGGCACGGCCACGGCGCGGCGCACCGAGAGCACGCCCGGCACCTTGAGCAGCATCGGGATGTGCTCCGTGTCGTAGACCTCGTTGAACAGGGCTTCCTTGTCCGCATCGACGTCCATACTGGCGGTGAACAGGTACTTCGCTTTGCCCGGCATCGTGTATCTCCTTCAACGCTTCAATGGAAAAAAATCGACCGGCTTCATCAGCCGGTTGGTTTGCGAGTCGAGCGCGCCCAGCTTGGCGCTTTCCTCGGTGTAGGCGACCCACTCGGGGTCCGCCCACATCGCCATGCGGCGCTTCTCGCGGTCGGCGGCATCCTGATACGCCCAGATGTGGAGGTACTGGTTGACGTTGCCGGTCTCGGTCACCAGGTAGGCGAAGGGCTGGCCCAGATGGCGTGTCTGCGGCACTTTGCCGAGCTTGTCGTAGAGCGCGAGGTGTTTCTTGATGGTCCCGGGACGGCAGGTGTAGGTACGGACATCGAGCAGCATGCGGACTCCTTCGTGGTGTGTGTGATTCGGGGAATGGGGATCAGCCGGGGACGATGCGAAGGGCTTTTGGTTTCGGCCCAGGCAACGGGCGTTTTTCTTTTGCCGGAAGGCCCGTGGCTACTATACAACCGTGTCGGAGTTCCGGCAGCATGGCGTTCAGCACCCTGCCCCCCAAGAAGGCCCATGTCTGCATCGATCGACAGCCTGGATGTCTCCCGCCTGAGGGCCGGCTACGTGCTGTTTGACGCGGTTTGCCTCGCTGCGAGCATACAGGGCGACAAGACGCCTGCTTGAGCCGCGTCGTGCGGATCGGCGAGTGGGCGCGGCGGGCGCTCGCTCGCAGCGGGGGCAGGGCTGTGCCGCTCGCGGGATTTGCCGATGGGCCGTACTTCGATGCTGACGGGGATCTGATCTGGGTCGGCGCGCGCCTGCCGGCGATGCACCCGCGCGCCGTGATCACCGTCGAGTCCCAGCCGCGCGGGGTCGCGCTGCAGTTCGCGGAGATCCCTGCGCATGGCTGGGAGCCCCTCCCGGCGCAGCTCGACGCCGCTGCGTCGGCGCGCATCGTCGAATTGACCCGCGCTTTGATCGCGAACGACGCACCGCGCGGCTTCGGCGCGCTGCTCGCCGGCGGCATGCCCGCGTTCCCGCTCGATCTTGCGGTAGAACGCGTGCGGGCTCTGGCGCGCGCCTACGCCGGCGACGCACCCGAAGCGGTGTTTGCCGCTTCGATTCCGCTCCTTGGCTTCGGTACCGGGCTCACGCCCTCGGGCGACGATCTTGCGGGGGCGGCGCTCTTCGGCCGCCGGCTGCTCGCACCGCAGCGCGGCGCATGGGCGGCGATCGCCGAGCAGCTGTCGCGCGAGATCGAAGGACGCAGCCACGCCGTAAGCGCCGCGCTGTTCGGCGACCTGGCGCGCGGCGAGAGCTTCGCGCCGCTGCACGCGATCATCGACGCGCTCGCCGCGGATGACCGCGCCGCGGCGCTCGCGGCGGCGCGCGAGTTGACCGCGATCGGGCATTCGTCGGGCTGGGACATGTTCGCCGGGCTGGTCATCGGCGTCACCGGGAGCTGCGACGCGTCCTAAAGGCGGTGCTACACTGGTCGCGCTGTGGGGAAGAGAGCGGCACCTGCACCACGCCGCCGCCGAAGGCGTAAGCGCCCGCAATCGCTCAGGCAAAAGAACTCCGCAGCGGCAACTACTCTGGAGAGCGGCGAGCCCGGCTCGCCCACCGAAGGGGCCAGCGGTGCTGCAGGTTCGAGCGCCGTAAACTCTCAGGTACCAAGGACAGAGGGGCAGCGCCGGATGACCGGCCCTGCCCCTTTTCGTTTTCTGGAGGCGAAGGCGTGCACAAGACTCCGCTGCATTCTGCGCACCTCGAGGCCAGCGCCCGGCTGGTCGATTTCGCCGGTTGGGAAATGCCGCTGCACTACGGCTCGCAGCTCGAGGAGCACCACGCGGTGCGGCGCGGCGCGGGCATGTTCGACACCTCGCACATGCTGGCGATCGACATTGAAGGCGCGCAGGCACGCGAATTCCTGCGCGGGGCGCTCGCCAACGACGTCGCGCGCCTGACGAAACCCGGCAAGGCACTGTACTCATGCCTCCTGCGCGAAGACGGCGGCGTGCTCGACGACCTGATCGTCTACTTCCTGCGCGCAGACCTGTTCCGCGTCATCGTCAATGCAGGCACCGCCGACAAAGACTTCGCCTGGCTCGAAGGCCTGCGCGCGCGGCATGCGCCGCAGCTCGCACTTCGACCGCGGCGCGACCTCGCGATGATCGCGGTGCAGGGGCCGCAGGCGCGCGCGAAGACCTGGCAGGCGCTGCCGGCGCTGAAAGCCGCAAGCGAACCGCTCGGCGCGTTCTTCGGCGCACAGGCCGGCGAAACTTTTGTCGCGCGTACCGGCTACACCGGCGAGGACGGGTTCGAGCTGCTGCTGCCGGCGCCGCGCGCGCCCGAGGCTTGGCAACGCCTCGCCGCCGCGGGCGTGCGGCCGTGCGGTCTGGGCGCACGCGATACGCTGCGCCTCGAAGCGGGCATGAACCTCTACGGCCAGGACATGGACCAGACGGTGACGCCGCTCGAAGCGGGCCTCGCCTGGACCGTCGCGCTCGAGGACGCGCGCGACTTCGTCGGCAAGGCGGCGCTGCTTTCGAAAAAAAACGTGCGCGAGCTCGCCGGCCTGGTCCTGCTCGGCCGCGGCGGGGTCCTGCGCGCTCACCAGAAGGTGCATGCCGCGAGCGGCATGGGCGAGATCACCAGCGGCGGCTTTTCGCCGACGCTCGAAAGATCGATCGCGCTCGCGCGCCTGCCCGCCGGCTGCGCGCCGGGGGAGCGCGTGCAGGTCGAAGTACGCGACAAGCGCCTCGATGCGCTCATCGTCAAGCCGCCGTTCGTACGACACGGCAAGTCCCTCATCCCGCAAACCTCAAGCGGAGCACCCCGATGACACACCCCGAACACCTCAAGTACACCGCGTCGCACGAATGGGTGCGCATCGAAGCGGACGGCACGCTCACCGTGGGCATCACCGAGCATGCACAGGACGCACTCGGCGACCTGGTGTTCATCGAACTGCCGGCGGTGGGGCGCAAGCTCGCTGCCGACGAAGCCTGCGTCGTAGTGGAGTCGGTCAAGGCCGCGTCCGATGTGTATGCGCCGGTCGCGGGCGAGGTGGTAGCGGTGAACGAGGCGCTCGTCGCCGCGCCCGCGAGCGTCAACCAGGACCCGTACGCGGCCTGGCTGTTCCGCCTCAAAGCCGCCGCCGGGTTTGATCCCGGCAAGCTGCTCGACGCCGCCGCCTACGAGAAAGGTCTCGCCTGACATGAACTTCGAATCGCTGTTGCACCGCGACGCGTTCCACGCGCGCCACATCGGACCGGATGCGAACGAAGAGCGCGAGATGCTGGCGCTGCTCGGCGTCGCCGCCCGCGCCGAGTTGGTCGCGCAGGCGATGCCCGCCGCCATCCGCCAGCGCGAGCCGCTCGCGCTGCCGGGGCCGCTCGATGAAGCCGAAGCGCTCGATGAACTGCGCCGCATCACGTTGCAGAACCGCATCTGGCGCAGCTACATCGGCACCGGTTATTCAGGCTGCCACACGCCGCAGGTCATTCAGAGGAACGTGCTCGAGAACCCGGGCTGGTACACCGCCTACACGCCCTACCAGGCCGAGATCTCGCAAGGCCGGCTCGAAGTGCTGCTCACCTTCCAGCAGATGGTGATCGACCTCACCGGCCTGCCGGTGGCGAACGCCTCGCTGCTGGACGAAGCGACGGCCGCGGGCGAAGCGATGACCATGATCCGGCGCGCTTCGAAGTCGAAGGCGCAGGCGTTCTTCGTCGATGCGGCGTGCCACCCCCAGGTGATCGCGGTGATCCGCACGCGCGCCAAGTGGCTCGGCATTCCTGTGACGGTGGGCGATGCGGCCCAGGCGCTGGACCCCGCCGCGGTATTCGGCGCGCATCTGCAGTACCCCGATACCTACGGCGCAGTACGCGACTGGTCAGCGCTGATCGAGCGCGTGCACGGCGCTCAAGGGCTCGTTTCCCTCGGCACCGATCTGCTCGCGCTGCTGCTGCTCAAGTCGCCCGGCGACCTGGGCGCCGACGTCGCCATCGGCTCGGCGCAGCGCTTCGGCGTGCCGCTCGGCTACGGCGGCCCGCACGCCGGCTTCATGTCGGCGCGGGAGGCGCTGCTGCGCCAGATGCCCGGGCGCATCATCGGCGTCAGCAGGGACGCGGCAGGCCGCACGGCGTACCGCATGGCGCTGCAGACGCGCGAGCAGCACATCCGCCGGGAAAAAGCGACGAGCAACATCTGCACTTCGCAGGTGCTGCTCGCCAACATCGCCGCGCTGTACGCCGCGTGGCACGGCCCCGAGGGATTGCGACGCATCGCGCTGCGCTGCCACGCGCTCGCGCGGCTGCTCGCGCAGGCGCTCGCGCCCGAGTCCGCCGCGTACTTCGATACGCTGAGCTTCGCGGTTGGCGCCGCACAACGCGACATCCGCGCGCGTGCGCTTGAGAAGCAGGTCAACCTGCGCTGGATCGGTGAGGCGCGCGTCGGCGTGAGCGTGGACGAGACCACCACGCCCGAGGACATCGCCGATCTCGCCTGGGTGCTGACCGGCAAGGACGGCGGCATTGCCGAGCGCGCGCGGGCGCTGGGCGCGGAACCCGAGGCGATTCCGCCCGCGTTGCGGCGCTTGGATGCGGTGCTCGCGCACCCGGTGTTCCACCGCCATCGCAGCGAGAGCGAAATGATGCGCTATCTCAAGCGCCTCGAGAACCGCGACTACTCGCTCGCGCAGGGCATGATCCCGCTCGGCTCCTGCACCATGAAGCTGAACGCGGCGGCCGAGATGGCGCCGCTGTCCTGGCGCCACTTCGCCGCGCTGCATCCGTTCGTGCCCGCCGCGCAGGCCGAAGGCTACGCGCGCGTGCTGGGCGACGTGTCCTCGGCGCTGAGCGCGATCACGGGCCTGCCGGCGATGACCATGCAGCCCAATTCAGGCGCCAACGGCGAATACGCGGGCCTGGTCACGATCCGCAACTACCACGCCGCGCGCGGCGAGGGCGCGCGCGACGTTTGCCTGATTCCGTCCTCGGCGCACGGCACCAACCCGGCCTCGGCGCATCTCGCCGGGCTCAAGGTGGTGGTGATCGACTGTGATGCGAACGGAAACGTGGATCTCGCCGACCTCGAAGCGAAAGTCGCGCAGCACGCCGGGCGGCTCGCCGCGCTGATGATCACCTACCCCTCGACGCACGGCGTGTTCGAGGCCGACGTCAAGAAGATCTGCGACAGCGTGCACCGGGCCGGCGGCCAGGTGTACATGGACGGCGCCAACCTGAATGCGCTCGCCGGGCTCGCGCGCCCGGCCGATCTCGGCGCGGACGTGTGCCACATCAACCTGCACAAGACGTTCTGCATCCCGCACGGCGGCGGCGGCCCTGGCATGGGGCCGATCGGTGTCGCCGCGCACCTCGCGTCGCACCTGCCGACCCACCCGGTGGTGCCGGCGCCCGGGTGCAGCGCGGAGAACGGCACGGTGAGCGCCTCGCCTTACGGCAGTCCGCTCATCGTCACCATCTCGTGGATGTACCTGCGCATGATGGGCGCCGAGGGCATCCGGCGCGCGAGCGAGACCGCGATCCTGTCGGCGAACTACGTCGCCGCGCGGCTTGCACCCTTCTTCCGCGTGCTCTACGCGGGCAAGGGCGGGCGCGTGGCGCACGAGTGCATCCTCGACCTGCGCGGGCTGAAGGACGAGTACGGCGTCAACGCCGAAGACGTCGCCAAGCGCCTCATGGACTACGGCTTTCACGCGCCGACGCTCTCCTTCCCGGTGGCGGACACGCTGATGGTCGAGCCGACCGAGAGCGAGTCGAAATCCGAGCTGGATCGTTTCTGCGACGCGATGATCGCGATCCACGGCGAACTGCAGAAAATCAGGCGCGGCACATGGGACGCGAAGGATAATCCGCTGCACAATGCGCCGCACACCGCAGAGGAACTGGCGGGCGACTGGCAGCACCCGTACTCGCGCGCCGAGGCGGCTTATCCGCTGCCGGCGCTGCGTGCGTTCAAGTACTGGCCGCCGGTGAAGCGCCTCGACCAGGTGTACGGCGACCGCAATTTCTCCTGCACCCTGCCGACGGATGCGACATGAAAATCACCGCCCTGGAAACCCTGCGCATCGACGAGTTCCCGAACCTGCTCTGGGTGCAGGTCCACACCGACCAGGGACTGATCGGGCTGGGCGAGACTTTTTACGGCCCGGACTCTGCCGAGGGTCACATCCACGGCATCATCGCCGCCTGCCTGCTGGGCCAGGATCCGCTGCTCATCGACCGGCACCACGCCAACCTGATCGGCTACGTCGGCTTCAACGGCTCGAGCGCCGAGCAGCGGGGGCGCTCCGCCGTCGACATCGCGCTCTGGGACCTGTGGGGACAGGCCTGCGGGCAGCCCATCCACCAGCTGCTGGGCGGCGCGGTGCGCGACGACATCCGCGTCTACAACACCTGCGCGGGCTACCAATATGTCCGGCAAAAGCCGGTGCAGGGCACCGCCAACTTCGGGCTCGGCCAGGCGGAAGGTCCCTATGAGGATCTCGATGCCTTTCTGCATCGCGCCGACGAACTCGCCCAGAGCCTGCTCGGCATGGGCATCACGGGGATGAAGATCTGGCCCTTCGATTTCGCCGCGGAAGCGTCCAACGGTGCCTACATCTCGGCGGGCGATCTGCAGAAGGCGCTGGAACCTTTCGCGAAGATCCGCAAAGCCGTCGGCGGCAATATGGACGTGATGTGCGAATTGCACGCGCTGTGGAACCTGCCCGCCGCCAAGGGCATCGTGCATGCACTGCAGCCCTACGCGCCGCTGTGGATCGAGGACCCGGTGTTCATGGATCAGCTGGAAAGCCTGGGCGAGCTGCAGGCCGGCACGCACCAGATGATCGCCACCGGCGAGACGCTGGGCGGGCGCGCCCAGTACAAGGACCTGCTGCAGCGCCACGGCGCCGGCATGGCGATCCTGGATGTCGCCTGGTGCGGCGGAATCTCCGAGGCGCGCAAGGTCGGCGCGATGGCGGAGGCCTGGCACACGAACGTGGCGTTTCACGATTGCACCGGGCCTGTGGTGCTCGCCGCGTCCACGCACCTCGCGCTGAATGCGCGCAACTGCTTCATCCAGGAAATCGTGCGCGCCTTCTATTACGGCTGGTACGGCGAGCTGGTCACCGCCCTGCCCCCCATCCAGAACGGCCGCATCACTGTGCCGACCGGCCCGGGTCTGGGCTTGAAGCTCAATGCCGACCGTTTCAAGGCGAAGGACGTGCGCCGGCGGATGAGCCGGTAGCCCGGGTTAGCGCCCCGCGGCGGCAGCGCGCTCGCGTTCCTGCTGGATGAGCACGCGCCGCAGCAGCTTGCCGGTGGCCGATTTCGGCAGCTGGTCGACAAACTCGACCGCGCGCACCTTCTTGTGCGGCGCCAGGCGTGCGGCAACCCAGGCCATCACTTCCTCGGCGCTGATTTCCCCCTTCTTCACCACGAACGCCTTGGGCACTTCGCCCGCCTCCTCGTTCGCGACGCCGATGACGCAGGCGTCGAGGATCGCCGGATTGCCGAGCAGCACCGACTCGATCTCGGCCGGCGCCACCTGCAGGCCCTTGTACTTGATCAGCTCCTTGGTGCGGTCGACGATGAAGAAATCGCCGTCGGCGTCGACGTAGCCGACGTCGCCGGTACGCAACCAGCCTTCGGCGTCGATGGTCGCCGCGGTGGCGCCGGACTGGCCGAAGTAGCCCTGCATGACGATCGGGCCGCGCACCAGGATCTCGCCCTGCTCACCCGCCGGCAGTTCGGCGCCGCTGCCGACCTCTACGATCTTGCACTCCATGTTGGGCATCAGCCGCCCGCCCGAGGCTGGCTTGATCTTGTCCTCGGTCGTCGGCCCGAGGTGGCTTGCGCCGCTCACTTCGGTCATGCCGTAGGCCTGCGAAACGCGAAAGCCGAGCCGCGCATGCAGCGCGCTGGCGACCGCGTCGCCGAGCGGCGCGGCGGCCGAGAACGCGCCGCGCACCCTCGACAGGTCGAAATTGGCGACGATCGGATGCTTGGCGAGCGCAAGCGCGATCGGCGGCACCACGTGCAGGATGGTGACGCCGTGCTTCTGCACCAGCTGCAGGTACTGCTCGAGGTCGAAACGCGGCATGGTGACCACGGTCGCGCCCTGGTGCAGGGCGAGATTGAGGAAGGCGACGATGCCGTAGATGTGGAAGAACGGCAGGAAGGCGAGCACCGTGTCCTGCGGCGTGATGAGCGCGGCGTCGGTGACGCCCTTGACCGAGCACAGCTGGGCCACCAGGTTGTAGTGCGAAATCATCACACCCTTGGGCAGGCCCGTGGTGCCGCTCGAATAGGGCAGCGCCACCAGGTCCTTGCGCGCATCGATCGCCACCGCGGGCGGCGTGGCGTCGCCCGCGAGCAGCGCGGCGAACGGCGTGGCCCCTTCGGCTTCGCCGAAGACGAAGATCTCGTCGACCTTCGCCTGCGCCGCGGCTTCGCGCGCCACGGCGAGGAACGGCGGCACAGTGAGCACAAAGCGCGCCGCCGAATCCTGCAGCTGCTTCGCCACCTCGCCCGGCGTGTAGAGCGGGTTGACCGTCGTCACCACCCCGCCAAGCGAAGCGACCGCGTGGAACGCGATCGCGTACTCGGGCAGGTTCGGGCTGAGGATCGCGAAGCGCTCGCCCTTCTTGAAGCCGCGCGCGGCGAGCCCGGCGGCAGCGCGCGAAATCAGCGCCGGCAGCTGCGCGTAGGTGATCGTGCGCCCGCTCGGCCCATCGATCAGCGCCGGCTTGTCGCCGCGCGCCGCAGCACCGGCGAACACGAATGCGCCGAGGGCGGTTTCGGGAATCTTGACGTCGGCATACAGGCTGCGAAACGGCATGGTCTCCTCCTCAGGGACGGTGCGCGATCAGGCAGTTAGTGTAAGGGCGTCTCGCTCATGCCACGGACTTTCGCACGCAGGCGTCGAGCAGTTCGACCGCGCGCCGCGCGAACAGCCACATGTTGTCCTCGCGCGCAGCGCTGCCGGTCTCCACAGTAATGACCGCCTCGAGCGGCCCGGAGACCGCGATGCAGGCGTGCCCGGCAGGATCGCCGTAGCGGTTGCCCTTCGGGCCGCTCGCCCCCGTCTCGCTCAGGCCCCAGGTCGTGCCGAGCTTTTCGCGCACCCGGCGCGCCATGAGCTGCGCGAACGGCTCGCTCGCGGAGCGCATGCCCGCCATGTCCTGCGGCGTAATGCCGAGCAGCGCCTCGCGACCGGTGGCCGTGTAGATCACGCAGCCGCCGACGTAATAGGCCGAGGCGCCCGGGACCGCGACCAGGGCGGCGTTGATCACCCCGCCCGCCGAGGACTCCGCCACCGCCAGCGTCTGCCTGCATTCGATCAGCCGCGCGCCGACCGCGGCGCCGAGTTTTGTCAGTGATTCCATGTTCGTCCTCCCTGCGCGCGTGCGCCCAATTGCCTGTCAACGCCGATCCACTAGACTCTGCGCATGACGATTCCCGCCCCCTTCGCCTCGGCCAGCGCCGTGGTACGCCCCGAGTGGATCGACTACAACGGCCACATGAACGTGGGTTACTACCACGTCGTCTTCGACCTCGCGGCGGAGGCCTTCTTCGAGTTCCTCGGCTTCACGCCCGATTTCCGCCGCAGCCATGACGCGACCACCTTTGCGCTCGAATCGCACCTGAACTTCCTGCGCGAGGTGAAGGAAGGCGACGCGCTGCGCTTCGAGGCGCGACTGCTCGACCACGATGCCAAGCGTATCCATTTCTATCAGGAGATGTTCCACGCGACCGAAGGCTACCTCGCCGCCTCCTGCGAATCGCTGAGCGCCAACGTCAGCCAGGCCGAGCGGCGCACCGCGCCGATGCCCGCGGCGCTGCTCGAGCGGCTGGCACAGGTCAAGGCAGCCCATGCCGCGCTCGTGCGCCCCTGGCAGATCGGCCACGTGATCTCGGCCAGGCCGCTGCGCTAGCGGCCGCGACTACTTCGCGCGCCAGCCGCCGTCCACGACGAGCGCGTGCCCATTGATGTAGTTCGCCGCCTCGGAGGCAAGAAAGCTCACCGCGTCGGCGATGTCCTCGGGCGTGCCGCGCACGCCCACCGGCACCAGCGCGCGCACCATGTCGTCGTTCACCGCCACGCCGCGCCCGCTCATGTCGGGCACGCCCGGTCCGAGGATCGCCTGCGAGTGCGCCCGCAGGGCGGTCGGGATCGCACCCGGGCAGACGCAGTTGGCACGAATGCCGCGCGCGCCGTATTGCACCGCCATCTGGCGGGTAAGCCCGATCACGCCGTGCTTGGCGGCGATATAGGCGGCGCCCCCGCCGGTGCCGTTCAGCCCGGCGACCGAGGACATGTTGATGATGCGCCCGCGCTTGCGCGGCAGCATGTCGCGCAGCGCGCGCTTGGAGCCCAGGAACACGCTGGTCAGGTCGACGTCGATCACCTTGCGCCAGAGCGCCTCGTCCATCTCGTCGACATCGAAATAGCCGTCCAGGATGCCGGCGTTGTTCACCATCACCTCGAGCGGACCGAGCTCGGCGCTCGCGGCCGTGACCGCCTGGTCGAGCTCGGCCGAGCGGCTGACGTCGGCCTTGTAGCCGATGGCGCGCCCGCCCGCTTTCTCGATCTGGCGCGCGGTGGCGCGCGCCGAGGCTTCGTCGAGGTCGATCGTCGCCACCGCAAAACCGTCCGCGGCGAGCTTTATGCCGATGGCCTGGCCGAGGCCGGATCCGGCGCCGGTGACCACGGCCATGCGCTGATGGTTCGTCATCCGTGCTCCTTAAAAGGGCGATTCTCGTCTACGCCAGCGCCACTTCGACCCTGGCATCAAAACTTGCCTGCCCGGCGGAAAAGGCGAACAGGTCGACGGCGGCATCGGGCAACACGGCCGTGCCGGCCGTGAGCCGATTGAGCCCGGGCCAGCCGTCGCGCATCCACACGGTGCCCGCCGGGATACGATCGGTGACGTGCGCCCGGGCGGACAGTTCACCACGCTGGTTGAAGATGCGGATCGCCGCACCATCGGTCACGCGGCGCTCCGCGGCATCCGCGCTGGCGACCCACAACTGCGCTTCGCTCTCGCGCCGCGCCAGTGTCGGCAGTTCGCTGCCGTTGTTATAGAAGGCATGGAAGTGCGTCAGCGTGCGCCCCTGGGTGAGCGTAAGCGGATAGTCGCTCGCGGTCGACCCCCGCGCATCCACCGACGGCAGCGGCGGCAGGCCGAGGCTTTGCGCCTGGGCCGAGTAGAACTCGATCTTGCGCGACGGCGTCTCGAAATCGAACTTCGGATTGGCAACGTGCGAAATGTTCAGTGCCGCGATACCGCCCTGCGCGCGCAACGACGCCACCGTCGCGTGACCGGTGCAGGGGTGATCGAGGATTGCATCCACCATCGCCTCCTCCGACGCCCAGGGGTAGAAACCTTCGAGCTCCATGCGCTCGGCGAGCGTCCTGATCAGCCAGTGCACCGAGCGCGTCTCGCCGGCGGGCGCCAGGGCCGGTTCCATCAGGTACAGGTGGGTGTGCGTCATCTTGCACCCCAGTTCCTCCAGCCAGGCCGTGCCGGGCAGCACGATGTCGGCGTAGCGACGCGCCGTGTCGTTCAGGAACAGGTCGTAGCTCACCACCAACCGGGTCTGCTCCAGGCCAGAGGCCACGGTGCCAGCATCGGGGAAAGACGACAACATGTTCGTACCCATCAGCAGCAAGGTGTGGATGCGGCCCTCGCGCAAGGCCGCGGTGACGCCTGACATCTGGTTGGGCATTGCCGTCCCGGGCACGCGGCGCTGCGGCTCGATGATGCTGCCCAGGCCACGGCCGTGCGCCGCGCTGCCGTGGCGCGGGCCGAAGCCACTGCCCGCAATGCCCACGTTCCCGGTCAACCCCGGCAGGCAGGCGATTGCACGCCCGGCCTGCCAGCCATTGCTTCCCTTGTGCATCGAACTGCCGCCCAGCACGATCATCGCCGGCCGCGTGCCGGCGTAGCGACGCGCCAGCGCGACGATGCGCTCGGCCGCAATGCCGGTGACGCCTGCGGCCCAGTCCGGCGAGAACACTTGTACATGCGCCGCGAGCTGCTCGAAGCCCACCGTGTGCCGTGCCACGAACGCGGCGTCATGGCGGCGCTCGGCGCAGATCACATGCATCATCGCCAGCGCCAGCGCGGTGTCGCTGCCCGGCCGGAGGATCAGCACGTCATCCGACTTGGCGGCGGCCTCGGTGTGGCGCACGTCGATGGTCACGATATGCGCGCCGCGACGCTTGGCCGCCAGCAGGTGCCGCGCCGTATTGGGTTGACTGGCGAGGTTGGCGGCCCACAGCAGGATGAGTTGCGAGTTCTCGCCCATGTCCTCCTTGGTATTGGTTTCAAGCATGCCGGTCAGCCCCAGCCCGAAGGCGCCCAGGCCCCAGCAGATCATCGTCGGGCTCCAGAACTGGCTGCCGTGGAAGTTCGCAAAGCGCGCCATCAACTGCGCGCTGATGCGCGTGCCGTAGTTGGTGGTGAAGGTGCCGTGTCCGGGCCAGAGGGCGGTGGCCGCCGGCGGCGATTGCGCCATGCTGGCCACGATGCGCTCGAGCGCTTCGTCCCAGGTGGCGCGCCGGAATCTGTCGCTGCGCCGGTCGCGCACCAGGGGATGCAACAGGCGCGCGGGGTTGTCGAAGATCTCCGGCGACGCCTGTCCGCGGATGCACAGAAACCCCTGACTGTCGGGGTTGGCTTCATCCCCTTTCACGCCCACCAGCTTGCCCTCGCGCACCTCGGCCAGCATGCCGCACAGCGTCGGGTGGCAGCTCATCGGGCACATGGTGCGGACGATTTTCGAGCCTGCGCGGGCCGCCACGTCCAAACCCGTCACATGTTCCTGCGGTACTGCCCGCCCACCTCGAACAGGGCGTGGGTGATCTGGCCCAGGGAACAGACGCGCACCGCGTCCATCAGCACCGCGAACACGTTCTCATCGCGCATCACCGCCTGGCGCAGGCGTTCCAGCATCGCCGGCAGTTCCTTGGCATTGCGCTGGTGGAATTCGCGCAGGCGCTTCAACTGCGACTGCTTCTCCTGTTCCGTGGAGCGGATTAGCTCGACCTTTTGTGGTGCCGTGTCGCCGTGCGGGTTGCGGAAGGTGTTGACGCCGACGATCGGGTAAGACCCGTCGTGCTTCTTGTGCTCGTAGTGCATGGACTCTTCCTGGATCTTGCCGCGCTGGTAGCCGGTCTCCATCGCGCCGAGCACGCCGCCCCTTGAGCTGATCGCCTCGAATTCCTTCAGCACCGCCTCCTCCACCAGGTCGGTCAGCTCGTCGATGATGAAGCTGCCCTGGTTCGGGTTCTCGTTCCTGCCCAGGCCCCACTCCTTGTTGATGACCAGCTGGATCGCCATGGCGCGGCGCACCGACTCCTCGGTGGGCGTGGTGATCGCCTCGTCGAAAGCGTTGGTATGCAGGGAATTGGTATTGTCGTAGGTCGAGATCAGCGCCTGCAGCGTGGTACGGATGTCGTTGAACGCGATTTCCTGCGCGTGCAGCGAGCGCCCCGAGGTCTGCGAGTGGAACTTGAGCTTCTGCGAGCGCTCGTTGGCGCCGTAGCGCTCGCGCATCGCCACCGCCCAGATGCGCCGCGCCACGCGGCCGAGCACCGCGTACTCGGGATCCATGCCGTAGCTGAAGAAGAACGACAGGTTGGGCGCGAAGTCGTCGATGTTCATGCCGCGCGCGAGGTAGGACTCGACGAACGTGAAGCCGTTGGCGAGGGTGAAGGCGAGCTGCGAGATCGGGTTCGCGCCGGCTTCCGCGATGTGGTAGCCCGAGATCGACACCGAGTAGAAATTGCGCACGTCGTTGTCGATGAAGTGCTGCTGAATGTCGCCCATCACCTTGAGCGAGAACTCGGTGGAGAAGATGCAGGTATTCTGGCCCTGGTCTTCCTTGAGGATATCGGCCTGCACGGTGCCGCGCACCGCGGACATGGTCCGCGCCCTTACCTCGGCCAACTCTGGCTCCGTTGGTTTTCGGCCCAGCTGCTCGACCTGCTGGTCGATGGCTGTGTTGAAAAACATGGCGAGGATCGTGGGCGCCGGACCGTTGATGGTCATCGACACCGAGGTTGCCGGGTCGCACAGGTCGAAGCCCGAGTACAGCACCTTCATGTCCTCGAGCGTGGCGATGGACACGCCCGAGTTGCCGACCTTGCCGTAGATGTCGGGCCGCTCGTCCGGATCGAAGCCGTACAGCGTCACCGAGTCGAAGGCCGTGGACAGGCGCTTGGCCGGCATGTCCTTCGACAACAGATGGAAGCGCTTGTTGGTGCGGAACGCATCGCCCTCGCCCGCGAACATGCGCGTCGGGTCCTCGTTCTCGCGCTTGAACGGGAACACGCCCGCGGTGTAGGGGAACGCGCCGGGAAGGTTCTCGCGCAGGCGCCAGCGCAGGAGTTCGCCGTGGTCCTCGTACTTCGGCAGCGCCACCTTGGGAATGCTGGTGCCGGACAAGGTTTCCACACGCAACTTCGTGCGCAGCTCGCGCTCGCGCACCGAGCTGACGAATGCGTCGCCCGCATACGACTTGAGCGTCTCGGGCCAGGTGGCGAGCAGCTGCTTCGAGTTCGCGTCCAGCTTGGAGTCCTTCTCGGCCACCAGGGGCTCGAGCGCGTCCAGGCCGCTCATGCGCCTCGCTTCGGCGAGCTGCTGGCGCTCGCGCGCGAGCTTCGCCTGGGCCGCACCATGCGCGTGGTATTTCCGCTGGCCCTCGGCAATCTCGGCCAGGTAGCGCGCGCGCTGCGGCGGCACGATGACGTGCACGTTCGAGGACACCTTGCCGGCAGGCTGCGGCAGGGCGCCGGCGGCGAGCTGCAGTCCCTTGTCCCTGAGCTTTTGCGCCACCGCGTGGTACAGCGCGGTGACGCCGTCGTCGTTGAATCGCGCCGCAATGGTGCCGTACACCGGCATGGTTTCGGGGGACTGGCCGAAACCCTGGCGGTTCCTCTGCACCTGCTTCCTGACGTCGCGCAGCGCATCGTCTGCCCCACGCCGGTCGAATTTGTTGATCGCCACGAAATCCGCGAAATCCAGCATGTCGATCTTCTCGAGCTGGCTGGCCGCGCCGAATTCGGGCGTCATCACGTACAGCGTGGCATCCGCCAGCGGCACGATCGCCGCGTTGCCCTGGCCGATGCCGGAGGTCTCCGCGATCACCAGGTCGTAGCCTGCGGCGCGGCAGGCGGCAATGGCCTCGGGCAGGCACTGCGCGATCTCCGCGTCCGAGTCGCGCGTGGCCAGCGAGCGCATGAAGATGCCGGTGCCGCCGATGGCATTCATGCGGATGCGGTCGCCGAGCAGCGCGCCGCCGGTCTTCTTGCGCGTCGGGTCCACCGACAGGATGGCGATCTTCAGCCTGTCCTGCTGGTCCAGCCGGAATCGCCGCACCAGCTCATCGGTGAGCGAGCTCTTGCCGGCGCCGCCGGTGCCAGTGATGCCCAGCACCGGCGCGGGATGCGCCTTTGCCGCGGCCAGCAACCCCGTCTTGTCGACGTAGGCGCCCAGCTCCAGCGCGCTGATCACCTGCGCCAGTGCCCTCGGGTCGGCGATCGGCAGCTTCTTCGGCGCATGGCGCGCGACGTCGAAATCGCAGCGCGCGAGCATGTCGTTGATCATGCCCTGCAGGCCCATCTTCTGGCCGTCCTCCGGCGAGTAGATGCGCGCGATGCCGTAGTCCTCCAGCTCCTTGATCTCGGCAGCGACGATCACGCCGCCCCCGCCGCCGAACACCCGGATCTGCGCCCCGCCGCGCTCGCGCAGCAGGTCCAGCATGTACTTGAAGTACTCCAGGTGCCCGCCCTGGTAGGAGGAAATCGCGATGCCCTGCACGTCCTCCTGCAGCGCCGCGCTCACCACGTCCTCCACCGAGCGGTTGTGGCCGAGGTGGATCACCTCCGCGCCCGAGGCCTGCAGGATGCGGCGCATGATGTTGATCGAGGCGTCGTGGCCGTCGAACAGGCTCGCCGCGGTGACGAAGCGGATCTTGTGCTTCGCCCTGTAGACCAGGCTCTTCGAGTCGGACAGGTCGGTCATGGCGGCAAGCCTATGTGACGTTTACGTAAACGTCAATCTCGCGCCGCCGCCTCGCCCGGCGCGCCCAGCGGCAGCGCGAAGCCGAAGGTTGCACCTTTGCCGGCTGCGCCTTCGGCCCACACGCAACCGCCATGGCGCTCGACGATGCGCTTCACAAAGGCCAGCCCGGTGCCGGCGCCCGGATACTCGTCCTCCGCGTGCAGGCGCTCGAACAGCTTGAACAGCTTTGCTTCGTGCGCCTGGTCGAATCCGGCGCCGCCATCGCTGACGCGGAATTCGGCTACCCCATGACGCACCGCGCCCTCGATGCGCACGTCGCGCTCGCTCGCACCATCCGAGAACTTGAGCGCATTGCCGATCAGGTGGCGCCACGCCAGCCCAAGCAGGGTGGCGTCTGCCGGCACCCGGGGCAGGCTGGCGATCGAAACGCGCGCCCGTTCCGCCGGGCTGAGGCGCAGGTCGTCGACGGCGGCCCTGACGACTTCGGCCATGTCCACCGCCTGCAGCACCAGCCGCCGGCGCCCGATCCTCGAATACTCGATCAGCGCGTCGACCATTTCCGCCATACGTTGCGCATTGCCGCGCACGCGCGCCAGCAACGTCACGCCCTCCTGGTCCAGCCTCGCGCGCTGGTGGCGCTCGAGCAGCGTGGTGCAGGCCTGGATGGCGCCCAAGGGCGCGCGCAGATTCTGCGACACGACGTAGGAACTGGACTCAAGCTCCTGGATCGAGCGCTCCAGCTCGCGCGTGCGCGAGTCCACCCGGCGATCGAGCAAGGCGTTCAGTGCACCCGCATCCCGCGGCACCGCGTCGGCATGCGCCGCGTCGCGCGTGGGCGCCATGCGGTGCAAAAGCAGCGCCGCGAGCAGCCCCGAGACCATCAGCGCGAGCGCCAGGCCGCCGATGCGCACCTCGATCACGTCGGCGTGCCCTTGGGATTGAATCGTCCCGGACGCCGTCTGCATTGCGAACCAGATGTCGTAGGCCGCGCCGGCGACGAACGGCAGGGCGGTCACACAAGCCAGGGCGGCGAACTGGACGCGCAAATCGCGCAGGGCGGGGAAGCGATGCAGGGCTGCGGCGAGCATGTTGGCGTTGCCTCCGGGATCGGGAATGCGGACTTCAGTCGCGGTAGGAAGGGTCCTTGGCGTCGACGGGCGTCACCGGCGGCTCGCGCGGGGCGCGGGCGGCGCCCTGATGGTAGATCGTCATCGAGGCACGAATATACGCTCCGCCCCGCCGCCGCGCAGCCCATGGCCACTCTGCCGTGAACGATAAACGGATGGACTAGGCCAGCGCGGCGCGGGCGTCCTTCAGCGCGCCCGCAGCGCGCGCGAGCTCCTCTTCCGTATTCAGGATGTCCGGGCACAGGCGCAGCAGGTCGCCGCGAGCGTCGCCGTTGACGCCTCGCCGGGCAAGCCCGGCAACGAGCTCGGCCGCGTGCGCATGCTGCACAGTGACAAAGGCGCCGTGGTCTGCGCGCGCGCCTTCGGCCGGCACGCCCTGCGCGGCCAGCAACTCGAGCAGCTTCGCCTGCTGCGCGAGCGAGTAAGCGCGCAGGCGCTCGAGACCGATGGCGAGCGTGAACTCGAGCCCGGCCAGCGCCTGACAAGGCGCGAGCACCGGCGGCGTCGACTCGAGCCAGGCGTCGCCGCCGGGGCCGTACTGCGGAGGATCCGGCCGCCGGTAGGCGAATACGTCCTTCTTGGCGAACCAGCCGGTATCGAGCGTGCGCAGCCGCTCGAGGTGGTCGGGCCGCACGTAGAGCCAGCACGCACCCGAGCCGCCGCGCAGGTATTTGTAGGAGCCGCCCACGGCGAAGTCCGCCTTGAGCGCCGCCAGGTCAACCGGCAGCACGCCCGCGTGGTGGTACAAATCGAGCAGCACCATCGCGCCGGCGGCGTGCGCCGCCCGCACCAGGTCCGGCACGCCTTGCATCACCTGCGCAGTGCGGAACATCACCGTGGACAGGACGAGCAGCTGCGCGCCCTTGCCCGCGTGCAGCGCGGCGATCAGATCCTCGACGTGAAAGCGCCCGTCGGCGCCCGCGGCCACCTGGGCGAGTGCAATGCGGCCGCGCTCGCGGTAGGCGCGCAGGATGAAATCGAGCGAATCGAATTCGCCCTCGGTGCTGACGACGCGCAGCGGCACATCGAGCGCATTGAGCACCGCGCGCAGGCCCTGGCCGGCGCTGGTCTTCGGAATGATGCAGTCGGCGCGCGGCGCGCCCACGAGCTTAGCGGTGAGCGCGCGCTGGCGCTCGCGCGCCTCGAGCCACGGACCCCAGGCGCCGTCCAGGTCGCGGTACCAGGCGTCCATCGCCGCCGCCACGTCCGCCGCGGCGCGATCCAGCGGGCGGCCGAGGGAATGGTTGGCGAGGTAGATCTCGCGCTTCGAGCGCCCCAACACGCGCGAAAACAGCGGCCAGACCTGCGCGCGCAGTCCCGCCTCGGTGAGCGGCCCCGCGCCGAGCTGCGCGAGCGCCGCCTCGAAGCTCATTTCGCTCCGATCTCGGTGCGCACGTCGATCAGCTCGGGAAACAGCACTGCTTCCAGCGTCTTGCGCAGGAACGCCACCCCCGCGGTGCCGCCGGTGCCGCGCTTGAAGCCGATGACGCGCTCCACCGTTTTTACGTGGCGAAAGCGCCAGAGCTGGAAGTTCTCCTCCACGTCGACCAGCTTCTCGCACATGTCGTAGGCGTCCCAATAGCGCTTGGGGTCCTCGTAGATGGCGCGGAACACCGCAGTCAGTCCGGCATGGCGCTCGTGCGGTGTGGAGAAGTCTCGCTGCACGCACTCCCCGGGCACCGCCATGCCGCGGCGCGCAAGATAGCGCAGGAACTCCTCGTACAGGCTCGGCGCCTCGAGCAGGCCCTGCAGCCAGGCGTGGATCTTCGCGTCGTGGCGGTGCACGTCGAGCATGCGCGCGTTCTTGTTGCCGAGCAGGAACTCGATGGCGCGGAACTGGAACGACTGCAGGCCCGAGGCCGGCCCGAGCGCATCGCGGAATTCGGCATACTCCGAGGGCGTGAGCGTCTCCAGCACCGCCCACTGTTCGAACAGCTGGCGCTGGATCTGCTTCACGCGCGCGAGGATCTTGAAGCAGGGGCCGAGCCGGTCGGCGCGCACATGCACGATCGCGGCGCTCAATTCGTGGATCATGAGCTTCATCCACAGCTCCGAGGTCTGGTGCTGGATGATGAACATCATCTCGTCGTGATGCGCCGGCGCGGATCGCGGCAGCTGCGCCGACAGGAGGCGCTCGAGGCACAGGTAGCCGCCGTAGGAGGTATCGGCGGCGAGCTCGGTAATGATGCCGGGGTCGTTGATCGGGTTGGGCATGGCGAGATCCGGGGGCGAAGGTCGGGTCACTATAATGCCAATGCGCTCGAGAACTACGGCGTGGCGCGCCGCGTGATGGCGAAGATCTGAGCGTGTTCGCGCCGCATCTATGCGCCCCCGCGGATTAGTGCTGTAATCGGCAGTCAATGGACAAGGGGGGAGTATGAACCGCATCGCCATCACGCTCATCGCCGCGGCATTCGCCGGCGCCGCCATCGCTCAGGACAAGGGGCTCATCGCCGGGGTCGACGGCACTTTCGCGCCGCACGCCATGCCCAAGCTCGGCGGCGGGGTCGAGGGCTTCAACGTCGACCTGATCAACGAGATCGGCAAACAGATGGGCAAGAAGATCGAAATCTTCGCCGGCCAGTTCTCGGGCCTGATTCCGGCGATGAACGCCGGGCAGATCAGCTTCGTGGGCGCGCCGACCACCGTGACCCCCGAGCGCGCCCGGAACCTGCTGTTCAGCGAGGGCTACCTCAATACCTACTACGCCTTCGTGGTGCCGGCGAAGGCCGCCGACATCAAGACCCTGGCGGGCCTCAAGGGCAAGACCATCTCGCTCAATCGCGGCTCGGCCTACGACAAGTGGGCGCAGGAGAACGCCGCCAAGTACGGCTTCAAGGTCGAATCCTTCGGTACCAACGCCGACTCGGTGCAAGCGCTGATCTCGGGCCGCGCGCAGGCACAGATGTCGGGCAACACCGTGGCCGCCTATTCGGTGGTCAAGGCCAACGGCCAGACCAAGCTCGCCTCAGTCACGGTCGACCAGGGGTTCGTGTGGGCCGCAGCCTTCCGCAAGGACGACAACGCGCTGCGCAACGCGGTCGACGAGGCGATTGAGTGCCTGAAGATGAACGGCGCCCTGCCGAGGCTGTACAAGAAGTGGTTCGGTCATGCCGCGCCGGCCGGCTCGGCCACAGTGAAGGTGTTCCCGGGATACGGGGTGCCGGGCATGGCCGGGCACGACCCGAAGGAGCACCAGCCGAGCTGCAAGTAAGTCGTTGAGCGGCGATCGGCCGATCCTCGAGGTCCGGGGGCTGCACAAGTCCTTCGGCCACCTCGAGGTCCTGAAGGGCATCGACCTCGCCGTGCGCAAGGGCGAGTTGGTGTTCGTCATCGGGCCCTCGGGCTCGGGCAAGAGCACGCTGCTGCGCTGCTGCAACCGGCTTGAGGAGCCGAGCTCGGGCTCGATCCTGGTCGAGGGCGTCGACGTCATGGCGCCCGGGACCAACATCAACGCGGTGCGCCGGCGCATCGGCATGGTGTTCCAGTCGTTCAACCTGTACCCGCACCTCGACGCCCTTGGCAACGTCAGCCTCGCCCTGCGGAAAGTCGTCGGCCAATCGCGCGCCGAGGCCGAGCTCGCTGGCCAGGCGGCGCTCGAGCGCGTCGGGCTCGCCGAGAAGGCGAACAGCTTCCCGAACGAGCTCTCCGGTGGCCAGCAGCAGCGCGTGGCGATCGCGCGCGCGCTCGCGCTCCAGCCGGCCATTCTTCTGTTCGACGAGCCCACCTCGGCGCTCGACCCGGAACTGGTGGGCAGCGTGCTCGCGGTAATGCGCGAACTGCGCGAATCGGGCATGACCATGGTGGTGGTGAGCCACGAAATGCGCTTCGCGCGCAGCGCCGCCGATCGCGTGATCTTCATGGACCACGGCCTGATCGTCGAGCAGGGCACGCCGGAGAAGCTGTTCAATGCGCCCGACCACCAGCGCATCAAGGACTTCATCGCCAGCATCGAGCACTGACGATGCAGCTCGAGCGCCTCGCCGACACGTTCTTCAACCTGCAGGTGATGCAGCAGTACCTGCCGAAGATCGTCGAGGGTTTCTTCATCACCATTCAGATTGCCCTCGCGGTGGTGCTGGCCGGCATCGCCTCGGGCTTGCTGCTCGCATTGGTGCGCGCGTTTCGCATCAAGGCGCTCAACTTCTTCATCATCCTCTGCGTCGACATCCTGCGCGCGCTGCCGCCGCTCGTGCTCATCATCGGCTTCTACTTCGCGCTGCCCGCGATCGGCATCCGCATGTCGGCCTGGGTGGCGACCTGGCTTGCGCTGTCGCTGGTGCTGATGGCCTTCGCCGAGGAGATCTTCTGGGCCGGCATCCTCGCGGTGCCCAAGGGGCAGTGGGAGGCGGCGCGCTCCACGGGCCTCTCGTTCGTGCAGACGCTCACCGACGTGGTGATGCCGCAGGCGGTGCGCCTGACCATTCCGCCGCTCACCAACCGCACCATCGCCATCACCAAGGGCACCGCGCTCGGCGCGGTGGTGGCGGTGGGCGAGATCCTGTACCAGGCGCAGACCGCGTACTCGTTCTCCTACAATCCCTCGCCGCTGGTGCTCGGCGCAGTGGCCTACCTGATCCTGTTCATTCCGGTGGTGTACTTCGGCCGCTGGGTCGAGACACGCTTCGCCTGGAAGCGTTGACGCCATGGAACAGCTGGTCCACAACTTCTTCAACTTCGAGATCCTGTCGCAGGCCTGGCCACTGCTCCTGGCCGGGTTCTGGATGACGGTGAAGCTGACGCTGGTGGTGGTGCCGCTCGGACTGGCGGGCGGTCTGGTGGTGGCGCTCGCCTCGACCTCGCGCCGCCGCCTGGTGCGTTGGCTGGTGGTGATCTACGTCGATTTCTTCCGCGCCTTCCCGCCGCTGGTGCTGCTGATGTTCATCGCCTTCGGCCTGCCCTTCCTCGGCTTCGACCCGGGGGCCTTCATCGCGGTGGCGCTGTCGTTCCTGCTCAACACCTCGAGCTACTACGGCGAGATCTTCCGCGCCGGCATCGAATCGATTACACGCGGCCAGCACGAGGCCGCGCGCTCCACCGGTCTCTCGGTACCGCAGACCATGGTCTACGTGGTGCTGCCGCAGGCGGTCAAAAACGTCGTACCCGACCTGGTCTCGAACACGCTCGAAGTGATCAAGCTCACTTCGCTCGCGAGCGTGGTGGCGCTTCCCGAGCTGCTGTACGCAGCGCGCCAGGCGCAGTCGCTCACCTACAACGCCACGCCAATCATCGCCGCGGGTATCATCTACCTCGTCTGCCTGTGGCCACTGGTGCGGCTGCTGAGCCGCTTCGAGCATCGCCAGATCGCCCTGCACTGAACATGAACCAACGCATCCTCGTCATCAATCCGAACTCGACCGAGGCCGTGACGCGTGGCATCGACGAGGCCTGCGAGCCGCTGCGCCTGACGGGTGGCCCGGGCATCGACTGCGTGACGCTCAAGGAAGGTCCGCCCGGCGTCGAGACGCAGCAGCACGTTGACGGCGTCGTTGCGCCGCTCATCAACCTGGTGCGCAGCCGCGAGAAGGACTACGACGCCTTCGTCATCGCCTGCTACAGCGATCCGGGCCTGCACTCGATCCGCGAGGTGACGAAGAAACCCGTGCTCGGCATCTCCGAGTGCGGCATCCTCACCGCCCTCACCCTCGGGCAGAAGTTCGGCGTGATCGCCATCCTCAAGCAGTCGATCGCGCGCCACCTGCGCTACGTAGGCGCGCTCGGCGTCTCGGAGCGCATGGCCGGAGAGCTGCCGGTGGGCTTGCCGGTGACCGAGCTCGCCGACGAGAACAAGACCTTCGGCCGCATGGTCGATGTCGGCAAGGCGTTGCGCGACACGCACGGCGCGGACGTCGTCGTCATGGGCTGCGCCGGCATGGCGCGTTACCGCAAGCCGCTGCAGGACGAGATCGGCATCCCGGTGGTGGAGCCGACGCAGGCGGCTGTTGCCATGGCGCTGGCGCGCGTGCGTCTGAACTGGGCAGGGTTATAGGGCGGTCGCGCCCGGCCACTCTACTCCGGCAACTCCCCCGGCAAATTGAAGCGCTGCCGGGTCGTGCAATAGCGGTTGGCGAACAGGCGGCCGATCGGCTTGTAGTGTTCCTCCGAGACCCGCTTTGACACCGGATCGATCACGCCTGCGCGCGCGTGCACGAGCAGGATCTCGCCGATCACCATCTCGCGCCCGCTGCCGTACTCCAGCCGCCGCTCGACCTTGCACTCCAAGCAGGCCGCCGCCTCGGCGATGCGCGGGTGCCGCACGAGCTTCGCCGGTGCCTGCGTGAGACCGGTCTTGGCGAACTCGCTTTCGTCTTCCTCGTACTCGTGGCTGGAAAGATGCATCGCGTTCGCCGTCGCCTCGTCGACCAGATTGACGACGAACTCGCCGGTGCGGCGGATGTTGGCGAGCGTGTGCTTCATCTTGCCGTCCGAGCGCCGGTTGAAGCTCACCATGCACAGCGGCGGATCCTCGCTGAACACGTTGAAGAACGAAAACGGCGCGCAGTTGGCGACGCCTTGCTCATTCACGGTGGACACCCATGCGATCGGCCGCGGAATGACCAGGCCGATGAGCAGCTTGTAGCGCTCGACCGGCGGCAGCTCGGCGATGTTCAGATCCAGTGCCTGGTCCGCGCTCATCGCTTGGCCGCCGGTTCGTTCGCGGGCGTCACCTCGGCGCCGACGCGCTCGACGATCAGCTTGTAGTGCTCCGGGCGGCGGTGCGCGGCGAAGTTGAACATGGTCTTCTTCAGGTTCGCGGCGAGGTCGATGTCGCAGTTGTAGCAGATCACTTCGTCCTCCTCGGTCTGGCTCTTCACCGCGATCTCGCCCGAGGGCGCGACGATCAGCGAGTGGCCGAACATGCGGAAGCCGTCCTCGTGACCGCACTTGGCGGTCTCGATGAGCCAGGTGGCGTTCTGGAACGCCATCGCCTGCGCCATGATCAGATGGTGGTGCACGCGCAGCGCCGGCGGCTCGGGATAGTGCAGGTTCTCGGTCGGGGTGTTGAAGCCGAGCGCGACGATCTCGGCGCCCTGCAGCGCGAGCACGCGGAACGCCTCGGGCCAGCGCCGGTCGTTGCAGATCAGCATCCCGGTGATGGTGTCCATGAAGCGCCAGACGCGAAAACCGAGGTCGCCGACCTCGAAGTATTTTTTTTCCAGGTGCTGGAAGGCGGCCTTCGGCTTGTGCTCGGCGTGCCCGGGGAGGTGCACCTTGCGGTACTTGCCGACGAGCGTGCCGTCCGGGCCGACCAGCACCGCGGTATTGAAGCGCCGCGGCCTGCCCTGCTCCTCGGTCAGCTCGGCATAGCCGACGTAAAAGCCGATGCCGAGCTTTCTCGCCGCATCGAACAGCGGTTGCGTGTCGGCCGAAGGCAGCGTGCGTTCGAAGTAATTGCGGTCGACCTCGGCCTGGTCCTCCATCCACCAGCGCGGAAAGAAGGTGGTGAAGGCGAGCTCGGGGAATACGACGAACTTCGCGCCCATGCCGTGCGCCTCGCGCAGCAGCGCCACCAGGCGCCGCGTGGCGTCCACGCGCGTGTCCTTGCGGTGCAGCGGCCCCAGTTGGGCCGCGGCGATCTTCAGATGTCTTGCCATGTCGGATCCTGCGTTCGCTAGAGTTTCAATGGGGTGTTCCACGCCGCGAGCTGCGCCATCTCGGGCACCTGCCGCCCGAGCGGCTCGAGCGCGGCGCTGCGCCCGCGCGCGAGGAACTGTCCGCGCCCGCGTGCCGCGTTCAGTTTGCCGCCCTCGACGATCACCTCGCCGCGCGAAACAACAGTTACCGGCCAGCCGGTCAGCTCGCGCCCTTCGTAAGGCGTGTAGCCGGTCTGGTCATGCACCAGTTCCTTCGTGATGCGCACCTTCTTGTCCGGATCCCAGATCGCGAGGTCGGCGTCGGCGCCGACCGCGATCGCGCCTTTGCGCGGTGCGAGACCGTAGATCTCGGCGTGGCGCGTCGCGGTGAGCTGCACGAACTCCTCCAGCGTGATGCGCCCGGCCTGCACGCCGAAGGTGAACAGCAGCGGCAACCGCAGCTCCAGCCCGGGCACGCCGTTGGCCATTTCCTTGAAGGTGGTGGCTTCGCCCTTCGGCAGTTTGCCGCTTGCGTCCATCCGATATGGCGCGTGGTCGGAGGAATACACCTGCAGCGCGCCGTCCTTGAGTCCGTGCCAGCAGGCTTCCTGCGCGGCCTTGTCGCGCGGCGGCGGCGAGCAGCAGAATGCCGCGCCCGCCATGCCGATGTCGATGTCCTTCGCGGTGAGGAACAGGTACTGCGGGCAGGTCTCGCCGTACACCTTGACGCCGCGCGCGCGCGCCTGGCGGATCGCCTCGATGCCCTCGGGCGTCGAGACGTGCACCACGAGGATCGGGCAGTCCACCAACTCGGCCAGCGCCACCACGCGCAGGATCGCCTCGGACTCCGAGCCGCGGGTGTGGCAGATCGCGTGGTAGCGCGGCAGGGTGTTTCCTTGCTTGACCATGCGCCCGGCGAGCCAGGAAATCATGCCGTGGTTCTCGGCGTGCACCATCACCAGGGCGCCGTCGCGCCGCGCCGCGGCCATTACGTCGAGAATCTGCTCGTCCATCAGGCGCATGCGGTCGTAAGTCATGAAGATCTTGAACGAGCGGATGCCCGAGCCGATGGCGGCGGGCAGGTCGGCCTCGAGCGTTTGCGCGTCCGGGTTGGCGATGATCAGGTGAAAACCGTAGTCGATCACCGCCTTCGCCTTCGCGCGCTGGTGATAGTCGGCGAGCACCGTCGCGAGCGAATCGCCGCGGTGCTGCGCGCAGAACGGCACGATGGTCGTGGTGCCTCCGTAGGCCGCCGACACTGTCGCGGAGTAGAAATCGTCCGCGCACAGGATGCCGAAGGAGGACACCTGCTCGACGTGGCAGTGGCTGTCGACGCCGCCGGGCAGCACCAGCTTGCCGCGGGCGTCGATGGCGCGCTCGCCTTTCAGGCCCTCGCCCAGTTCGGCGATGCGTCCCGCGCGGATGCCGACGTCGCAAACAAGCGTTTTCGCGGCGGCGGCGACCCTGCCGCCGCGGATTACGAGGTCCAGGGCCATGGCCGCATTATCGGCAGCGCACCCGGCGCGTCAATGACGTGGCGCGAAAGTGCGTTGACATCCCGGTCGCGTCACGGCCACCATCACGCTGTCCGCAGGGGAGAACCACCATCGAACTAACCGACCTCACGCTGCTCGAGCAGGCCGAGCAGCTGCGCCGCGCGCAATGCTCGAGCCGCGACATCGTCGACGCGCACCTCGCGCGCATCGACAAGCTGAACGGCAAGCTGCACGCCTTCGTGGACGTTTACGCCGCGGAAGCGCGCGCCCTCGCGGATGCAGCCGACCGCGCGCGCAAGGCGCGCCTGCCGCTCGGACCGCTGCACGGTCTGCCGATCGGGCTGAAAGACCTGTGCGACATCGCCGGGCGCGTCGGCACCATCGGCTCGAAGATGTGGGCCGCGCGCGTGGCCGACACCACCTGCGCCACCGTGGAGCGCCTGCTCGCCGCCGGCATGATCCCGCTCGGCAAGACCCACATGGTCGAATTCGCCTTTGGCGGCTGGGGCAGCAACCCGCTGATGGGAACCCCCTGGAACCCCTGGGATCTCAAGCGCCATCGCGTGCCGGGCGGCTCATCGAGCGGCACTGCGGTCGCGGTCGCCGCGGGCCTGGCGCCGATCGGCATCGGCAGCGACACCGGCGGCTCGGTGCGCATTCCTTCCGCCTTCAACGGGCTGGTGGGCCTGAAAGTCACCTTCGGCCGCATCAGCCTGCACGGCACCGGGCTCCTGAGCTGGACGCTGGACAGCATCGGGCCGCTCGGGCGCTCGGTGGACGACTGCGCCGAGCTGCTGCGCGTCCTTGCCGGCCCGGATGAGCGCGACCCGACGACGCTCGCGCAGCCGCCGCTCGACCTGCCCGATCGGCTCGAGGCTCGCCGGCTAGACCAATTCCGCATCGCGCTGCCCGAAGCGAATCAATTGCCGTCGTTCATGCACCCGGCGGTGACCGCCGCGTGGCGGGACGCCGCGAAGCGCCTCCAGAAGCTCGGCGCGGAGATCGTGCCGGTGCGCTTGCCCGAGTGGGCGTTCGAGCTTTCCAAGCCCGCCGGCGCGATCATCGCTTCCGAGGCCTATGCGCTGCACCGCGCCTACATCGAGGACCCGAAGCAACCGATCGGGCCCGCGGTGCGCGAGCGCGTGCAGGGCGCGGGCAAGCTCGCGCCGGGCGAGTATGCCGAGACGCTGCGCGTGATGGCCGCGCGCCGGCGCGTGTTCGCCGAGTGGTTCCGCACCTTCGACGCGCTGCTTCTGCCCACGGTCGCGATGCCCGCGCCGCCGGTCGACGAGATCGAGGAGCAGGCGCCCATCCCCGGCCACCTGACCCGACCCTGGAACTATCTCGGCCTGTGCGGGCTCGCCATGCCGGCCGGGCTGCACGAGGGATTACCGCTCAGCGTGCAGATCGTCGGCAAGCCGTTCGCGGAGCGCGTGGTTCTCGAGATCGGCAAGGCCTGCCAGGAAGATACCGGCCACCACAAGCTGCGCCCCAAGCTCGCCAGCCATGCCGCCTGAGTCGTCCGGCGCGGGGCGCTCGATCGAGCGCGCCTCCGCCGACCGCATCTACTACACGCTCGCTGCCGTGATCGGCGGCACCGTCGGCATCTACTTCCTCGTGGTGCCGGTGCTGGACCTCAACATCGCGTTCCACTTCTACCTGATGCTGTGGATCACCATGGCTTCGGCGTTCAACGTCGCCGCGGGCTTTTCGGGCTACATGCCGTTCGGCTTCGTCGCCTTCTACGGCGTGGGCGCTTTCACCACCGCGATCCTGGTGAAGAGCCTGGGCTTTCCGGTGCTGCTCGCGCTGCCCTTTTCGGGGGTGGCCGGGGTGATCCTGGGCCTGCTGTTCGCGCCGACGCTGAGGCTTTCCGGCATCTACTTCGCCATCGTCAGCCTCGCACTTGCCGGCATCTGCCGCCTGGTGATCTCCAACATGCCCGATCACATCACCGGCGGCTCCTTCGGCCTGCAGCTCGGCAGCCGCGCCGAGCCGGTGCATTCCTTCTACGTGATGATGGCGGTGATGCTGCTGGCCCTGGGCACCATCTTGTGGCTGTCGCGCTCGCGCCTGGGCAAGGCACTGCGCGCGGTGCGCGACGACGCCGAAGCCGCCGACATGATGGGGGTGAACGTCACGCGCGTGCGGCTCTACGGCTGGCTGATCGCGGCGTTCTTCCCGGCGGTGTGCGGCGGGGTCGAGGCCTGGTACACCAACGTAGTCGACACCGAAACCGCGTTCAATACGCTCACTACCGCGAAGACGGTGATCTACGCCGTCGCCGGGGGCCTGGGCACGGTCACCGGGCCGATCGTCGGCTCGGTGGTGATGGTGTGGCTGGATGAATTGATCTGGCGCCAGTTCCCGCTCCTGAACCTGCTGATCCTCGGCGTGGCGACGGTGATGCTGGTGCTCTTTTTGCCGCGCGGCATCGTCGGCACCATCCTGCGCCGGCGCCCCGAGTGGCGCCGCTACATTCCCTAGGGCGCGCGTGGAGATCCTGGTCCTCAACGGCATCGTCAACGGCCTCATCGTCGGCGGCATCTACGCGCTGATCGGCATGAGCCTGACGCTGCTCTACGGCGTGCTGCGCATCGTCAACTTCGCGCACGGCGAGTTTGTGATCGGCGGCTCGTTCCTCGCCTACGCGCTGTTCAGCAACCTGGGCCTCGCGCCGCTCTTTTCGCTGCCGGTGGCGGCGCTGTCGTTCTTCGCGATGGGCTGGGGCGCGTACTACCTGCTCCTGCCGCGGCTGCAAAAGAGCGACGACCCCGAGATCATGTCGTTCCTGATGATGTACGGTGTGTCGATCGCCCTCGCCGCGGTGATGCTGCTGATCTTCGAGGCCGACTCGCGCTCGATCGACTATTCCTTCACGCCGATCTCGATGAAGGTCGGCCCGATCTACGTCTCCACCGCGCGCATCGTCGCCTTCGGTATCGTCATCGTGCTCGCCGCGGCGCTCACCTGGTTCCTGTTCCGCACGCTGCCCGGCAAGGCATTGCGCGCCACCATCATGAACCCCGAGGCGATCAAGATCGTCGGCGTCGACGTGGTCAAGCTCTCGGCCTTCGCCTTCGCGCTCGCCTCCGCCATCGCGGGCGTGACCGGGGTGCTGGTGGCGCTGGTGTTCCCGGCCTTCAATCCGTTCTCGGGCGCCGAGTACTCGATCATCGGCTTCATCGTGGTAGTGCTGGGCGGCCTGGGCAATCCGCTCGGGGCGCTGCTCGCCGGCATTCTCTACGGCCTCGCCGAGCAGCTCGCCACGGTGTTCCTGCCGCAGGCGATGGCGCCGATCGTCGGTTTCGGCATCCTGGTGGCGGTGATCCTGATCCGTCCGACGGGCCTGATGGGCTGGAGAGCGCAGCGATGAGCGCGGCGATCGAAGTCCACGGCCTGCGCAAGCGCTTCGGCGGCCTGACAGCGCTCGACGGCGTCGAGCTCGAGGCGCATCCCGCCGAGGTGCTGGGCATCATCGGCGTGAACGGCGCGGGCAAGACCACGCTGATGAACTGCATCTGCGGCATCTACCGTGCCGACGAGGGCCGGGTGATGATCGGCGGGCGCGACGTCACGCATCGCACGCCGCACGAGATCGCGCACCACGGCGTCGGCCGCACCTTCCAGATTCCGCGCGTGTTCCGCAAGATGTCGCTGATCGACAATCTGCTGGTGCCAGTGCTCGACCGCGACGAGGCCGACCCGGCGCTGATCGAGCGCGCGGAGAATACGCTCGAGCACATGAACCTGATCGAGTTGCGGCACAATTTCGCCGAGGAACTCTCCGGCGGGCAGCAGAAGCTGCTCGAGATGGCGCGCATGCTGATGCCCGACCCGACGGTGGTGATGCTCGACGAGCCTTTTGCCGGCGTCCACCCTACGCTGTGCAAGTTCATGATCGAGCGCATCGAGGCGATGGCCGCGGGCGGAAAGACGGTGCTGCTGATCAGCCACGACCTGACCTCGATCTATCGCCTCTCGCACCGCGTCGCGGCCTTGAACGAAGGCCGCGTGATCGCCATGGGCAGCGTCGACGAGATCCGCAGCAACCCCGCCGTGGTGGAGGCCTACCTTGGCAACTGAGACGCCGGTGCTCGAGCTGCGCGCGGTCGACGTCGCCTACCACGGCGACATCCGCATCCTGCAGGGCATGTCGATGGCGGTGCGCCCGGGCAAGATCACCGGCGTTATCGGGCCGAACGGCGCCGGCAAGTCGACGGCGCTGCGCACCCTGTACGGGCTGCTAAAGCCCGTCGCGGGCGACGTGCTGGTCGATGGCGAGGTGGTCACCGGCATGCCGCCGTGGCGTTTCATCGAGCGCGGCATCTCGCTGGTGCCGCAGAACCGCAGCCTGTTCAACGAGCTTTCGGTCGAGGACAACCTGCAGCTCGCCTGCTGGTCGTTCCGGCGCGACAAGGCGCGCGTCGCCGAGGCGCTCGAGCGCGCCTACGCGCAGTTCCCGATCCTCAAGGACCGGCGCACGCAGTACGCCGGCGCGATGAGCGGCGGGCAGCAGCGCTTTCTCGAGCTGGGGCGCGCGCTCGCGCTGCAGCCGCGCGCGGTGCTGCTCGACGAGCCCACCGCCATGATCGCGCCCAAGCTCGCCGCCGAGATCTACGAATTCATCCACGGCCTGCCCAAGCAGGGCATTACCGTGTTATTGGTGGACCAGAACGTGCGCCAATGCGTGCGGGTGGCGGACCACGTCTACGTGCTCGAGCTCGGGCGCAACAAGATCGACGGCTCGGCAAGCGACTTCACGAAAGACGCTGATCTGCGCAACCTGATCGCAGAATGGGTGGACTACCGGATCGACGCCTAATGGGGCGGGCGTCGGCGAAAGAATCCTCAGCCCTCGAAGGAGCATGACATGCAACGCAGAACTTTCCTGCTGGCGCTCGCCGCGCCAGTATTGATGGTTACGATTGGGGCGAGTACGGCGAGCGCCCAAGCAGACAAGCCGATCCGCATCGGCATGACGGTCTCTTCGGCCGGCACCTTTGCGCTCGCCGCCCAGTCGGGCCATCGCGGCGCGCAGATCTGGGTCGACGACGTCAACAGCCGCGGCGGCATCGCGGTCGGCGGCAAGAAGCGCAAGGTGGAGCTGGTGATTCTCGATGACCGCAGCGACAAGCAGCTGGTACCGCGCGTTTACGAGACCCTGATCAAGGACGAAAAGGTCGATCTGGTGTTCGGACCCTTCGGCTCGACGCTCACTGCGGCGGCAGCCAATACCACCGAGACCAACGGCACGTTCATGGTGATCTGGTCGGCCTCCGCTGACTCGATTTACAAGCAGGGCTACAAGTACATCGTCTCGGCCACCCAGATCGCCGGCACGCTGCTCGGCCAGCCGGCAGTGCGCGCGCTGCATAGCATGGGCGTGAAGAAAGTCGCATTCGCGTACGTCGACGAGCCGTTCCCGGCGGCGCTCACCCAGGGCGCAATTGACCTGGCGAAGCAGCTCGGCATGCAGGTGACGATGGATGAGAAGTTCGCCAAGGGCACCAAGGACTTCAACATCCTGATCCAGAAGGCCAAGGCGAGCGGTGCGGAGGCGTTTTATCCGACCGCGTACGAAGGCGACCAGATGACCATCGCGCGCCAGATCCGCGAGACCAACGCGGATTTCAAGGCGGTGTACCTGGTCTACGCCTCGCAGCCGCAGTTCCTGCAGCAATCAGGCAAGGACGGGCACTACGTGTTCAGCCAGACGCTGCTGCACGAGAAGATCAACTGGAAGGTGACCCATGGCCTGAACCGCGCGCAGATGGTGGCGAGCTACAACAGGCTGTTTCCGAACGCGCAGTACCCGGGGGACTTCCAGACCATCCTCGCCTACGGCGCCGGCGTGATCACCGAGGAGATGATCAAGACCGCGGACTCGCTCGATGCGGCGAAGCTGAAGGCAGCGGCGCTCAAGCTGTCCGGCAAGATCGTCACCGCCACCGGCGAATACCAGATCGACGAGACCGGCAAGCAGTACAAGAACGAGTTCTCGATCATGCAGACGCTGCCGAACGGGCTGGAAGTGGTCTATCCGCCCGCAGTGGCGACAGCGAAGCCGGTGTACCCGGTGCCGGTGTTCGCCAAGCGCTAGGCAGGCACACCGTTCGACGGGCGGGCGATACAGATCGCCCGCCTTTTTATCGCCCGTCCCTAGCCAAAATACGCCTGGTGCACCGCCGCGTCGCGCGAGAGTTCCTGCGCACTGCCGGAGGCGACCACACGGCCCTGCGAAAGCACGTAGCCGAAGTGCGCGATGGCGAGCGTCTGGTGCACGTTCTGCTCGACCAGGAACACGGTGATGCCCTGCTCGTTGATGCGGCGGATGATGTTGAAGTTCTCCTTCACCAGCAACGGCGAGAGCCCGAGCGAAGGCTCGTCGATAAGCAACAACTGCGGCGCGCTCATCAGGCCGCGGCCGATCGACACCATCGCCTGCTCGCCGCCCGACATGGTGCCGGCGAGCTGCGCACGCCGCTCGGCGAGGCGCGGGAAGATTTCGTAGGCATGCGCGAGGCGTGCCGCAACGCTCGCCTTCGACGCTTCCTGGTACGCGCCCAGGGATCGGCATCCTCGCGTTTTTCTTGCCTGCTCTCATGCGCCCAAGTATAGGCCCGAGCAGCTCGCGGACGGATGCGTCAAGGACCGCGGGTCCTCTGTGGCACGGGGCGGGCGAATCTTGTAGGCTCCATGGCCTCCCTGCGGCCGGCAGAATCACTCCTTGGCGATCGAACTGTTCCACGGGTTGCATTTCCGCAACCTGAAAGGCGACATCTACGGCGGCATTACCGCCGCGGTGGTGGCGCTCCCCCTCGCGCTCGCCTTTGGCGTCGCTTCCGGCGCCGGACCGGTGGCCGGCATGTACGGTGCGATCTTCGTCGGCTTCTTCGCCGCGCTGTTCGGCGGCACGCCGGCACAGGTCTCGGGTCCGACCGGGCCGATGACCGTGGTCACCGCCGCGCTGATCACCCAATACGCGCACGAGCCGGGAATGGCGTTCACCGTCATCATGCTCGCCGGCCTGTTCCAGATCGGTTTCGGCCTGATGCGCCTCGGGCGCTACATCAATCTGGTGCCCTACCCGGTGATTTCCGGGTTCATGAGCGGCATCGGCTGCATCATCATCATCCTGCAGCTCGCGCCCTTCGTCGGGCGCGTCAATCCGGCGGGCGGGCCGCTGCAGGTGCTGACGGCGCTGCCGCAGGCCTTTGCGGCCCCGGTGCCCGGCGCGGTCGCGGTCGGGCTGGTCTCGCTCGTCATTGCGGCCTTCCTTCCGCTGCGCCTGCGCAAGTTCGCCCCGTCGCCGCTGGTCGCGCTCGGCGTCGGCAGCCTGCTCGCCGCCTGGTACTTCAAAGCGGCGCCGATCATCGGCAACATCCCGACCGGCTTTCCCGATCCGCAGCTGCCGACTTTCGGGCTGCAGGCGCTGCCCGGCATGATCAAGTCGGCGCTGGTGCTGGCGTTCCTCGGCGCCATCGACAGCCTGCTTACCTCGCTCATCTGCGACAACATGACGCAAGCGCCGCATCGCTCCAATCGCGAGCTGATCGGCCAGGGAATCGGCAACACGATCGCGGGCCTGATGGGCGCGATTCCCGGCGCCGGCGCCACCATGCGCTCGGTGATCAACATCCGCGCGGGCGGCCAGACGCCGCTGTCCGGTGCGCTGCATGCCCTGATGCTGCTCGCCGTGATGCTCGGCCTCGGTGCCTACGCCAGCTACATCCCGCACGCGGTGCTCGCCGGCATCCTGATCAAGGTCGGTGTCGACATCATCGACTGGAACTACCTCAAGCGGGTGCCAAGCGCACCGCGCGCCGGGGTGATCGTCATGTTCACGGTGATGGGACTCACCGTGTTCGTCGACCTGATCACGGCGGTGGCGGCCGGCGTAGTGATGGCGAGCCTGCTTCTGGTCAAGCGCATGGCGGACTTGCAACTCGGCAGCATGCGCGCCGTGATTGGCGACACCGAGGAAACTCCGCTGGACGAAGCCGAGAAGCGCGCGCTTGCCAGCGCCAGCGGCCGGGTCTTGCTCTATGCCATGAGCGGGCCGCTGAGCTTCGGCGCCGCCAGCGAGATGTCACGCAAACTGGACGGGGCCGGGCGTTACGAGGTCCTGGTCCTCGACCTGAGCGAGGTGCCGTTCGTCGACAGTTCGAGTGCGCTCGCCATCGAGGGCATGATTCTCAGCGCGCGCCGGCGCGGGCGGCACGTCATCCTGGTCGGGCTGAAGGGCCCGGTGGCGCGTGTGCTCGTGCAGCTTGGGGTGCTGCGCAAGCTCGGCCCGCGCGGGCGTTTCCGCAGCCGCGTGCGTGCGCTGGAGCATGCGCTTAAGCTGCTGCCGGCTTCACCAGGCGCGGGTTGAGGCTGCGCTCGTCGGGCAATCCGTAGAAGCGGCGCAACAGCTGCTCGCCTTCGGACATCTCGCGTCGGAGCGTCTTTGACGTGTAGATGTTGACGACCGCCGGAACGGCCTTGCCGGCCGCGTCGCGGAACGAAAGCGGCACCGGCCTGACCGGCGCCGGCAGTTCGGCGGTCTCCTTGACCGTCACCACCTGAGCCTGATGCAGTGGCACCGGTTTGGGGCCAAATATATCGAAAAGAAAAAGTGTGGCGGCAACCAGGACGAAGCCCTGCGCCGCAACAAGCCAGATCTTGCGCAGCATCAGGCTGGCTCCGCGCGCGCGATCGGATTCATGCCGGGGTTACCGAGGCGTGCAACCCGATCACGAGCAGGCTCGCGCCTGCCAGCACCGGACCGCCCGCGGCGGCGGTGGCGCTCTTGAGAAGCTTGCGGCGCTCTTCGTCAGCCGGGGATGCACATCGTCGATCGTAGTCATTGCTTGCCTCCGGCCAATCAGTGGTGGTGACGGTACTCAAACTGCGCCTCCAGCGTGCGGCCATCTGCCTCCGGGGTAGCGTGCACTAGAACGCGATGCGTCAAGCCCCGTTGCATGCGAACACGCGCCTCGTAGATCTCGGCGCCGGCGCTTGCCACTTGCATCGACACTGAAGAGCCCTTGTATCCCTGCTCGGCCACGTCGAGCGAGACGGCGGAGGCCTGCACCGGTCGTCCGGATCGCGCATCGCGAATCGAAACGACGACGCGATGATCCATCTCGCGCGCGTGCCGCGGGTCGCCGGCAGCGTTCGGGTCGAGTGCCGTTTCGACCGCAAACGCGAAACGGTAGCCGTGCACCGTTTTCGTCGTCCACGCTGCGTCCGGCGATTGCGACCATGCCGGAGCCGCGGACAGTACGATCAGCCAAACGACAAGCCAGATCCTGAAGCCAGACGTAGTGATCGTCATGTTTACTGTCCCCGATAGGGGCGGCGGTCCGATTTCTTTCGGGCTTTTTCGCCCAAATCCGGTTTGGCGAATTTCCCGGGTGCACGCTCGAATTCCGCCTGACAGAGCGGGCAACACAGGGCGTAAGCCACTCCCTCGTGCTCAATGACGATATGCGCCTTGCCGCGATTGATGCGCTTGCCGCAAACAGGATCGGTGGTCACAGCGATCTCGCTTTCTCATCGAATTCGATCGAACAGCCGCGTGCGCCGCACGCCTCGGTGCAGCTGTGGATCAGTGATGCATGTTCCCGGCTGAAAGCGGCCGGGCCGCCATCTCCCGCCGCCCGCGTTACGAATTCCGGTGCCGCGGAGCGGTCACCCGGCGCAGCAGCCACCCTTCGCCCGCGCCGCCGCCGGCGCCTGCTCGCCCGCCGCCGAGGCGGGATAGCCCGCCTCGGCGATCGCTTTGCCCAGCGCATCGGCGGAACTCCGGCCGTCGACGTGGACCCGGCCGGCCTCAAGATCGACCCGGACGTTCGCCTCGGGGTCGACCGCTTTGACCGCACGCGTCACCGCGCTTACGCAGTGACCGCAGGTCATACCTTCTACGCGCAGCTCGATCATGGCAATGCTCCTTTCCAGTTGAGGGATAGACTGCGAGGGACTGTGCACCTTCCTATGATGGTAAAGTCAAGCGTCCGCCTTGCGGGCGAGCGGTGGACTTGACCTTCCTACCATGGGAACCTTCAGGTTGGCACCGACTCTCAGGTCAGGGGAATACGACCATGTCTGCTTCGATCGCGGCGGTGGCGGCGAGCGCCGCGCAGGAATCGGCAAGCAAAGATCTTCGTCTGCCGATCGCGGGCATGACCTGCGCCTCGTGCGTGGGGCGGGTCGAGCGCGCCTTGCTGAAGGTGCCCGGCGTGCGCACGGCGTCCGTCAATCTCGCGACCGAGGTGGCGACGCTCAAGCTCGCCCCCTCGGTCACTGCCGAGACGCTCGCCAAAGCGATCGCGCAGGCGGGCTACGAAGTCGCGCCTCAGGAATTCGACCTGGCGATCCACGGCATGACCTGCGCCAGCTGCGTGGGGCGGGTCGAGAAAGCGCTCGCCAAAGCGCCCGGGGTGCTGTCGGCCTCGGTGAACCTCGCCACCGAGCGCGCCCACGTGGTCGCCGTTGCGGGGGTCGGCATCGAGGCGCTGCGCAAAGCGGTTGACGCGGCCGGCTACGAAGCGGAGCCCGCTGACCTTCAGCAAAGCGCCGCAGGAAAAGGCGCTGCGCCGTCTGCGCGAGCGCTTCCGGACTGGTGGCCAGTCGCCGTCTCGGCGCTGCTCACCCTGCCGCTGATCATCCCGATGGCGGGTCTCGCGCTCGGCGCGCACTGGACATTGCCCGGCTGGCTGCAGCTCGCGCTGGCAACGCCGGTGCAGTTCTGGCTCGGCGCGCGCTTTTACCGCGCGGGGTGGAAGGCGGCAAGGGCACTCTCTGGCAACATGGACCTGCTGGTCGCGCTCGGCACCAGCGCGGCGTACGGACTGTCGGTGTACCAGCTGCTAGCCGGCGCAGCCGGGGTGCACGACCTGTACTTCGAGACCTCCGCGGCACTGATCACCTTCATTCTGCTCGGCAAGTGGCTCGAGGCGCGCGCCAAGCGCCAGACCACCGAGGCGATCCGCGCGCTCAACGCGCTGCGGCCCGATCGGGCGCTGGTGCGCCGCAACGGGAAGGATGTCGAAGTGCCGCTGGCGTCGGTCGCGGTGGGCGATCTGGTCGTGGTGCGCCCCGGCGAGCGCGTTCCGGTCGACGGCGAGATCCGCGAAGGCCGCAGCCACGTCGACGAGTCGCTGATCACCGGCGAGAGCCTGCCGGTCGCCAAGGGCGCTGGGGATCGCGTGACCGGCGCTTCGATCAACGCCGACGGGCTGCTGCTGGTGGAGACGCGCGCCATCGGCGCCGAATCCACGCTCGTGCGCATCATCCGCCTGGTCGAAAACGCGCAGGCGGGGAAGGCGCCGATCCAGCGCGTCGTCGACAGGGTGAGCGCCGTATTCGTGCCGATCGTGCTGGCGCTCGCGCTCGTCACCCTGCTCGCCTGGGGTCTCACGACTGGAAACTGGACCTCGGCGGTGCTCTACGCGGTCGCGGTCATGGTGATCGCCTGCCCCTGCGCGCTGGGACTCGCGACGCCCACCGCGATCATGGCGGGCACCGGGGTGGCGGCGCGCCACGGCGTCCTCATCAAGGACGCCGAGGCGCTCGAGATCGCGCACTCGATCACCACTGTCGTGTTCGACAAGACGGGGACGCTGACCGAGGGCCGGCCGCAGCTCCTTGCCGCGGAGCCGCTGCGCGGCGACCGGGCGGAGCTCTTGCGGCTCGCCGCCGCGCTGCAGCAGGGAAGCCAGCATCCGCTGGCGCGCGCAGTGATGGAACAGGCCGCCGCCGAAGGTGTTTCCCCACCCGCGGCGAGCGAAGCGAAGGCACTGCCCGGGCGCGGCGTGCAGGCGGCGGTGGAAGGACGCACGCTTTATCTGGGCAGCTCGCGACTGATGCAGGAACTCGGCGTCGACACGTCGGCGCTGCGCGAGCGCGAGCAGGCGCTGGCGAGTGAAGGACGGTCGATCTCCTGGCTCGCCGCGGAGACGGGCGGCGCACGCAACCTGTGCGGGTTGCTCGCGTTCGGCGACGCGGTGAAGGACGGCGCGCGCGAGGCGATCGCGGCCCTGCACGCGCAGGGCGTAAAAACCGTGATGCTGAGCGGCGATAACCGCGGCAGCGCGGAGGCCGCGGCGCGGGCGCTGGGCATCGACGAAGTGCGGGCGGAAGTGCTGCCCGCCGACAAGGCGCAGGTTGTGGCCGCGCTGCGGGGCAAGAACAAGGTGATCGCGATGGTGGGCGACGGCATCAACGATGCGCCGGCGCTCGCCGCCGCCGACGTCGGCATCGCCATGGCGACCGGCACCGACGTCGCGATGCACACCGCGGGCATCACCCTGATGCGCGGCGATCCGCGGCTGGTGGCCGACGCGATCAGCATCTCGCGCCGCACCTACCGCAAGATCCGCCAGAACCTGTTCTGGGCGTTCTTCTACAATGTGGTCGGCATACCGCTCGCCGCTTTCGGCTTTCTCAACCCGATCATCGCCGGGGCGGCGATGGCTTTCAGCAGCGTGAGCGTGGTCACGAATGCGCTGACGCTGCGGCGTTGGCGCGGAACCGGAGGTTAGTCATGGACATGATGCAGATGAATATCGGCGAGACGGCAAAACATTCTGGAGTGTCGGCGAAAATGATCCGCCACTACGAGGGGATCGGGTTGATCCCCAAGGCGACCCGGAGCTATTCGGGTTATCGAACCTACGCCGCCAGCGACGTGCACACCCTGCGCTTCATCCGGCAGGCGCGTAACCTGGGGTTCTCCATCAAGCAGATCGAGCAGCTTCTGGGCTTGTGGCGCAACCAGCGCCGGCCGAGCAGCAAGGTGAAGGCCCTGGCGCAGGCGCACATTGCAGAGCTCGACGCGCGCATCGCGGAGATGCAAGCGATGAAACGCACGCTGCAGGATCTCGCCGTGCACTGCCATGGCGACGACCGGCCCGAGTGCCCGATCCTGGACGGACTCGCGGCGCCACTCGCTGCGGATGCTTCAGGTGCCCGGCGCGGACGCGCCGCATCCACGAGACATTAAGGCCGACGGGGCATCTCTTTCATCGCCGGGGCTCAGGCCCACCACGCGAGGCCCCTTCTCTCCTTACGCGTTGCGCTCCTCACCCACAACCAGCCTGGAAGCTGACTCGTAGTGGTGCGGCGGGATTTCGAGATTGGTGGGCGCCGGCGAGCCGCGGTAAACGCGGCCCGCGAGGTCGAACTTCGATCCGTGGCAGGGACAGTAGAACCCGCCCGGCCAGCCTGGCTGCAGCGAATCGGGTGCCGGGTAGTAGGTCGGGATGCAGCCCAGATGCGTGCACAGCGCTACGGTGACCAGCACCTCCGGTTCGATGGAGCGGGTCGGGTTCTGGGCGTATGCGGGCTGCTGGCTGCTCACCAACGACGCCGGATCGCTCAGAAAGGATCCAGCAGACACGAGCCCTTGCAGCATGTCGGGCGTGCGGCGCAGGATCCACACTGGCAGTCCGCGCGGAACGTGTCAATGAGAATGAGACACCTGGGTGTTTAAATTAGTGAGCAAAGCAGGTGTTTGGATCAG
>JAQBXT010000080.1 GCA_027624175.1 Pseudomonadota bacterium | reverse complement strand
GGGGCTGCTCCTAGTACGAGAGGACCGGAGTGGACGCATCCCTGGTGTACCGGTTGTCACGCCAGTGGCATCGCCGGGTAGCTATATGCGGAAGCGATAACCGCTGAAAGCATCTAAGCGGGAAACGTGCCCCAAGATGAGACTTCCCGGAGGTTTAACCTCCCTGAAGGGTCGTCCTAGACCAGGACGTTGATAGGCAGGGTGTGTAAGGGCCGTGAGGCCTTGAGCTAACCTGTACTAATTGCCCGTGTGGCTTGACCCTATAACCGTGAGCACAGCAAGCGGCTTTAGGGGCGCTTGGCGCAATCTCTAACCCAGGTTTCACTTCATTCCGGAACGCGGCTCGTGCCAGAGGCGGATTGGTCCGCTCGTGGGGCGAGCTCAAAGTCAATCTGGCGGCAATAGCAGCCTGGACCCACGCCTTCCCATCCCGAACAGGACCGTGAAACGGGTTTGCGCCGATGATAGTGTGCATTCGCATGCGAAAGTAGGTCACCGCCAGGCCATCTGCAGGAGAAAAAGCCCGGGCTCGAAAGAGCGCCGGGCTTTTTTATTGGGGCTGCGTGCGAATTTCGCGTCCCGGGGGACGTCCCCCGTCCTCTGCAAACTTGATCCTGGTTAATTCCTGATTGTGCTGCCTCATGCCGAACGAATATCATCTGCGCAGGACTGTGATGAGACAAATCCGCTTGTTGTTTGCGCTGGCTTTTGCCGCCGCGTTCGCGCTGCCGGGCTTAGCGGGCGCGGCGCCGGTTCCAGATTTCACCTTCGCGACGGACAAGGGATCGTTGCGCCTCGACAGTCTGCGGGGCAAGGTTGTGTATCTCGATTACTGGGCGTCTTGGTGCGTGCCGTGCCGCCAGTCGTTCCCGTGGATGAACGAATTGCAGTCGCGTTACGGCGACCAGGGGCTGGTCGTTGTCGCAGTGAACGTGGACCGGGACGCCGCCGAGGCACAGCGGTTCCTGATGCAGTATCCCGCCAGCTTCATGGTTGCGTACGATCCGGCAGGCAAGACCGCGAAGGCGCTGGCGCTGAAGGGCATGCCGACCTCGTTCCTGATCGACCGCCAGGGGGAGATCGTTGGCACGCACATCGGCTTTCGCGAGGCCGCCAAGGGCGGGATCGAGGCGGAAATCAGGGCGTTGCTGGCGCGATGAGCTTGCCCCGTCCGTTCGACATCCTGGCACGGAGCACCGAGTGAACCCTCTCATCATCGCGGCACTGCTTTGCGCCGCGCTGCTCAGCAGCTGCGCGAGCGAGCGCGTGCAGCCCTGGGAGCGCGATGTGCTCGCGCGCAAGTCCATGCAGCTGGATGCCTACCCGCTCGACACCTACCTGGACGAGCATATCTACTACTCGAAGGAATCGGCGACCGGCGGCCAGGGCATCGGCGGCGGGGGCTGCGGATGCAATTGAAGAAGCCGGAGTCCATCCTGCGCGCGTTGGCCGCCGCCACTTGCGGCCTGTTCGCGGCCGCGCCGGTAGCACAGGCCCAAGTCCAGACCCTGCCGCGACCGGCGCAACCAGGCCAGTGGGAGGTCGAGTCGGCGATCCTGTTCTACAGCGAGCAGGATCGCGTCACGGCCATCGAGCCGGTGGTGCGCATGAAGAAGCAGCTCTCGGAGGACGAGGATATCGCCATTAAGCTGGTGGTGGATTCGCTCACCGGCTCGAGCCCGAGCGGCGCGGTGCCCTCTACGACGCCGCAGACCTTCACTTCGCCTTCGGGTAACCAGACTTATAACACGCCCGCCAACACGATTCCGCTCGACCCGACTTTCCTCGACACGCGCGTGGCGCTTACTTTCGACTGGACTCGGCCGCTGGGGGCCGAGCGGCGCATCGTTTATACCGGGCACGCCTCCAAGGAGTACGACTACACGTCGATCGGCGCCGGTGCCACGGTGTCGCAGGACTTCAACAATCGCAATACGACGTTGACTGCCGGGCTCTCGTACGATGCCGACCAAGTCGAGCCGGTGGGCGGCGTGCCGCTGGGATTCGCAACACAGCCCGCGTTCCCCGGAGTGAAAACGACGGCAGGCACCAGCGAGAATAAGACGGTGTTCGACGTGCTGCTCGGCGTCACGCAAGTCGTCAACCGCACCACGCTGATGCAATTCAATTACACTCACGGGCCGGATTCCGGCTACCTGACCGACCCGTACAAGCTTGTTTCGGTGGTCGACGCCGTGTCCGGCATTCCGCTGCAGACGATTTACGAGAAGCGCCCGGAGGATCGCGCCCGCAACGCGCTGTACTGGCGCACGCTGAAGGCCTTCGACAGGGACGTGCTCAACGTGTCGTACCGGTACTACTGGGACGACTGGGGCGTCAAGGGCCACACCGTCGACTTGCGCTATCGTCGCGACCTGGGCGGCAGCTATCTCGAGCCGCACCTGCGGTTCTCGCAGCAGGCGAGCGCGGCGGATTTCTACCGCCCGTTTCTGCGCGCCGGCGAGTCGACGCAATTCGCGAGCGCGGACTACCGGCTGGCGAAGATGAGCACCGTCACCGCGGGAGTGAAGTACGCGATCCCGGCGAAGACCGGCGAGTTCAGCGCGCGCCTTGAGTACATGCTGCAGACGGGGGAGGACCACCCGGCCGGCGCACCCGGCCAGCTTGCGGGCCAGGATCTGTTCCCGGACACCAAGGCGGTCATCGTCCAGTTCAGCTACTCGTTCGGCTGGTAAAGTCACGGCGCGTCGCCGCGGGGCATGCGCGTCCCCGGCAAGCGCCATGACGGACTTGAGCTTCGAGCAGGCAACGGGTTACGGGATCTGCCGCTTCCGGGCGATGGCGAGCCCGTGCGAGATCCTGGTCGATGCGGATGACGAGCCGGTCGCGCGCCGCCTGGCCGGTCTGGCGCGCGACGAGGCACTGCGCGTGGAGCGCAAGTTCAGCCGCTATCGCGACGACAACATCGTGCACCGCATCAACGGGGCGCACGGCGCGCCGGTCGAGGTGGACGACGAGACCGCTGCGCTGCTCGACTATGCCGACGCCTGCTGACGGTTGAGCGACGGATTGTTCGACGTCACCTCCGGCGTATTGCGGCGCGCCTGGCGCTTCGATAGCGGCGATCACGTGCCCGAGCCGGCGGCCGTGGCGGCGCTGCTGCCGCTGGTCGGATGGCACCGCGTGCACTGGGCGAACCCGGTGCTCGAGCTGCCCCCGGGGATGGAAATCGATTTCGGCGGCCTCGGCAAGGAATACGCCGTGGACCGCTGCGCGCGCCTGCTCGGCGCCGAGACAGCGCCGAGCCTGCTGGTCAATTTCGGCGGCGATCTTGCCGCCACCGGCATGCGGCGCGACGGCCATGGCTGGGTGATCGGGGTGGAGAATCCCGACAGCGTCACGGTCGCGAGCCTCGCTGCGCGCGAGGCTCGGCTTGCGTTCGAGCTAGGCCGTGGCGGCATTGCCACCAGCGGCGACGCGCACCGCTTCGTCCTGCGCGACGGCAGGCGCTACGGTCACATCCTCGATCCGCGCACCGGTTGGCCGGTCGCGGGTGCGCCGCGTTCGGTCACCGTCGTGGGCAATACGTGCACGGAGGCCGGAATTCTCGCCACGCTGGCCATGCTGCGCGGCGCCGGCGCCGAGGCGTTCCTGGAGAGCCAGGGCGTGCGCTACTGGTGCCTGCGCTGACCTTGCGCCCCCTCCTGACCGCGACTGCGCCCTACGCGGTACCCGACAATTGCTCCACCCTCATCGCCATGGCGCACAGACTCCGCAACACGCGGGTTCGATTCTCTGAATGGAGGAAACGCTCCAGGCTCGCGGCATAGGCGGCCTTACTTTTTGCGCTTGCCGTTCCGCATAAGGACGAAGTCATAGTTCGCGCTTGCGACGCCATCCTTGCCCTTCTTGAAGTCGACGACGAGTTCGGGCTTGACGCCGAACACGGCGTCGGAATCGAGGTACTCGCCGCCTTTGACGAACAGGTGCGTGATCAGCGGCTGGTAGCCGGGCGCGGTGATCCAGAAATGCAGGTGCGGCGGGCGCATCGGATGGCGGCCGGTGGCGACCAGCATGCGTCCGACCGGCCCGTCGTTCGGCACCGGGTAGAAACTCGGCGTCACGCAGCGAAAGTGAAAGCGCCCTTGCGCGTCGGTGCGAAACACGCCGCGCAGGTTCATCTCGTCGCCCTTTTGCGAGTCGTACAGGCCGTCGGCCCCGCCCTCCCAGATGTCGAGCTTGGCGCCAGCCACCGGGCGCCCCTTGGCGTCTTTGACTGTACCGCGCACCACGCAGGGCTCGCCGTCCGAGGCGTTCTTCGAGATGTTGCCGCCCAGCGGGTACTCGGGCGCCTGCTCGCGGTGGAACGGCCCCAACACCGTGGACTGCGTCGCGCCAGCGCCTGCCTTGTAGTTCAAGGCGTCCACCAGCATCGACACCCCGAGGGTGTCCGACATCAGGATGTACTCGTTTCGCTTGGCGGTGCACCACTGGCCCGTTTCAGCAAGAAACTCGATGCCCATGAACCATTCTTCCTGCGTCGGTTTGGTCTCGCGCACGAATGCGTGCAGGTGCTTGATGAAACCGGTCATCACCTGTTTGAGGCGCGCGTTCTTGGTGTTGCGGATGCGGGCCAGCACCTCGCCGGTAAGCTTTTTCTCGCTGAATTTCTTGATCGCCATGGTCGTTCTCCTCTCGACGGATGCTAGCACCGCCAGTTTTCTCACGCCCTAGCGCCTCCAGACGCAAGTCGCAGGGGGCCTACTTTGCGGCGACCAGAAAAATGTCCTGCCCCGCGTGAGGGTCGCGCAACGTCTCGCGGTATTCCCGGTAGCGCATCAGCCAGGATCTGATGATGCCGGCGCTCGCCGCCCTCGTGCGCCGCCCGCCCTGCGTTTCCATGATCACGTCGCTGGCCCGGTAGATGCCTGCGGATTCCGCTGACAGGGTCACGAGCTTCTGGATCTGAAAGCCGCAACGCCTGGCGGCGTTTTCCAGTGCCGCCGTGGTGAAGATGTGCAGATGCCTGGGCGGTTCCAGCCCGCGCCAGGACCTGCCGTACAGGCGGTGGGCGACACTTTGCGCGTTGGGCGTGCTGAGCACCAGTCTGCCTCCTGGCCGCAGGACGCGCCGGCATTCTTTCAGGAGCGCCACGGGATCGTGCACGTGCTCGATGACCTGGCTCATCGCGACCACGTCGTACTTGTCCTGTGCGTAGCGCAACTCGGGCAGACTTCCGACCGCGACCGGGATGCCATATTTTTTCCCGATGCGCGCCGCGGCCACAGGATCGAATTCGACGTCCTCCACCGCCCAGCCGAGCCCGCGCATCCGATTCAGGAAACGCCCGGAGCCGCAGCCGATATCGAGCAGCGTGCCTGGGCTGCCGCTGCCGATGAACATCGTCCTGAGCTCGCGTCTTTGCCGGCCCAGCGCGCTGCCGAGTTCGAGCACGCGGCTGAGTTGCTTGCACGCGGAGTTCACCGCGCTGTGCCAGAGGCGGGCGGGATCCCGCGCGCGCGAGGCGCCATGCGTGTGGTAGGTGGCATAGGCCTTGATCAGATCCGCCGCCAGCGGTTTTGGATCGAGCCACAGCAGTCCGCACGCGGCATCGGGGCAGCGCAGCATGCGCCACTGTCCCGCGGTTCCCGCAAGGTAATCCGTCAGGCCTTCGTACAGCACGCGCCCCGGCTGCGCGCAGACCGCGCACGCCGGCGAAGTTTCGGTGCGCAGGGTATCCGCGTCATTCCGGGTCATGGTCATGTCGGTCAGAGGCGACGATAGTGTGTCCTGGCGTGCGTGTAAAATCTGCGTACTGACATGCACAGAAAAGGTGGGTCGCGATGCGTAAACCAATCCTCATTCTTCTGCCGGCCGTTGCCGCGATCACCGCGGGCTGCGCCTTTGTCAACCTGACCGACGCCGGCGCCGCGGTGCGCGTGGCGAGTGCCGAGGCGGTGGTGACCTGCACCAATCTCGGCCGCGTCACGGCGAGCGTGGTGCATGAAGTGGGTATCATTCCACGCCACCCCGACGCGGTGCAGGATAACCTCAACGTCACCGCCAGGAACTCGGCCGCCGGCATGGGCGCCGACACCGTTGTGCCGGCCACCGGCATCCAGGACGGAAAGCAGACGTTCAACGTCTATCGCTGCGCGCGGCGCTGAGCGCCGCGGGGCGGGGTTTTGCAGGGGGTCTTGCCTGGGCCCCTGATACTGTATATAAACACAGTCTCAAGGCAGATCTCCCATGGCAGCCCCGACCACGGCACTCGATGCCATCCTCCATCATCATCCCGTCTGGCGCGGCGGGGCGCCGGCGCAGTCCGCGGCGCCGGCCGTGCCGACCGGTTTTGCCCTGCTTGATCGCGAGTTGCCCGGAGGAGGCTGGCCTGCCGGCGCACTGAGCGAGATTCTGTGCGCCAGCGAAGGCATTGGCGAGCTGCAGCTCGTGCTGCCCGCGCTGATTGCGCTGTCCCGCGCCGGGGGGCGCATCGCCTGGCTGGCGCCCCCGTACCTGCCATACGCGCCGGCGCTGGCTGCGGCCGGCCTGCGCCTTGAATCCCTGACTGTGGTGAGAGCGCCGGGCAGGCGCGATACGCTGTGGGCGGCGGAGCAGGTGCTGCGCGCCGGCGCCTGCCGGGCGCTCCTGGCCTGGCTGCCGCGCGCGAACTACGCCGAGTTGCGGCGGCTCGCGCTGGCCGCCGAAGGAAGTGCCGCGATCGTCACGCTGTTCCGGCCGCCGCAGGCGGCGCAGGAATCCTCGCCCGCGCCCCTGCGCCTGGCGCTCGAACCTGATGAGGGGCAACTCGCCGTGCGCGTTCTCAAGCGCCGCGGCGCACGGCTTGCCGCGCCGCTGCGCATCCCGATCCCGAGACCCGTCCATGCTGTGGGTGGCGCTTTGCTTTCCCCGGCTCGCCCTCGAAGCCAGGCTGCGCGGCCTTGCCTCGCCTGACGCGGCGGGCGAGGCCTGGGCGGTCACCGAAGGCCGCTCGGTCCTGGCCTGCAACGCGGCGGCCGAGGCCTCGGGCGTGCGCTCCGGCAGTTCGCTCGCGGCGGCCTGGGCCATCGCACCGCAATTGCGGGCGCTGCCGCGCGATGCCGCCGCGGAGCGCGAAGCGCTCGAGGCGGTTGCCGTCTGGGCGTGCCAGTTCACTTCGAGAGTTTCTCTCGAGCCGCCGCAGGCAATGCTGCTCGAGGTCGAAGGCAGCTTGCGGTTGTTCGGCGGCGCCGCACGGCTCATGGCACGCCTGCGCAGCGGCCTCGTGCAGCTCGGTTTCGAGGCGTTGCTCGCGGCAGGGCCGACGGCGCGCGCGGCGCTCTGGCTCGCCCGCGGTGCCGGACAGAGCCTGGAAGTCTTGCCGCTCGAGGCCATCGACGCTGCGCCCGAAGCGCGCGCCCTGCTGCGCAGAATCGGCATCGGCACGCTGGGCGAGCTGATGCGCCTGCCGCGTGCGGGCGTCGCGGCGCGTTTCGGCCCGCGACTCCTCGGTGATCTGGACCGGGCCCTGGGCAGAGCCGCAGAGCCGCGCGACTTTTTCGTCCCGCCCGAGCGCTTCAGCGCGAAGCTGGAATTGCCGGCACCGGTGATGGAAGCCGAACGCGTGCTGTTCGCCGCGCACCGCCTGCTGCTGCAGCTGGAGGGCTTCCTGGCCGCGCGCCAGGCCGGCGTGCGCGGCTTCAGGCTGAGCCTCCTGCACCACGGCATGCAGCCGACGCGCATCGACATCGGTTTTGCCGCGCCGCGCCGCGACGCCGAGCATGGCCTGCGGCTGCTGCGCGAGCGCCTC
>JAQBXT010000079.1 GCA_027624175.1 Pseudomonadota bacterium | reverse complement strand
CGGCGGCGAGTCGCAGGGCGAGCTCGACCGGCGCAAGATCCGCGATCGCATCGCCGAGCTGCAAAAGGAGCTCGACGCCATGGGCGCCGAGCGCAAGACGCAACGCGCCCGGCGCGGCGAGCGCGAGAGCCTCGCGCGCGTGGCGCTGGTCGGCTACACCAACGCGGGCAAGTCGACCTTGATGCGCGCGCTGACGGGCAACGAGGCGCTGGTCGCGGACAAGCTGTTCGCCACGCTCGATACCACGGTGCGGGCCCTGCATCCCGAGACCGTGCCGCGCGTGCTGGTGAGCGACACGGTCGGCTTCATCAAGAACCTGCCGCACGGGCTGGTGGCCTCGTTCAAGTCGACGCTCGACGAGGCGCTCGAGGCGTCGCTGCTCGCGCACGTGGTCGATGCGAGCGATCCCGGCTTCGAGCGGCAGCTCAAGGTGACCGCGGAAGTGCTGGGCGAGATCGGCGCGCAGGAGGTGCCGCGCCTGCTCGTCTTCAGCAAGATCGACCGCATCGGCAGCGCCGCCGACCAGGCCGCGCGCGAAGCGGCGCTGCGCGCGCAGCACCCCGGCTGCATCGTGATGAGCGCGCGCCGGCCGGGCGATGTGGCGGCGCTGCGCGAGGCGATCGTGGGGTTTTTCCAGCAACGCCTGGTCGAGGCCGAGCTCTTCCTCCCCTGGTCGGCGCAGAAGCTGCGCGGGGAGATCTTCGCCACCTGCACGGTGCTGGAAGAGCGCACCGAGGGCGAGGGCGTGTTCCTGCGCGTGCGCGGCGAGCCCGCGGCGGTGAAGCGGCTGCGCGAGGCGCTGGCTGGCGCTTGACGCGGTAAACCAGGTGGCCGCCGAGTGCGTTGCCCGGAGATGGCAAAGCGAGCTTGGCAGATGGTAACTATTAAGTTACTATAATCGTGGCTGCGATTCGTATTCTCGAGTACCTTGACCGAGCCGGCCGCTCGCCGTGGCGGCGCTGGTTCGATGATCTGGATGCGCTCGCTGCGGCGAAGGTTGGCACCGCGCTGTACCGCCTCAGTCAGGGCAATTTCTCCAGCGTGGAGGGTGTGGGAAGCGGGATCTTCGAGCAGAAGATCGATTTCGGACCCGGGTACCGGATTTATTTCGGCAAGGACGGTGAGACGGTCGTGATCCTGCTGGGCGGCAGCACGAAGAAGCGGCAAAGCGCGGCGATTCGGACGGCGCACGCGGCGTGGGCAGACTACAAGCAGCGCAAGAAAGGATCGGCATAGAGGCGGCATGGCACTGACACGAGAATTCAAGGAAACCATCGTGGCGCGCGCGCGGCGCGACGCGAAGTTCCGCGACGCGATGTTCGCGGAGGCAATCAACGCGTACCTGGCGGGGGATACCCAGACCGGCAAGGCAATGCTGCGCGACCTGGTGAATGCGACGATCGGATTCGAAGCCTTATCGGCCGAAGTGAAAACGCCCTCGAAGAGCCTGCACCGGATGCTCGCGGCGCGCGGCAATCCGAGCACGGAGAATTTCTTCGGCATCGTGAAGGCATTGCAGAAGAAAACCCGCACGCGCTTGCACGTAGCGGTGCAATCCAGTTAAAGACGCGCACCGGCTGCCGCTTGACCTCGGTTCAACGAAAACGTCGAATTTTCTGAAGAGTCCATGATATGGAAAAGGAAACCAAGATTTCAGCCCTGGTCTCGGCGGCCACCCGGGAACTGCTCGAGCGGCACGTGCGCGCGAGCGGCGTGAAGAAGGGCCACCCTGATCGAGCAGGCGCTGCAGCATTACCTGGCGGCGCTGGAGCAGTTGCCCGCCGACGTGGTGGTGCATCCGAAGATCGTCGTCACGCGCAACTCCGGCGAGGCGATCCTCGCAGAAACATGCACCGGCAAACCAACCAAGGCGCTGCGCGAGCTGATGCGCTGATGCAGATCCGGGCGCTGCGCGAGGCGGACGAGCGCTCCGCGTTCCGCTGCGGCGACCCCGATCTGGACCGCTTCTTCCTGCGCCTTGCGCGCCTGGCGGTGGATGAGACCGTTCAGGGGCAGGGGCTGGGCGCGGTCGATTTCCACGCGAAGCACGGGTTTATCGCGTTGGACGCCGTGCATGGCCAGTCGGATGCGCGGCCGCGGCCGACGGCGATGTTTCTCGCCATGCGCGCCATCCGCGAGGCGGCGTCCGGCCGCTAGAGGCGTGGCTGCTATAATGCGTCCTCGCACTTAGACCCCGCATTCAACTTGTTCAAGCTGGCTGAGGCCGGCTTTTTTGTTTCTGGAATCCCGATGATCGTCGCCTCCGGCATCGCCATGCAGTTCGGGGCCAAGCCCCTGTTTGCGGACGTCACCGTTAAATTCGGCGGCGGCAACCGCTATGGGCTGATCGGGGCCAACGGCTGCGGCAAGTCGACGTTCATGAAGATCCTGGGCGGGGAGCTCGAGCCGAGCGCGGGGTCGGTGGCGATCGATGCCAACGAGCGGGTGGGGCGGCTGCGGCAGGACCAGTTCGCGTTCGAGAACGAGCGGGTGCTGGACGTGGTGCTGCAGGGCCACGCCGAGATGTGGGCGGCGATGCGCGAGCGCGACGCGATCTATGCCGACCCTGAAGCGGGGGAGGCGGAATTCCTCAGGGCCGCGGAGCTGGAGGCGAAGTACGCGGAGTACGGCGGTTATACGTCGGAAGCGCGCGCGGGCGAGTTGCTGCTGGGTCTCGGTGTTTCCACCGAACAGCATCAGGGCCCGATGAGCGCGGTGGCGCCGGGGTGGAAGCTGCGCGTGCTGCTGGCGCAGGCCCTCTTCGGCGACCCGGACATCCTGCTGCTCGATGAGCCGACCAACAACCTGGACATCAACTCGATCCGCTGGCTGGAAGGGGTGCTGGACCGGCGCTCCAGCACCATGGTGATCATCTCGCACGACCGGCACTTCCTCTCCGCGGTGTGCACGCACATGGCCGACGTGGACTACGGCGGCATCAAGGTCTACCCGGGCAGCTACGACGACTACATGGAAGCGTCCACGCTCGCCAAGCAGCAGCTGCAGAAGGACAACGCCAAGGCCAAGGACCGCATCTCGGACCTGGAGGACTTCGTGCGGCGCTTTCGCGCGCACAAGGCCAAGGCGCGCCAGGCCACCTCGCGGCGCAAGATGATCGAGAAACTGAGGCCGGAGGAAGTGAAGCCCTCCAGCCGGCAGTACCCGTTCATCCGCTTCCAGGTGGACGCGAAGGAAAAGCTGCACCGGCTGGCAGTGGAGGCCAAAGGCCTTGCAAAAGCCTATGGGAAAGAGAAATTATTCAACGGCGTAAACCTTTCCATCGAAGCCGGCGAGAAGGTCGCCATCATCGGCCCCAACGGCATCGGCAAGACCACGCTGCTGCGCTGCATCGCGGGCAACCTGAAGCTCGATGCCGGCACGGTGAAATGGGCGGAGAAGGCGCGCCTGGGGTATTGGCCTCAAGACCCTTCAGGAGATTTTTCTCTTGAAGAGGCCCTTAGCGACTGGCTCGGCCGCTGGCGGCGCGAGGACCGCGATCAGGACGAGCAGATCGTGCGCGCAACGCTGGGGCAGCTCCTCTTCTCGGGCGACGACCAGAAGAAGCTGCTGAAGGTGATTTCCGGCGGCGAAGGCCAGCGCATGATGATCGGCAAATTGGTGCTGACCATGCCCAACGTGATGCTGCTGGATGAGCCGACCAACCACCTCGACATGGAATCGATCGAGTCGCTGAACGGCGCGCTGGAGAAATACCCCGGTACGCTGCTCTTCGTCTCGCACGACCGCGAGTTCGTTTCTTCCATTGCCACGCGAGTCCTGGAGCTAAAGCCGGGCGAAAACGGCAAGTCCGCCGCCATCGTCGACTACCACGGCGGCTACGAGGAATATCTCGCCGGGGCGGGCGCGGTGATGGCCGCCTGACTAGCGGTTGCCACGGCCGTCGGCGTTGTCCCAGGGCTGCTGCGCCGGGTGCCGCGTCTCCTGGCCGACGCGCCGCCTGCGTTTATCTTCGGTGCTGGTGCCGGCAGGAGAAGAGAACAAGATGATCGTGACCGCGATGACGCCGATCAGGACCACCAATGCAAGTGCCAGGTTCATGATTCAACCTCCGGGTTGGATTGGCTCCAATGTTTCCCGGAAGGCACCGCCGACGCCGTAAGCAATTGCAACAGAATGTGCATCGCCGGGCGCGCGGATAGAATTTCCCGATGGCATCCTCCTTTGCAGCCCGCCCCGAGGCGCGCTGGGCGCTGTGGGCGGGCGTGTTTGGCGCCATCGCGGCCACGGCGCTCTCGGTGAAGGGCATTTTTGCCTCCGGCGGCTCGACGGCGGCGATCGGCTTTATTTTCGTGCCGCTGGTCGCGGCGGTCGCGGCGATTCCGTTTGCGCTGTGGGGCGCGGCGCTCGGGCACGTGGTGGCACGCCTGCGCGGCCATGTGCACGAACCGGCGCTGGTGTTTGTTTCCGCGCTGGTCGCAGCACTCGCGCTGCCGGTGGCGGCGGTCTACGAAGTCTGGCGCGGCAATGCGCTGGAAGTGGCGGTGCACGAAGCGCTGCACATGAACGCGGCCGAGCTCGAGCGGGCCTTCGACGGCGCTTCGTTTCGTCGCGACCGGTTCTACCTCGGCGCGCTGGCGCAGAATCGCGCCGCCAGCCCGACCCTGCTCGAGCGCATCGCGACGCTGGAGGATCCCAAATTATTCGAGCCGATGGGCTCGCTGTGGAACGTGAAGGGCGAAAACCGCAAGGGCCTGGCGGTGATGCGCCTGGTGGCGGGGCACGCCAATGCCACGCGGGCGGTGCGCCTGAACCTCGCCCACAACCCGGCGGCGCCCGCGGAGTTTAAAAGCGCTGCTGGCCCTTGATGGACCAGGGGATCACCGGCCCGGCGCTTTCCCCGTCGGCATTCGGGTTGGAGCGCGGCGGCGCGCCTTTTTTCGGCCGGCCGGGGCGGTAGGTCACCGAGTAGATTTTCAGCGGCGGCACCACCGGCGGGCTTTCAAGGAAGCGGCAGTCGGATTCGGTCGGCATGCTGAGCAGCGCGCCCAGGCGCTTGCCGTCGAACATGACGGTGTAGCGCAGCATGTGCATCGAGCCCAGCGCGGGCTGCGCGATGATCTCGTACTTGCCGATCTTGTACTTCTTTCTCTCCAGCATCGGTAGTGCCATTATTTCCCTTCGGTAGTTACTGGTTTCTTGCTGCGCCCGCCCTTGCGCTTGGGCCGCTCGAGCAGCACCGATTCGCAAAGCGTGACGACTTCGCTCTCGCCGAGCCGCCCGGCGTTGTCGCGCAGCTGCTCGATCTCCGGCCGCGCGAGTTTGTCGATTCGATCGCGGGTCCATTCGGCGGAACGGCGCGCTTTGAAAACACTGTTGGGAAAGGCCATGACTTACCCTCGGGGTGACGCGAAGCAGAGGGATGAGCAAAAGGGTTTGCCGCCAAGGCCCGGCGCTTCGTGACCTGCCCCTCCTGTATGGCACAACCGCGCCGAAAAGCCAACGAATGATGCGGAATTGGGCCCCAAACGGTCCTTTTCGCGGATTCCGGGCCGCCGCGGCCTCATACTGTCGGCATGGCTAAAGAAGAAATGCTTGAAATGGAGGGCGTGGTCCAGGAAGTGCTCCCGAGCACCCAGTTCCGGGTCGAATTGCCCAATGGCGCCACCGTGCTGGCCTACGCTTCGGGCAAGGTGCGCAAGCACCGCATCCGGATCCTCGCCGGCGACAAGGTGACGCTGGAAATTTCCCCGTACGACGTGACGCGCGGCCGGATCAATTTCCGGCACAAGGACGAGCGCGCCGGCCCGCCCACCACGCGGCCGGCGGCACGGCGCATGCCGCCGCGCAAACGCTGATTTCAGCCGCTTAGTAACGCTGCTGGCCTTTGATCGACCAGGGGATGGTCGGTCCGCCTTCCGATTCGTTGTGCGCCCCGCCGCTGTTGGGCGGCGTTGCGTTCTTCTTCGGCCGGCCCGGCCGGTAGGTGACCTGGAAAATCTTCAGCGGCGGCACCTTGGGCGGCGCCTCGAGGAAACGGCAGTCGGATTCGGTCGGCATGCTGAGCAGCGCGCCGAGGCGCTTGCCGTTCAACATGACGGTGTAGCGCAGCATGTGCATCGAGCCGTTGGCGGGTTGGGCAACGATGTCGTATTTGCCGATTTTGAATTGCTGGCGCTCTAGCGAATGCGGAGGCATCGGGTTCCGGTTGCTGGTGGGGCAGGGAAGTGCCGGGCCGAAGATTCTACACCAAAGCCGATGATTAGCTTGGACTTTTTAGTCCGCCAGGGCTAGGCCCCGGGCTCGTGGGACAGCCCGTGAGCCCCCACCCCGAGCAGGCGCACCGGGCGGCGGCCGGCGTCGGTGCGTTCGAGCAGCACGCGGGCCCGGGTGATGATCGACCGGGCGGCGTTGGTGGCGCCGGCGGCGGTGTGGCTGCGGGTCACGGTGGTGAAGTCGTCGTAGCGCACCTTGATGTTGACGCTGCGCGCAAGCAGGTGTTTTTTCACCAGCAGCTCGGCTACTTCGCGCGCCAGGGATTCGAGCTCCTTCCTGATTTCGGCGTAATCGGTAAGGTCCGCCGCGTAGGTGGTCTCGCTCGAGATCGACTTTGACGGGCGGTCGGGCTTGACCTCGCGCGGATCGTCGCCGTAAGAGAGCTGCACCAGCCACTCGGCCAGGCCGCCGACGGCCTTTTCCAGCAGGTTCGCGTCGATTTCGCGCACGTCGACCAGCCGCGTGACGCCGATGGCGCGCAGTTTCTTCGCCGTCACCGGCCCGACGCCCCACAGGGCCTCCACCGGGAGTTGCTGCAGGAATTTCTCCACCCGTGCGGGGGAGATCACGGTGAGCCCGTCGGGTTTTTTCCAGCCCGAGGCGATTTTGGCGAGGAACTTGTTCGGCGCCACGCCGGCCGAGGCGGTGAGCGCGAGTTCTTCGAAGATGGACTTCTTGATGCGCTTGGCGATGTTGGTGGCCAGCGGCTCGCCCCACAGGTTCTCGGTGACGTCGAGGTAGGCTTCATCCAGCGACAGCGGCTCGACCAGCGGCGTGCACGAGCGCAGGATCTGCATCACCTTTTGCGAGGCGGCCTTGTACTTGGAGAAATCGGGCCGCACGATCATCAGTTGCGGGCACAGCCGCAGCGCGTGCGCCATCGGCATGGCCGAGCGCACGCCGAATACGCGCGCTTCGTAGCTCGAGGCGGCGACTGCGGCGAGCCGCCCACCGCCACCGGCTTGCCGCGCAACTGCGGATCGTCGCGCTGCTCGACCGACGCATAAAACGCGTCCATGTCAACGTGGATAATGCGGCGCAGGCGGGAGTAGGCGCGCGCTCAGGAACCCGAGGCGTCTGCCGTAGGCGATTTCATGGGTGGATTCTCGCACTAAGATGTGGCGATGCGCGTTTCCACATTCGGATGAGTGACGCAGGCAGCGAGGAGCGCGAACGCCGGCTGGATAGCTGCCGCGAACGCTTCCGCGATTCTCCGGCCTGGTCTCGCGACGACATGCCGCGGCTGGACTGGCTGGCGCAGCTCGCCGCGGGCGGGCATGCCGGCGCGAGCGAGCTGCTCGAGCGGATCCTCGCGCCCGACCGCGTCAACGAATTGCTCAAGCTCTCCCCCGAGCGCGTGCACGTCCTCGCCGCACGGGTACCGGTGGTCGCGGCCCTGCTCGCGCTAAGGCACGCCGGGCAGACCCCGCCGGACCTGGTGGCGCTCACGCGCTGGCTGTCGAAGGCGCCGCCGCCTTACCCGGCGTTCGCGATCGCGCTGCGCGAAGTGCAGGCCGCCGGGTCCTTCCTCGGCGAGGCCGACATCAAATGGCTGCGCAGCTTTCTTTTGCGCTTCAGCGGC
>JAQBXT010000078.1 GCA_027624175.1 Pseudomonadota bacterium | reverse complement strand
CACCTGCAGGCCGCGCGAGCCGCCCGCGCCGCCGCCTGATTTGAGCAGATCGCTGTCGCCCTGCAATACGCGGATCGACTGCGGATCGATGCCGAGCTTCTCCGCCACCACCTGCGCGTAGGAAGTCCACAACCCCTGGCCGATGGCTTGCGTGCCCGAATGCATCTCGATCTGCCCGTCGGCGGCGGCGATCATGCGCACGGTTTCGGAGAGGCGCGCGCTGCCGGTAATCTCCACGTAGCAGGCCAGGCCGCGCCCGTAGCGCAAGCCTCGCGTCCCGGCAGCGCTCTTGCGCGCCGCAAACCCTTCCCAGTCCGCCGCCGCCAGGGCCGCGCGCAGCATGCGCTCGAAGTCGCCGCAGTCGTAGGTGTGGCCCGCGGGGTTGGCATAAGGCATCTTCGAGGCGGGCACCAGGTTCTTCAGGCGCAGTTCGATTGCATCGACGCCGAGTTCCATCGCCGCGCGCTCCACCAGGCGCTCGAGCAGGTATCCCATTTCCGGGCGGCCCGCGCCGCGATAGGCATCCACCGGCGAAGAGTTGGTGAACATCATCTTCACTTCATGATCGAGTACCGGGATGGCATAGACACCCGTCGGCGCCCGCGCCCCGGACATCGCCGGCACTGCGGCACCGAAGCTGGAGATGTAGGCGCCGATGTTCGCAAGCGTGCGGATGCGCAAGGCCGTGAACCGGTGGCCGGCGTCGAGCGCGAGTTCGGCGACCGTGAGGTTGTCGCGGCCATGCACTTCGGCGAGGAAATTTTCGGAACGGTCGGCGAGCCAGCGCAAGGGCCGGCCAAGCTTTTTCGCCGCCCACAACAGCGCCGCGTGCTCCGGGTAGGCGTAGCCGCGCGCGCCGAAGCCACCACCGATGTCGGTGCACAGGATGCGCAGCTGCTCCTCCTTCAGCTTCAATGCCGTGGCGAGCTGTGCGCGCACCGTGTGCACGTTCTGCGTGGGGCACCAGAGCGTGTAGCGCTCGGTGTCCTGGTGGTACTGGGCGGCCAATGCGCGCGGCTCGATGGGATTGGCCATCACGCGCTGATTGACCAGCTTGAGTCGCACCACCCGATGCGCCGCTGCAAATGCCGCCTCGCGCGCCGCGGCGTCGCCCATGTGGTAATAGGCGGCGATCTGGCCCTGCTTGGCCGAAGCTTCGAGCCCGGACACGGCCTCGAGCGGCTCCCAGTCCACTTCGATCAGGTCCGCTGCGTCGCGCGCCTGGTTGCGCGTCTCGGCCACCACCATGGCGACGGCGTCGCCGACGAAGCGCGCCTCGTCCGCTGTAATCGGCATGCGCGGCGGCGCGACGATCGGCGTGCCGTCCTGGCGCTTGTGCAGGTGGGTGAAAGGGATCGGGCCGACGCCGTCGGCGGCGACCTCCGCTCCCGTGTATATGGCGATCACGCCCGGCATGGCGCGCGCGGCAGCGACGTCGATCTTCACGATGCGTGCCCGCGCGTGCGGCGAGCGCAGGAACGCGACCTGCGCAGCCCCCTCGGGGCGCACGTCATCCGTGTAGCGGCCCTGCCCGGTGAGCAGGCGCGCGTCTTCCAACCGGCGCAGGGGTTGGCCGATCCACTGGCTGGCGCCGGGCTGGCCGGCTGGAAATGCGGCGTCGCTCATGGAAGCTCGCGCAAAGCGGCGAATTCTATACTGCGTGCCTGGAGGCTCACATGCAGGGTCCGCATTCTCTCGGTTTCATCGGTACCTGCGTCATGGGCGAGCCCATGTGCCGCAATCTCGCTGCGCACAGCGGGCACCCCGTCCTCGCCTGGGATCCCTCGCCCGCCCCGCTCGAGCGGCTGCGCGTGCAGGGCGTCGCGGTCGCCGCATCCGCGGCCGAAGTGGCCGCATCCGCCGCGACGATTTTCCTCTGCCTGCCCGGCGGGTCACAGCTCGGATCGCTGTGCGAAAATGACCTCCTGCCGGCAGCGCGCGCCGCGGGCTACGGCGGCGCCTACTACCCGGTGATCGCGAAGATCGTGGACCGCGGCTGAGGCCGCGCTACCAGCGCAGCGTGGCGCCGAGCAACAAGGCGTGGTCCAGCGTGGCGCCGCCGTGCCCCGCGCGCCAGCCAAGGTCGAAATCGAGCTCGCGCGATAACGACCAGATCGCGCCGATGGTGCTGTAGCGCACCGTGCGCCCGCCCGGGACCGGGTTGGTTTCCCGCGTCAGCTCGCCGACCAGCCTGAGGTTCCCCACGCGGTAGGTGGCGGCCGCGGCCAGCTGGCGCAGTTCTTCGCGCTCGCCGAGCTTGTTCTCGTTGCGCCGGTAGCCCGCATGCGCGTGCAGCGCCGTTGCGCCAGGTTCCCAGGAAAAGATGAACAGCGAACCCCAGGTACTTTGGCCCGTGCCATGGCCGTCGCGCTCATCGCCTGTGGGCAGCGTGACGCCCGGCTTCACAGCCAGGCTGAGCGTGTCGCGCTGGAAAAAGCGCCACTTCAGATCGAGCGAGAGGTCGCCGACCCCGTCCGGGCCGCTGCGGTACCAGGGCAGTCCGAGCTGCACATCGGCGCTGTCCGCAATGCCGTAGCTCAGTACCGCGTCGTAACGCTGCGTGCGCTGGCGCGTGCCGCGATCCTTGGCTTCTTCGCCGAAGATCTCGAGCTGGCGCCGCTGCGCGCCCTGCGTGCCCGTGTCTTCGGTGATGAGCGGATGCGCGGCGTTCGCCGACGCCGCGGCCAGCGCAGCCGCAGTTGCCAGGATCAGTCTCAGCATGGGATCAAATCTAAACTATGCCCTGCACCCTTGGGGAGACCGCTCGATGCCTTACGCCATCCTCACCACCGACAAGCCCAATTCTGCCGACGTGCGCGCCAAGCAGCGCGACGCGCACCTCAAGTACCTCGACGCCAACCTGCACCGCCTGCTCGCCGCCGGCGCGATCACCGGCGACGACGGCACCGGCGGTCATGGCGGGATCCTGATCGTGGATACCGACGTGCGCGAGGAGGCCGAAGAGTTCGTCGCGGGTGATCCGTTCACCAAGGCGGGACTGTTCGAGAAAGTGACGGTCACCCGCTGGCGCAAGGCCTACTTCAACAAGCAGAGGCTGATCTAGCCGAACTTTCCGCCGTGCCGGCGGCCGTGGCGGCCCACCCGCGCGGCAACCGTCTTGCGCTGCGCCGGCGTCAGCACCTCGGCGACATCGCCGAGTGCCTGGGTAAGGCGCTTGGACGCGGCGTCCGCGGCGCCGATCTGCTCGACGCGCAGCCGTTCGATGGCGCCGCGGTCGATGGTGTCCGCCGACAGCAGCTCAACGCCGCGCCGGCGCGCGTCCTGCACCTTGGCGCGCAGCGGCATCAGGTCGCTTGCCGCCTGCTTGACGATCGGCTCGAGTGTCTGTTGCTGCGCCGGGGTGGCGTCGATCTCGACGTACAGGTGCTTCAGCATGCGCTCGACATGCTCCTCCATCTTCGCCGGGTCGATCGGGCCGCGACCGCCGCGGCGGCCGTGCGCCAATGCACTTGCGCCGAGGCCGGCCAAACCGGCAAACGCGGTGGAGACGGCGGCGATCCTGAAAAAGCGGCGCCGCGAGTTGGTGTCGGTGTTCGGGTTCATGCTCATTCCTTCGCAGAGTTGGACAACGCACCGACAGTCTGCAAGCGAATCGTAAGCCGGCAATGTCCGCTCGTAAGCAAATGTAACTTCAGGGGGCGGGCTCAAGCCGCGCCAGCAGCGCGCGCGACTCGTCGGTCAACAGGTAGATCAGTCCATCGGGCCCGGCGCGCACATCGCGGATGCGCCCGAGCGTTCCCTGCAGCAGCCGTTCCTCGCGCAGCACCTTCTCGCCGTCCAGCCTGAGCCGCACCAGCAGCTCGGCGCGCAGCGCGCCAATGAACAGGTCTCCATGCCATTTCGGGAATTTGTCGCCGGTGTAGAACGCCATGCCCGAAGGTGCGATCGAGGGCACCCATTTGTGCAGCGGCTGCTCCATGCCGGGCTTCGCCGTGCCTTCGCCGATCTTCGTGCCGATGCCGTAGTTAACGCCGTAGGTGATCACCGGCCAGCCGTAATTGGCCCCGGCGCGGATCACGTTCACTTCATCGCCGCCCTGCGGGCCGTGCTCGTGGGTCCAGAGCGCACCGGTTGTCGGGTGCAGCGCGGCGCCTTGCTGGTTGCGGTTGCCCAGGGTGAATTTTTCCGGCTTCCAGCCGGGCCGGCCCACGAAGGGATTGTCCGTGGGTACGCGTCCGTCATCGTGCAGCCGGATTACGGAGCCCGCATGATCGTCCGGCTTTTGCGCGCGCTCCATCTCGCCGCGATCGCCGAGCGTGATGTACAGGTAACCCTGCCGGTCGAACACCAGGCGCGAGCCGAAATGCTGCCCGCGCCCGCCCTTCGGGCTCTGGCGGAAGATCACCTGCAAGCCCTCGAGCCGGTGCCCGGCAAGCCTGCCGCGCGCCACCTCAGTGCCCACGCCATCCGCGCCGCGGGCAGCGTAGGACAGGTACACGAGGCCGTTGTTCGCGAAACGCGGGTGCAACGCGACGTCCATCAGGCCGCCCTGCCCATGCACCGTGACGTCGGGCAGGCCCGCGACCGGCTGCGGGTCGAGCTTGCCGTCCTGGAGGATGCGCAACCGGCCGGCCTTTTCAGTAACCAGCAGGCGCCCATCCGGCAGGAAGGCGAGCGACCAGGGCTGCTGCAGGCCACGCGCCAGTTCCACTACGCGAAATGAGTGTTCCTCGGAGCGCTGCACCTGGGCCGAGGCGGGCAGCGCGGCGAGCGCGCCGATCAGCAGAACGAAGACTGTTCTCATGGATAGATTCTGACGCACAATCGGGCCATGCGTTCCGCCGTCGTCGTCGGCGCCCAGGGAGTGATCGGGCGCTATATCGTTGAAAAACTTGCGGCCCTCCCCGACTGGCAGGTCACCGGCCTGTCGCGCCGCAAGGGCATCGATGGGCCGCGGGTGAAACACATCTCGGTGGATATGCTGGACCCGGCGGACGCAAAGGCAAAGCTGGCCGGGCTCGCGGACGTCACGCACATCTTCTTCACCGCGTTCCAGCCGGGCTCGGGTCCGGCGGCGGACTTCGCGAAGAACATCACCGCGAATCTCGGCCTGCTGGTCAATTCGGTGTCCACCCTCGACAAGGCGTCGTCGAAGCTCGAACGGGTGGTCCTGGTCACGGGCACCAAGTACTACGGTTCGCACCTCGGGGCCTTCAAGACCCCGGCGCGCGAGGACGACCCGCGCCACGCGGGCGCCAACTACTACTTCGACCAGATCGACTGGCTGACCGCATTCCAGAAGAGCAAGCGCTGGAGCTGGACCGAGCTGCGCCCGCAGACGCTATGCGGCTTTGCGCCGGGCACGGCGATGAGCATCGTGTCCGTGATCGCGGTTTATGCCGCGATCCGCAAGGAGCTCAGCTTGCCCCTCGCCTTCCCTGGAAAGGCTTGGTCGTCGCTCTACCAGGTGACCGAGTCGGCGCATCTGGCGGACGCGGCCTACTGGGCGGCAACCGAGCCGCGCTGCGCCAACCAGGCCTACAACATCACCAACGGCGATTACTTCCGCTGGCGGCATGTGTGGCCGAAGATGGCGGCGGTGTTTGACATGCCCGTTGCAGAGCCGCAGCCGCATGCACTCGTCGAGTTCATGGCCGACAAGGCGCCGCTCTGGGACGCCATGGTGAAGAAGCACGGCCTCAAGCCTTACAGCTTCAAGGACGTCGTCGCCTGGCCCTTCGGCGACTACGTCTTCAACTGCGACTGGGACGTGATGACCAGCGTCACCAAGTCGCGCCAGCACGGCTTCCACGCCGTGGCGGACAGCGAGGAGATGTTCGGGCGACTGCTGGCGCGTTTCCGCGCCGAAAAGATCGTTCCCTAGATCGCGCCGGCAGCGCGCAGTTCCGCGCGCGCCTCGGCCTTGAGTCCGAGCAGCGACTCCAGCACCTCGTCCGTGTGCGCGCCGAGCTTCGGTCCCGGCGCGTCGGTGCGGCCCGGCGTTTCCCCGAGCAACGGCGGGATCGCCGGAATCTTCAGCGGCTTGCCGCCCACGCTCACCGTCTCGAACATGCCGCGTGCAATGAAGTGCTCGTCGGCCATCATGTCGGCGACGCTGTTGATGGGGCCGTTGGGCACCTCAGCGTCGCGCAGCACGGCGAGAACCGCTACAGCGTCACGCGCGCTGGTCCACGCCGAGATCGCGTCGTCGATTTCCTTCTCGTTCTCCACGCGCTTGGCGTTGGTCGAGTAGCGCGGGTCCTCCGCCATCTCGGGCCGGCCGATGGCGCGCATCAGGCGCTGATAGATGGAATCGCCGTTGCCGCCGATGATCACGTACTTGCCGCCGGCGCAGCGGTAGGTGTTGGTCGGCACGATGCCGGTGATGGTCGAGCCCGAGGGCTCGCGCACCACGCCCGCGCCGTCGTACTCGGGAACGACGGCTTCGAGCATGTTGAACACCGATTCGTAGATGGCCACGTCGACCACCTGCCCCGCGGGCGCCTTCTGGCGCAGCCGCGCGGTAAGCGCGAGCAGGATGCCGAGCACCGCATGCAGGCCGGCGAGCGTGTCGCCCATGGAAAGGTTGGGCCGCACCGGCGCGCGGTCGGGAAAGCCGTTCAGGTGGCGAAATCCCGCGAAGCCCTCGCACACCGAGGCGAAGCCGGGCCGCGACGCATAGGGCCCGGTCTGGCCGTAGCCGGACACGCGCGCATAGATGAGTTCGGGACGCAGCGCCTTGAGCTCAGCGGGCCCCAGACCCCATTTCTCCATCGTGCCGGGACGGAAATTCTCGATCAGCACGTCGGATTTCGCCGCCAGCGCCTTGGCCAGTTCACGGCCGCGAGGGCTTTGCAGGTCGAGCGTCACTGACTTCTTGTTGCGCGCAAGGCTCGCCCACCACAGCGAGGTGCCGTCGCGCACCACGCGCCAGCCCCGGATCGGATCGCCGCCCGGCGGCTCGATCTTGATCACCTCCGCGCCGAAATAACCGAGCACGCAGCCGGCAAAAGGACCGGCGAGCAGCTGGCCCATTTCCAGTACCCGGATGCCCTCGAGCGGGCGCGCGCCCGCCTTGCCCGTCACGTCGGGGACTTCAGCTTCTTCGCCGCCTCCACGATCGGCCCGATGATGTCCATCGGCAGCGGGAACACGATGGTGTGCGACTTGTCTCCCGCGATCTGCGTCAGCGTCTGCAGGTACCGGAGCTGCATCGCCTCGGCGCGCTGCGAAAGAATGTTGGCGGCCTCGAGCAGCTTCTGGGAGGCCTGCAACTCGCCTTCGGCGTGGATGATCTTCGAGCGCCGCGCGCGCTCGGCTTCCGCCTGCTGCGCGATGGCGCGAATCATCGACTCGTTCAGGTCGACGTGCTTGATCTCCACGTTCGCCACCTTGATGCCCCAGGCGTCGGTCTGCTGGTCGAGCACCGTCTGGATGTCGACGTTGAGCTTCTCGCGCTCGGCGAGCATCTCGTCCAGCTCGTGCTTGCCGAGCACCGAGCGCAGCGTGGTCTGCGCCAGCTGGCTGGTGGCATCCAGGTAGTTGGCGACCTGGATAATGGCCAGCTGCGGGTCGACCACGCGGAAGTAGACCACCGCGTTCACCTTCACAGAGACGTTGTCGCGCGAAATCACGTCCTGGCTGGGCACGTCGAGCACCAGGGTGCGCAGGTCCACGCGCACCATCTGCTGGATGCCCGGCACCACGATGATCAGGCCCGGCCCCATCACCCCCTGGAAACGCCCCAGCAGGAACACCACGCCGCGCTCGTACTCGCGCAGCACGCGCAGCGACGCCAGCGCCAGGATGACGAGCAGCGCCACAAAACCAATTGAAAAATAAAACATATCTACCTCCCCGGTGAATCCGGCGGCTCGCCCGTGACCTCGAGCAGCAGCCCCTGAACTGCGGTGACGCGCAGGCGCTGGCCGGCGCGCAGCGGCGCCCCGCTGCGCACGCGCCA
>JAQBXT010000012.1 GCA_027624175.1 Pseudomonadota bacterium | reverse complement strand
CTCGAGGCGCAGGCCGAACGCTCGGAGGGGCTCGCCTCCTGCGCGCGGCGCGCAGCGCAGGCGCGCGCCACGCTTGCCGGACTGGTCGCGGCCGAGGGCGCGGAGCAGGTGCGCTGGGTCGAGGTGTTCGGCCATGCGCTGCAGTTGCACCTCACGCCGCTCTCCAGCGCCGAGCTGTTCCGCCGCCAACTCGAGGAACGGCCGCGCGCCTGGATCTTCACCTCGGCAACGCTGTCGGTGGGCGAGGATTTTTCGCACTTCAAGGGCGAACTGGGGCTGGACCATGCGGCCGCGCGCAGCTGGCCGAGCCCCTTCGACTTCGCCAACCAGGGGTTGCTGTACGTGCCGCGCGAGATGCCCGCCGACCCGAACGAGGCCGGGTTCACGGAGGCGGTGGTGAATGCCGCCTTGCCGGTGCTCGAGGCGAGCGGCGGACGGGCGTTTCTCCTCTTCTCCACACTGCGCGCGCTGCGCCGCGCGCACGAACTGCTGCGCGATCGCGTCGCCTTTCCGCTGCTGGTGCAGGGCACCGGCTCGCGCAGCGAACTGCTGGCGAGGTTCCGCGAACTGGGCAACGCGGTGCTGCTGGGCAGCGCCTCGTTCCGGGAGGGCGTGGACGTGCGCGGCGAGGCGCTGTCGGTGGTGATCATCGACAAGCTGCCCTTCGCGCCGCCCGACGATCCGGTGCTGGCGGCGCGCATCGAGGCGCTGAAGGCGCGCGGCGGCAATCCGTTCACCGAATTCCAGCTGCCGCAGGCCATCCTGCAGGTCAAGCAGGGCGCGGGCCGGCTGATCCGCGACGAGACCGATCGCGGCGTGCTGATGCTGTGCGATCCGCGCCTGTACAGCAGGCCCTACGGACGGCTGGTGCGCGCCAGCCTGCCGCCGATGAAACCGACGCGCGAACTCGCCGAAGTGCGCGCGTTCTTCGCTAGAATCGGCGCATGAAAATACTCATCACCGGCGGCGGCGGTTTTCTCGGTTCCAGGCTGGCAACGGCGCTGCTCGCGCGCGGCAAGCTCGGCGGGCAGGCGATCAGCGGCATCACGTTGCTGGACGGCGCCTTCCCGCCCGCGCTGCCGCAGGACGCGCGCCTCAAGGCGGTGACGGGCGATGTTTCGGATGCCAAAGTGCTCGCGAGCGTGTGCGCGGTGGATACGGCGGCGGTGTTTCATCTTGCCGCGGTGGTGAGCGGCGCGGCGGAGGCGGATTTCGACCTCGGCATGCGCGTCAATCTGAAGGGCACCGAACTGCTGTTGGAGCAGTTGCGCAAATGCGCGCGGCCGCCCAGGCTGGTGTACACCAGTTCGGTCGCGGCGTTCGGCGGGAACCTCCCGCCGGTGCTGGACGATGCCACCACCGCCAACCCGCAAACCTCTTACGGCACACAGAAGGTGATCGGCGAGTACCTGGTGAGCGATCTTTCGCGCAAGGGCTACATCGACGGGCGCTCGCTGCGCCTGCCGACCATCGTGGTGCGCGCGGGCAAGCCGAACGCGGCCGCCTCGTCGTTTGCGAGCGGCATCATTCGCGAGCCCCTCAATGGCGTGGCATCCGAATGCCCAGTGGCGCCGGAGACCGGCGTCTGGCTGCTCTCGCCGCGGCGCGTGGTTGACGCCTTCATCCACGCCTGGGAGCTGCCGCCCGATGCCTGGGGCACGCAGCGCTGGCTGAACCTGCCGGGCATCACCGCGAGCGTGGCGCAGATGGTCGGGGCGCTGAAGAAAGTCGCCGGCGAAGCGGTAGCCAAGCGCGTGGTCTATAAGGCCGACGCGCGCATCCAGTCGATCGTGAAAACCTGGCCGGTGAACTTTCGCACGCCGCGCGCGCTGGAGATGGGCTTCACGCCCGATGCGGACGTGGAAGCGGTGATCCGCGATTACATCGCGGACGAGAAAATCAAGCCCGCCTGAGGCCTCACCAGTCCGGATCCCAGATGCGCCACCAGGATACTTTGCGTTTCACCGGGCCCTTGAAGTAGGGGCTGTCCGGAAAATTCCTGCGCATCACGCGCTCGGCGTCGTCGCGCAGGTCGGCGAGGCCCAGCGCACCGTAGGCCTGCATCATGAGGTACAGCGCTTCCTCGGTGGCCGGCGCCTGCGGAAAGTTGGCGACCGTCTGCTGCGCGCGGTTGGCCGCCGCCAGGTAGGCACCGCGCTTCATGTAGTAGCGCGCCACATGCACCTCGTGCCGCGCAAGCGCGTTGACCAGGTAGCGCATGCGCGCGGCGGAATCTTCCGCGTACTTCGACTCTGGAAAGCGCGTCACCACCTCGCGGAACGACGCAAAGGCCTCCTGCGCCGCCTTGGGGTCGCGCTCGGCCATGTCGGGATCGGCGAGGAACGCGAGCAGGCCGTCGTCTTCGGTGAAATTGATCAGGCCCTTGAGATAGTAGGCGTAATCCACGCTGTCGTGATTGGGGTAGAGCTTGATGAAGCGCTCGGCGGCGGCGATTGCCGAGGCGCGCTCGCGATCCTTCCAGTACGCATAGGCGATCTCGAGCTGCGCCTGCTGCGCGTAGCGGCCGTAGGGATAGCGCGCCTCGAGTTTCTGCAGGTACTTGATCGCCTTGGGCCAGTCGCGCTGCGCGCCGGCATCGCGCGCCTCGCCGTACAGGCGCTGCGCCGACCAATCGGCGGTCTCGTCGGGCGGCTCGGATGTGGCGCAGCCCGCGAGGAGCAGCGCGGCGGCGGCGGCGAGAGCAAGTACACTGGAGCGCATGGGCGCGAATTATAGCGACGACGACAATCAGGACTGGGACGCTTCCTTCATCGCGCCGCTGAGCGCGGTGGTGCCGCGCGACTTTGGCGGCATGCGCTTGGACCTCGCGCTGGCACGCCTGTTCCCGCAATACTCGCGCAACCGCCTGCAGGCATGGCTCGCCGCCGGGCACATTCGCCTGGACGGGGCGCGCGGCGAATCCAGCCAGGCCGTGCGCGGCGGCGAGCGCGTGGATCTGGCGCCGCCCGCAGCGCCGGACGCGGCGCCACGGGCGCAGCGCATGCCGCTCGCCATCGTGCACGAGGATGCCGACCTGATCGTCATCGACAAGCCCGCCGGCCTGGTGGTGCATCCGGGCGCGGGCGTGCCGGACGGCACGTTGATGAACGGGCTGTTGGCGCATTGCCCGGCGCTCGCCGGCGTGCCGCGCGCAGGCATCGTGCACCGCCTGGACAAGGACACCACCGGCCTGCTGGTGGTGGCGAAGACCGTGGAGGCGCAGGCGAGCCTGGTGCGCCAGCTCGAGAGCCGCAGCATGCGCCGCGTCTACCTCGCCGTGGTGCAGGGGGATCCGCCCACCAGCGGCATGATCGACGCGCCGCTGGGCCGCGACACGCGCGCGCGCACGCGCATGGCGGTGACGCGGCGCGGCAAGGACGCGGTGACGCGTTACCGCGTGCTGGAGCGCTACGGCCACGCGGCGCTGGTCGAATGCCGGCTGGAGAGCGGCCGCACGCACCAGATTCGCGTGCATTTCCAGCACATCCGCCACCCGATCGTCGGCGACGGCGTCTACCGGCGCGGCACGCGCCACGGCGTGGCGTTCGGGCGCCAGGCGCTGCACGCAGTGGAGCTCTCGCTCCTGCACCCGCGTTCCGGCAAGACTGCAACCTGGCGCGCCGAACCGCCGGCCGATTTCCAGCGCCTGCTGAAGGCGCTGCGCGATGATCGTCCCTGACTGGCCGGCGCCGGCGCGCGTGCGCGCGCTGGTGAGCACGCGCGGCGAGGGCGACCCGCCGCTGCCGGCGGCACCGGCCTGGCTCAGGCAGGTGCATGGCACGCAGGTGGTGGATGCACGGCACGCGGCCGGCGAACCGCAGGCCGATGCGGCGTACGCGCGCGACGCGCTCGTGGTCTGCGCGGTGAAAGCCGCCGATTGCATGCCGGTGCTGCTCGCCGATGATGCGGGCAGCGCGGTCGCGGCCGCGCATGCCGGCTGGCGCGGGCTATGCAACGGCGTCATCGAAGCCACGGTGGAGGCGATGCAGGTCCCGCCGCGCTCGATGCTGGCCTGGCTCGGACCGGCGATCGGTCCCCAGGCTTACGAAGTGGGCGATGAAGTGCGCGATGCGTTCCTCGCGCGCGACGCGCAGGCCGCCGCGGCGTTCACGCCGCACCGGCCCGGCCACTGGCTGCTCGACTTGTACGCGGTGGCGCGCCAGCGGCTCGCCGCGCGCGGCGTGACGCGCGTGTACGGCGGCGGGTTTTGCACCTACTCGGATCCGGCGCGCTTTCCGTCCTGGCGGCGCGACGGCACGCGCGAGCGCATCGCGGCATATGTCTGGTTAGAATCGCGCTCCCCATGACCCTGACCTGGATCGTCCTGGCGAGCCTCGCCGGCGGGCTGCTGTCGGTGGGCGCCGCCGCCTTCGCGCTGATTCTGCGCGCCTCCTGGGTGCCGACGCTGGTGTCGTTCGCCATCGGTACGCTGCTCGGCGCGGCTTTCCTGGAGGTGATCCCGCAGGCCTTCGAGGCAGGCGATGCGCGCCAGGCGGCGAGCGCGATCCTCGGCGGCATCCTCGGCTTCTTCCTGCTGGAGAAACTGCTGCTGTGGCGCCATTCGCACGATCAGGAGGCCGGCGCCGAGCCCAGCCACCATCACGAGCACTCGCGCGCCGGGATGCTGATCGTGGTGGGCGACACGGTGCACAATTTCGTCGACGGCATCCTCATCGCCGCCGCGTTCCTGCAGAGCCCCGAACTCGGCCTGATCACCGCCATCGCCATCGTCGCGCACGAGATTCCGCAGGAGGTCGGCGACTTCATGGTGCTGCTGCACTCGGGCTATTCGCGCGCCAAGGCCTTCGCCATGAACCTGCTGTCGTCGGCCGGGACGCTGGTGGGCGGGGTGCTGGGCTACTTCACGCTGTCGGGCTTCGAGGACTGGGAGCCGACCCTGCTCGGCATCGTTGCGGCGAGCATGATCTACGTCGCAGTGGCCGACCTGATCCCGGGCCTGCACAAGCGGCCGGAACTGCGCGCCACCGCGGCGCAGGCCGTGCTGATCGCGCTCGGCGTCGGCGTCATCGCGCTGGTCAGGGTCCTGGTCAGCAACGGCCATTGAAGCGCCGGCCGGGCGCGATTGACCGGTCAGTTTGTGCGGTGCAAAATACCCCGGCTTGAATTCCGCACAGTTCCCTGAGGCCTTCCTCGCATCCATCGCGCAGGCCGGCAACGACATGGCGAAAAACTGGCTGCGCCTGGCGGCCGGCGCGCCAGGCCAGCCGCAGCCGGTGGACTACCTCGCGCGCCTGAGCGGCGACCCCGCGCGCGTCGGGGCGCTGCAGGCCGGCTACCTGGAAAAGCAGGCAAAGCTTTGGCACGCGCTCGCCAGCGGCCAGGCCCCCGATGCGGATGCGCGGCCCGCGGCCGGGGACCGGCGCTTCGCCGCGAAGGAGTGGAATGACAACCCCTATTACCGCTACCTGAAGCAGTCCTACCTGCTGGCGGGCGAGTTCCTCGGGCAGCTGGTGGAGAACGCCGCGCTCGAAGGGCAGGCCAAGGAGCGGCTGCGGTTCACCGTGCAGCAATGGGTGGACGCGATGAGCCCGGCGAATTTCGCCGCCACCAATCCCGAGGCGCTGCGCGACGCGCAGGCAACGCGCGGCGAGAGCCTTGCGCGCGGCGTGGCCAACCTGCTTGCCGATGCCGGCAAGGGCCGCATCAGCCAGACCGACGAGGGCGCCTTCGAATTGGGGCGCAACCTCGCCGTCACGCCGGGCCAGGTGGTGCACGAGAACGCGCTGATGCAGCTGATCCAGTATGCCCCCGCCACGGCGCAGGTGGCCAAGCGCCCGCTGGTGATGGTCCCGCCCTGCATCAACAAGTATTACATCCTCGACCTGCAGCCGGAAAACTCGTTCGTGCGCTACGCAGTCGAGCAGGGGCACACCGTGTTCATGGTGTCCTGGCGCAACGTCGGACCGGAGCAGGGCGCGCACAACTGGGACGATTACCTCGAGATGGGCGTGCTGGAAGCCTTGCGCACCGCGCGCGAGATCACGGGTGCCGATCGCGTAAACGCGCTGGGTTTTTGCGTCGGCGGCACGCTGCTTGGCACGGCGCTCGCCGTGCTGGTGGCCAGGGGCGAGGACCTGGTGGAAAGCGTCACCTACCTCACCACCATGCTGGATTTCTCCGAAGCGGGGCAGATCGGGCTGTTCGTGGACGAGGCGAGCGTGGCGCAGCGCGAGGCGACGCTGGGGCGGGGCGGCATCCTGCCCGGCGCGGAACTGGCGACCGTGTTCTCCAGCCTGCGTGCCAACGACCTGATCTGGCCCTACGTAGTGAACAACTACCTCAAGGGCGGCAAGCCCGCGGCCTTCGACCTGCTGCACTGGAATGCGGACAGCACCAATCTGCCGGGCCCGATGGTCTGCACCTACCTGCGCGACACCTACCTCGAGAACAAGCTGCGCGTACCCGGCGCGACGACCAGCCTCGGTGTGCCGGTGGACCTTGGCCGGGTGGATCGGCCGAGCTTCATCGTCGCCACGCGCGAAGACCACATCGTGCCCTGGCGCTCGGCCTACCGCTCGCTGGGCCTGCTGGGCGGCGAAAAGACCTTCGTGCTGGGCGCGAGCGGCCACGTCGCGGGGGTGATCAACCCTGCGGCGAAGAATCGCCGCAGCTACTGGGCGGGCGCACCCTATCCGCAGGACCCGGAAGCCTGGCTGCAAGGCGCGGCCGAGCGCCCGGGGAGCTGGTGGCCGCAGTGGGCCGGCTGGCTCGGGCAGTACGGCGGCGGCACGCGCAAGGCGCGCAAAAAACCGGGCAACGCACGCTACCCGGCGATCGAGCCGGCGCCCGGCCGCTACGTCAAACAGAAAGCAAATTAGGCAAACCAGGAGAGCGACATGGAAGACATCGTGATCGTCGGCGCGGCACGCAGCGCCATCGGAAAATTCGGCGGCACGCTGGCGCGCACGCCGGCGTCCGACCTGGGAGCGCACGTGATGCGCAAGCTCCTCGAGCGTGCCGGCGTCAAGCCCGACCAGGTGTCGGAAGTGATCCTCGGCCAGGTGCTCGCCGCGGGCGTCGGGCAGAACCCGGCGCGCCAGGCGGCGATCAAGGCCGGCCTGCCCGACATGATTCCGGCGATGACCATCAACAAGGTGTGCGGTTCCGGGCTCAAGGCGGTGATGCTCGCCGCCCAGTCGGTGGCCAACGGTGACGCCGACGTGGTGATCGCCGGCGGCCAGGAGAACATGAGCGCGGCGCCGCACCTGCTGAACGGATCGCGCGACGGCTTTCGCATGGGCGACGCGAAGATGATCGACTCGATGGTCGTCGACGGCCTGTGGGATGCCTTCAACCAGTACCACATGGGCGTCACCGCGGAGAACGTGGCCAAGGAGTATGTGGTCACGCGCCAGGAGCAGGACGAGTTCGCGGTGAAAAGCCAGAACAAGACCGAGACCGCACAAAAGGCCGGCCGCTTCAAGGACGAGATCATTCCTTTCGAGATCCCGTCGAAGAAGGGGCCCACGGTGTTCGCCGCCGACGAGTACCCGCGCCATGGCGCGACGCTCGAGGCGATGCAGGCGCTCAAGCCCGCCTTCGACAAGAATGGCTCGGTGACCGCGGCCAACGCTTCCGGCATCAACGACGGCGCGGCGATGGTGATCGTCACCAGCGCGCGCAAGGCGAAGGAACTGGGCCTGAAGCCCATCGCGCGCATCAAGGCCTTCTCCTCCGCGGGGGTGGATCCGAAATACATGGGCATGGGCCCGGTGCCGGCCTCCAAGCGCTGCCTGTCGCGCGCCGGCTGGGAGCCCAAGGACCTCGATCTGATGGAGATCAACGAGGCCTTCGCCGCGCAGGCGATCGCCGTCAACCGCCAGATGGGATGGGACACCTCGAAGGTGAACGTGAACGGTGGCGCCATCGCGCTCGGCCACCCGATCGGCGCCTCGGGCTGCCGCATCCTGGTGACGCTGTTGCACGAGATGCAAAAGCGCGACGCGAAGAAGGGCCTCGCCTCGCTGTGCATCGGCGGCGGCATGGGCGTCGCCCTGGCGGTGGAGCGATGAGCGCGGTGCTGGAACGCCAGCGCGGCGCCGGGGCGCAGGCCAGGCCCGTGGCGACGCGCATCGCCTTCGTCACCGGTGGCATGGGCGGCATCGGCACGTCGATCTGCCGGCGCCTCGCGGCCACCGGGCACACCGTGGTGGCGGGCTGCCTGCCGGGCTACGACAAGAAGGCCGAGTGGCTGGAGGCGATGCGCAGCGAAGGCATGCGCGTGCACGCCGCCGAGGGCGACGTGTCCGCGTTCGAGAGCTGCGCGCAGATGTTCACCCAGGTGCGCTCGGTGGTCGGGCCGGTGGACATCCTGGTCAACAATGCCGGCATCACGCGCGACAGCGTGTTCAAGCGCATGACCGAGCAGGACTGGATGGCGGTGATCAACACGAATCTCAACAGCGTGTTCAACGTCACGCGCCAGGTGATCGACGGCATGGGCGACCGCGGCTGGGGACGCATCATCAACATCTCGTCGGTGAACGCGATCAAGGGCCAGTTCGGGCAGACCAACTACTCCGCGGCCAAGGCCGGCATGGCGGGCTTTTCCAAGGCGCTGGCGCAGGAGGTGGTGAAGAAGGGCGTCACCGTCAACACCGTGTCGCCGGGCTACGTCGAGACCGACCTGGTGATGTCGATGCGCGCCGAGGTGCGCGAGCGGATCATCGCCTCGATTCCGATGGGGCGCCTGGCGAAACCCGAAGAAGTCGCCGCGGTCGTTGCGTTCCTCGCCTCGGAGGAAGCCGGCTATATCACCGGCGCCAACATTTCCGTGAACGGTGGCATGCACATGATGTAGTAGACTGGTTTTGGAGGGGGGGAACGCAATGGCGCAGCAGCGGATCGCCGTCGTCACTGGCGGCATGGGCGGTTTGGGCGAGTCGATTTCCACCAAGATGGCGGATGCCGGCTACAAGGTGGTGGTGACCTACTCGCCGTCGAACACCAAACATAAGTCCTGGCTCGACGAGATGAAGTCGCAGGGCTACGACTTCGGCGCCTACCCGGTGGACGTCGCCGACTACGACGATTGCGCGGCGATGGCAGCGCAGATCGCGAAGGCGTCGGGGCCGATCGACATCCTGGTGAACAACGCCGGCATCACGCGCGACATGACCTTCAAGAAGATGGGCAAGGCAGACTGGGACGCGGTGATGCGCACCAATCTGGATTCCTGCTTCAACATGACCAAGCAGGTGATGGACGGCATGGTGGAGCGCGCCTGGGGGCGGGTGATCAACGTGTCCTCGGTGAACGGCCAGAAAGGCGCCTTCGGCCAGACCAACTACTCGGCGGCCAAGGCGGGCATCCACGGCTTCACCAAGGCGCTGGCGCTGGAGGTGGCGAAGAAGAACGTGACCATCAACACCATCTCGCCGGGGTACATCGGCACCAAGATGGTGACCGCGATCCCGAAGGAAATTCTCGATTCCAAGATCCTGCCGCAGATTCCGGTCGGCAGGCTCGGCAAGCCCGATGAAGTCGCCGGGCTGATCATCTACCTTTGTTCCGAAGAGGCCGCATTCGTGACCGGGGCGAACATCTCGATCAACGGCGGCCAGCACATGTATTGAGGAGTAGACTCATGGCCGCCAACCCGGAAGCCAAGATGGAAAAAAGCTCGCTGCGCCTGATCAAGAAGTACCCCAACCGGCGCCTGTACGACACCAAGACCTCGAGCTACATCACGCTCGCGGACGTGAAGCAGATGGTGCTCAAGCAGGAAGAATTCCAGGTGCTGGACGCGAAGAGCGGCGACGACCTGACGCGCGCGATCCTGCTGCAGATCATCCTCGAGGAGGAGTCGGGCAGCGTGCCGATGTTCTCCGCGGATCTGCTGTCGCAGATGATCCGCTCCTACGGCGGCGCCATGCAGGGTTTCATGGGCTCCTACCTGGAGAAGAACGTCGAGGCGTTCCAGCACATACAGAAGGCGCTGCAGGAGCAGTCGACGCGCATCTACGGCGACAACTCGCGCGCCTCGCAGGAACTTTGGTCGCAATTCATGAACATGCAGGGCCCGGCGATGCAGAGCCTGATGCAGGCCTACGTGGAGCAGAGCCAGAAGATGTTCGCGCAGTACCAGGACCAGCTGCAGAGCCAGGCGCGCAACATGTTCTCCGGTTTCTCCTTCCCCGGCATGCCGCAGCCGCCGAAGGGCGACGCCGACAAGTAGTGCGCGGTCCCGCGGCACCCCGTGCCGTCCCCAAGGTCGGGTTCGTGTCCCTGGGTTGCCCCAAGGCCCTGGTGGATTCCGAGCGCATTCTCACGCAGCTGCGCGCCGAGGGTTACGCCACGGCCAAGGACTACGGCGGCGCCGACCTGGTGATCGTCAACACCTGCGGCTTCATCGACGCCGCGGTCGAGGAGTCGCTCGAGGCCATCGGCGAGGCACTGAGCGAGAACGGCAAGGTGATCGTCACCGGCTGCCTTGGCGCCAAGGACGGCGTGGTGCAAAAGGCGCACCCGAGCGTGCTCGCGATCACCGGGCCGCACGACACCGAAGGCGTGATGCGCGCGGTGCACGCACATCTTCCCAAACCGCACGATCCGTACACCGACCTGGTACCCGCGCAGGGCGTGAAGCTCACGCCGCGGCACTATGCCTACCTCAAGATCTCCGAGGGCTGCAACCACCGCTGCAGCTTCTGCATCATTCCGTCGATGCGCGGCGACCTGGTGTCGCGGCCGATCGGCGAAGTGATGCAGGAGGCGGAGAACCTCGTCAAAGCGGGGGTGAGGGAGCTGCTGGTTATCTCGCAGGACACCAGCGCCTACGGCGTGGACGTGAAGTACCGCACCGGTTTCTGGCAGGGCAGGCCGGTCAAGACGAAGATGAACGAGCTGTGCAGGACGCTGGGTGAACTGGGCGTGTGGGTACGGCTGCACTACGTTTATCCCTACCCGCACGTGGACGAGGTGATTCCGCTGATGGCGCAAGGCAAGATCCTGCCCTACCTCGACGTGCCGTTCCAGCACGCGAGCCCGAGGATCCTCAAGCTGATGAAGCGTCCGGCGAGCGCGGAGAAGGTGCTCGAGCGGCTCGCGGCCTGGCGCGCGGTTTGCCCCGAGATCACGGTGCGCAGCACCTTCATCGCGGGTTTTCCCGGCGAGACCGAGGCCGAATTCGAGCAGATGCTCGAATTCCTCGAGGCGGCGCAGCTCGATCGTGTCGGCTGCTTCGCCTACTCGCCGGTGGAGGGCGCGGCGGCGAACGCCTTGCCCGGTCCGGTGTCCGAAGAGGTGAAGGAACGACGGCGCGCGCGCTTCATGCAGGCGCAGGAGAAGATCAGCGCGCGCAAGCTTAAGGCAAAGGTCGGCAGGACCCTGCAGGTGCTGGTCGATGCGCCGGGCGAGGGCCGCTCGAGCGCGGATGCACCGGGCATCGACGGCACGGTGCGCTTCCGGGGCGGCAAGGCGGGCGAGTTCAGGCACATCATCATCGAGCGCGCGGGCGCGCACGACTTACACGGGAGACTGGCATGAGCAATCGCGAAGTGGTGGTGGTATCGGGCGCACGCACCGGCATCGGCGACTACGGCGGCTCGCTGAAGGACTTCGCGCCGACGAAACTCGGCGCGATCGCCATCAAGGAGGCGCTCGCGCGCGGCAAGGTCGACCCGGCCTCGGTCGGCCACGTGGTGATGGGCAGCGTGATCCACGGCGAGGCGCGCGACATGTACCTGTCGCGCGTCGCGGCGCTCGATGCGGGCCTGCCGGTGAGCACGCCCTGCCTGACGGTGAACCGCCTGTGCGGTTCCGGGCTGCAGGCGATCGTCTCGGCTGCGCAGCACATCCTGCTCGGCGACACCGACGTGGTGGTGGGCGGGGGCGCGGAGAGCATGAGCCGCGCGGCCTACTTCCTTCCCTCGGGACGCTGGGGCCAGAGGATGGGCGACGGTGCGGTGGTGGACGCGATGAGCGGCGCGCTGCACGACCCCTTCGGCCACGGCCACATGGGCGTCACCGCAGAGAACATCGCCGCGAAGTACGGCTTCACGCGCGAGCAGCAGGACGCCTTCGCGCTCGAATCGCATAAGCGCGCGGCCAATGCCCTGGCCAAGGGCCACTTCACCAGCCAGGTGGTGGCGATCGAGATCAAATCGAAGCAGGGCCCCGTGTCGTACACGAATGACGAGCACGTGCGGCCGGAGGCGAAGATCGAAGACTTGCAAAAACTCCGGGCGGTGTTCAAGAAGGACGGCACCGTCACCGCGGGCAATGCCTCGGGCCTGAACGATGCCGGCGCGGCCATCGTCATGATGGAAGCGGGCACGGCGAAAAAGCAGGGACTGAAACCCATGGCGCGCCTCGTGGCCTACGCGCACGCGGGCGTCGATCCGCAGGTGATGGGTCTGGGGCCGATCCCAGCGGTGAAGCGCGTGTTCGAGAAGGCGGGACTCAAGCCCGCCGACATGGACGTGATCGAATCCAACGAGGCTTTTGCCGCGCAGGCGATGGCGGTGACCAAGGACCTCGGCCTCGACCCGGCGAAAGTGAATCCCAACGGCGGCGCCGTGGCCCTCGGCCACCCGATCGGCGCCACCGGGGCGATCCTCACCGTGAAGGCGCTGTACGAGCTCGAGCGCACGCAAAAACGCTACGCGCTGGTCACCATGTGCATCGGCGGCGGACAGGGCATCGCGGCGATTTTTGAACGAGTTTGAATGGGGACGGACTCTACTTCCTTATCGTCAGCCGCTGCCTCGCGACGAGGTACAGGCCTGCGCCGACGATGATCGCCATGCCGAAGAGCGACTGGCCGTCGGGGAAGTCGCCGAACACGAGAAACCCCACCAGCAGCGTCCACAGGAGCTGGGAATAGACGAAGGGCGCGAGCAGTGTCGCCGGCGCGTAGTCGAAGGCGCGGATCAGGATGAAATGGCCCACGGTGGCGAGCAGGCCGAGCAGCAAGAGCAGCACCCAGTGCCAGGGATCCTGCGGCGTCTGCCAGGCGAAGGGCAGCACCGGCGCGAACACCACGGCGCCGACCAGCGAACCGTAGAAAAGAGAGGTCAGCGCCGGTTCCACGCCCGCCACCTTGCGCGTGAGGATCTGGTAGAGCGCGTTGAGCAGCGCCATGCCCAGCGGCAGCAGCGCGTACACCGTGAACGCCGCCGAACCCGGGCGCACGATGACCAGCGCGCCCATCAGTCCGACGAGGATGGCGATGAGGCGCGGCGCGTGCAGCCGCTCGCCCAGCATCGGCACCGCCAGCACCGCGACGAACAGCGGCAGCACGAAGGCGATGGCGGAAGCGTCCGCCAGCGGCATGTGCGAGAGCGCGGTGAAATACAGGACCGTTGCCGCGCCGAGCAGCAGGCCGCGCGCAATCTGGATCGCGGGGCGCGCGGTACGCACGTAGCGCTGCTCGCCGCGCCAGGCGAGGAAGCCGAGGAGCATCAGCAGGTTGATGGCGTAGCGCGCCCAGACGATGCCGGGCACCGGGTGCCAGCGCGAAAGATACTTGCCGATGGTGTCCATCAGCGTGAACAGGCCGAGCGCGATGAACATCAGCAGGATTCCGCGCAGTGCGGGATTGTGCGGCAGCATCGGAGGGCCGGATTCTACGGGCTTGCTAGACTCGGCCGATGGAAATCTCGCTGCCGGTAACGCTGGCGGTGCTCGGCGCCGCGCTGCTGCACGCGAGCTGGAACGCGCTGCTCAAATCGGGCGGCGACAAGCAGCTCGATGCCGTGGGGCTGGCGGCGGGCAGTGGGGTGGTAGCGCTGGTTGTGGCGCCATTTCTCGGCGTGCCGGCGAGCGCGTCCTGGCCGTGGATCGCGGCCTCCACGGTGGTGCACATCGCCTACTTCTGGGCGCTGGCCGGCGCCTACCGCTGGGGCGACATGTCCTTCAGCTATCCGATCATGCGCGGCGGCGGCCCGCTGATCGTCACCGTGGCGGGCGGCGCGGTGTTCGGCGAGACGCTGGCCGGCGCTCAAGTGCTTGGCGTGCTGCTGATCAGCGCGGGGATCCTCGCCTTCGCCACGCACTCGGCGCGCGATCCGGCGGCGCAGAAGAAGTCGCTCGCCTTCGCGCTCATCAACGCCTGCGTGATCGCCGCCTACACGCTGATCGACGCCCAGGGCGCGCGCCTCTCGGGTGCGCCGGTGAGTTACACGATGTGGTTCTTCGTCGCCAACGGCATGGTGATCTTCGCCATCGGCTGCCTGCAGCGCGGCGCCGCCGCCCCGCGCCATGTCCTGAGCCAATGGCGATTGACCTTCGTCGGCGGCGCGTTCGCGGTGGGCGCCTACGCCGTGGCGCTCTGGGCGATGACCCAGGCGCCGGTGGCGCTGGTGGCGGTGCTGCGCGAAACCTCGGTGGTGTTCGCCGCCGTGCTCGGCGCGCTGTTTCTCAACGAGCGCTTCACCGCGCGGCGCGCGGGCGCGACGCTTGCGGTGCTGGCGGGACTCGCGGTACTGCGGCTCTAACCCGCCTAGCGCGCTTGCAGGACGTCGTTCACCACGCGCACCTTGTCGCCGGCGCGCCAGGTGGGCGGTTGTTCCTGCGACAGCGTGCGCAACGCGCCGTCTTCCATGCGCAGGGCAATGTCGTAGCGCTTGGTCGTGCGCACGTTTTTCTCGACCTGGTGGCCGATCACCGCGCCGCCCACGGCGCCGATGAGGCGCGCCGCCGTCTTCGTCTTCTTCGAACCCACCTGGTTGCCGATCACCGCGCCGGCGACACCGCCGGCCACGGCGCCTGCGCCGCTGGTTTCGCCCTTCACTTCCACTTCCTGCACCGACTCGACCACGGCGCAGTCCATGCACCGCGCCGGGGCCGCGGGCACCGGGACGGGCACAGTTTGCGGCGCTGCCGCCACTTGAACCGGCTTGGGCGTCGCTGCCTTGGGCCGGGCCGGCTTTGCCTGCACGGGCGCAGGGGGCGCAACTTTCACTTCGGCGACCTTGGGTGCCTCCGGGAGTGCCTCGGGCGCGTTCGTGCCGCTCGAGCCCGGCAACAGGCCGGTGAATGCGGCGACGGCGACGCCCGCAAGCACGATGACGGCGACCGAGGCGGTCGCCACCAGCGGATGGATGCCGGATTTAGCTTCGGTATTCATGCAGATCTCCTGAGCAAGCTGATTTCCCCCCTACAAACGCACAGCATACCGCTTGCGTTCACGCCTCCGGCCGCATGTGCGGAAATAAGATCACGTCTCGGATCGACGCGCTGTCGGTCAGCAGCATCACCAGCCGGTCCACGCCCAGGCCGGCCCCGCCGGTGGGCGGCAGCCCGGTTTCCAGCGCGCGGATGTAGTCGGCGTCGTAGTGCATGGCTTCGGCGTCGCCGGCGTCCTTGCGCGCCGACTGCTCGCGAAAGCGCTCGGCCTGGTCCTCGGGGTCGTTCAGCTCGGAAAAGCCGTTGGCGATTTCCTTGGTGTCGACGAACAGCTCGAAGCGGTCGGTGAGGCCGGGGTCGGCGTCCTTGCGGCGCGCGAGCGGCGAAACCTCGGCGGGATAGTCGACGACGAAGGTCGGTTCGACCAGGTGCTTTTCCGCCACCGCTTCGAACAGCATCAGTTGCAGGGCACCCCAGCCATGCTCGCTTTTGTGCTCGACGCCGAGTTTGTTGAGCTGGCCGGAGAGGTACTTGCGCTCGCGCAGGTCGCCATCGATACCCTGGCCGCGCAAGGCATCCGGCATTGGCAGGCGCGCGAAGGGTTTGGAGAAATCGATGTTCTTGCCCTGGCAACTCACCGTGTGCGCGCCGCAGGCAGCCTGCGCCGCGTTCCGCACCAGCTTCTCGGTGAGGTCGATCATGTAGTCGACGTCCCGGTAGGCGCAGTACCACTCGAGCATGGTGAACTCAGGGTTGTGGCGCGTGGAAATGCCCTCGTTCCTGAAATTGCGGTTGATCTCGAACACGCGCTCCATGCCCCCGACCACCAGGCGCTTCAGGTAAAGCTCGGGGGCGATGCGCAGGAACAGCTCCATGTCGAGCGCGTTGTGGTGCGTCTTGAACGGCCGCGCCACGGCGCCGCCGGGGATCGGCTGCATCATCGGCGTCTCGACCTCGAGGTAGCCCTCGGCCACCAGCGTGTCGCGCAACGACTGCACCACTTTCGAGCGCGCGGCGAACACGCTGCGCACTTCCGGGTTGACGATCAGGTCGACGTAGCGCTGGCGGTAGCGCATTTCCTGGTCGGTGAGGCCGTGGAATTTCTCGGGCAGGGGGCGCAGTGCTTTCACCAGGAGGCGCAGCTGCTTCGCGTTCACCGTCAGCTCGCCCTTGTTGGTCTTGAACAGCGTGCCTTCCACGCCGACGATGTCGCCCAGGTCCCAGTGCTTGAAGGTTTCGTGCGCGGCTTCGCCCGCGACGTGGTTGGCGATGTACACCTGGATGCGCCCGGAGCCGTCCTGCACGGTGGCGAAGCTGGCCTTGCCCATCACGCGCTTGAGCATCATGCGGCCGGCGATCTTCGCAGTCGCCGCCCTGGCTTCCAGCGCCGCCCTGTCCAGTGCGCCGTACTGCGCCGCGAGCTCGCCGGCGTGGTGCGTGGGGCGCCAGTCGTTGGGGAAGGCCTGGCCTTGCTTGCGCAGCGCCTTCAGCTTTTCCCGGCGCTCTTCCATCAGCTTGTTGTCTTCGTCCATGCCGCATTGTCTCCTACACGCCTTGTTTCAAGCTCGCTTCGATGAAATCGTCCAGGTCGCCGTCGAGCACCGCCTGCGTGGCGCCTTTTTCCACGCCGGTGCGCAGGTCCTTGATCCTCGACTGGTCGAGCACGTAGCTGCGGATCTGGTGGCCCCAGCCGATGTCGGTCTTGGAATCCTCCAGCTTGTCGCGCGCTTCTTCGCGCTTCCTGATTTCCAGGTCGTAGAGCTTGGACTTGAGCATCGCCAGGGCTTCGGCGCGGTTGCGGTGCTGCGAGCGGTCGTTCTGGCACTGGACCACGATGCCGCTGGGGATGTGGGTCATGCGGATTGCGGAGTCGGTCTTGTTGACGTGCTGGCCGCCGGCGCCGGAGGCGCGGTAGGTGTCCACGCGCACGTCGGCCATGTTGAGATCCACCTCGATGGTGTCGTCGACTTCGGGGTACACGAACACGCTGGCAAACGACGTGTGGCGGCGGGCGTTGGAATCGAAGGGGGATTTCCTTACCAGCCGGTGCACGCCGGTTTCAGTGCGCAGCGTGCCATAGGCATAGGAACCGTTGATCTTCAGCGAGGCGCTCTTGATGCCGGCGACTTCGCCCTCGGTCTGCTCGAGGACTTCGGCCTTGAAGCCTTTGCGGTCGCAGTACTTGAGGTACATGCGCTCGAGCATCGAGGCCCAGTCCTGCGCTTCGGTGCCGCCGGAGCCGGCCTGGATGTCGACGAAACAGGCGTTCGGGTCGAGCGGGTTGTTGAACATGCGCTGGAATTCGAGCTGCGCGACCAGCTTCTCGAGGTCCTTGGCGTCCGACTCCACGCCCGTCAGCGTGGCGTCGTCGCTTTCCGTCCGCGCGATCTGGAACAACTCGCTGGAGTCCTTGACGCCGCCGGCGATCGAGGTGAGCGTGCTCACCACGTCGTCGAGCATCTTCTTCTCGCGCCCCAGTTCCTGGGCGCGCTTCTGGTCCGACCAGACTTTCGGGTCTTCGAGTTGCCGGTTGACCTCTAGGAGGCGCTGCTGTTTGGCGGCGAAGTCAAAGATACCCCCTCAGCTCCGCGGACCTCTTGTTCAGGTCTTCGAGCTTGGAGGCGAGCAGATTGAGGCGTTCGGCTTCCATGAGGGCCGGGATTATAGCGGCCCTTTGCGAATCTCTTCGCCCCATCTTCGCGGCGGCGCGGGAGAATGGCGGCGATGAACAACACGCTGCGCGCCGTCCTGTGGATGAGCGGCGCGGTGCTGTCTTTCTCGACCATGGCAATTGCGGCGCGCGAGCTGCTCGCCCACATGGGGGCGTTCCAGATCCTGTTCCTGCGCAGCGTAGTGATGCTGGCGCTGGTGCTGGTCATCGTGGCGCAGGCGACGGACGCGGTAACCGCGACGCGGCGGCTGCCGCTGCACGCGCTACGCAACCTGGTTCATTTCGGCGGCCAGTACTGCTGGGTGTTCGCGATCGGGGCTCTGCCGCTGGCGACGGTGTTCGCCATCGAATTCACCATGCCGGTGTGGACTGCGATCCTGGCGGCGCTGCTGCTGGGGGAGCGGCTGACGCGGCCGCGGCTGGTGATGCTGGGTTTGGGGATGATCGGCGTGCTGGTCATCCTGCGGCCGGGGCTCGGGATCGTCTCTGCGGCTTCCCTGGTCGCGCTCGCCGCAGCGTTCTTGTATGCCGGCAACATGATTGCCACCAAGCGCCTGGTGTCCACCGATTCGCCCTTGGCGGTGCTGTTCTGGATGTCGGTGATGCAGACGCCGCTGGCGTTGCTGACTGCGCTGCCGCAGTGGGTCGCACCGCAGGCGGGGGACTTGCCGTGGATCGTGCTGATCGGGGTAGGGAGCTACACCGCGCATTACTGCATGACGCGGGCGTTCAAGCTTGCGGATGCGACGGTAGTGGTGCCGATCGATTTTGTACGGCTGCCGCTGATCGCGGTGGTGGGCGCGGCCTTCTATGCCGAGCCGCTCGACCCGCTGATCCTTGTCGGCGCGGCGGTGATATTTACAGGGACGTACTACAGCCTGAGTCGCGAGGGGCGCTGAGGGTCAGCGGGGCTTTCCCGCGCTTCGCCTGGCATGGGCGGCAATCGCGTCGTTGTCGATGGCCTGCTTAATGCCACGCAGACGGAGGGGCGAGCAGCGCCTCTCGGCGCCGTAGGTCCTTGCGGTACAGAGTTCGATCTTCCCATCCTCGCCGTTCCCCGGCTCGGTGATTCGCGCCGCGCTCAGCACGGGCCGCTCGCCGCAGTTTTCGCCGATCACGACCGACGAAATCACCAGTTGGTCATTGCGCAGCAGGCTGACGATGGTGTCGGGCTCGACCTCGCAGCGGCCGGATGCGTATTCGACCAGGTCGACCAGCAATGTCCAGTTTGCCTTGCCCAGGCGGCATTGCTCGAAAAGCACGGTGCCGTTGAGCAAGATGAGCTCCCTTGCGTTCACCTTGGCCACGGGCGGCTGCACCATTTCCAGGGTGAGCTTGTTGCCGGCGGAATCGCAGTCCCAGCGGATCATCGGTTCGTCCGTCTGCGCGTGCAGTTCGGTATGGAAGGCAAGGAGCAGGAGCAGGGCGAGGTGGCGGCGGGTAGGCATGGTGTTCTTCCTGAATCGTTCGCTTTACGTGGAGGTGCGCGACGCGCCGATCGGCGGCCCACGCCTCGCGGCACCCGGTTACTTGCGGCACGCATCTGGAACGATCACCTGGCGCCCGGAAAGCAGGCCGACCGAGACCGCAGAGGGTGACATCACCGTCATTGCGCCAGTCACGGGCGCGGAGAGAGCGCACCGGCCCGTTTCGAACAGGCGGCCGCCCTCCAGCGCAATGACTCGCAGCTGCAGGCGCGCCGCGTCCGGAACCAGCAGGCGCATCCGGCCGGCGATTGACACCGGCGCCGACAGTCCCAGCTCCTTCGAGCCGTAGATATGATTCGAGAAACCCGCAAGGGCGGCAACCTCGACCAGTTCGTCGCCTTGTCGCCGGTAGACCCTCAGCGTGCCGCCGATATGCGGAGTCGTGACCGCCGCAATCTCGGCGCGCCCGTCACCGTCCAGGTCGGCAACGCCGACCGGGTTCAGCCAGCGCTTCGGCGTGCCGATTGCCGGGGATTGCGCGCTGATCTCGAGACGGCCGCCGCGCAAGCGAACCATCATGAGCCGCGAGCCGCTGTCACGCTGGCTGACGATGGCGAGGATCTCATCCGGCTCGCCTGCCGCCAGCCGTACCAGCCGCGGCACAAGATCCCCTCGAAGACCTCGTCCTCGCGAAGCAGCAGTTCGAGGCTGCGTCCGGAGTCGGTGGTTACCATCAGGCGGCCGTACTCGTGGGGCCGGCCCAGAGCGAAGTGCCCGTAGCGCTCCACCGGGGCCGCGTAGCGTGCGTCGGTGATCGTTTTGGCGCCGGCATGCAACGCGAAAAGCGCGAATATGGCGATGAAAGCAAGCTGCCTGCAGCTTAGTGCCATGAAGTTGCCGACGGTGGGTCTAACGGTCACGAATGGCGGTCTGCGGCACCGCGTGCTTGAGTACGTTCGCCGTCATTCATGCCACGTTAGCACCGCAGACGGAACAGCGCAGGAAGCACCCGCCATTACCGCGACAACCTGCACTCCCTCAACGACCGGTAGACAAACCCATTCTTCCCGGACACCGAGGCAAACCGTGTCATCGACCCGCCGCCCTCCAGTCCGCGCCGGCCATGGCGCACGACCGCGCAGCGGCCTTCCAGCTTCGGCGCGACGAAGTAATCCCCCTCTGGATCGGAGCGCTGGATTTCCAGTCGCACGTCGGGCTCGGCGACGCGCTTGAGCGTGAATTCCAGTTCCGCGCCGACGCGGTAGTGGCAGTTCAAGTAGCCCGCGGAATCCAAATTGCACTTGGCGCCGTGGGTGGTGGCGACGAACGGGGATTCGAGCGCCGCCGCGGGCGCGGCGGCGAGCAGCAACCACAAGGCGCTAAACGCGCCGGCCGGTGTAATCCTCGGCAATCTTGTCGTCGTAGAAGGTGGTGGGGTTGGGCGCCGCCATGAAGCGGCGGTAGACCTCAGGGTAGACCTTCACGTACTGGGTGATCTGCCCGTTGGAGAATTCGATTTCCAGGATCTGGCTTTTCTCGTCGTAGCCGACCGCGCGGATTTTCGAGGAATTGACGCGTTTCCTGTCCATCATTTCCCCAACGTGGCGCGCCAGGGCGCCTTCGTGCCGCCTGCATCCACCTGGCCCTCGATGGCGTCGCCTTTCACCGTGCCGGCGAACGCCACCTTCCTGCCCGCGAGGCGAAAGGAGATCTGGTCGCCGCGAATCCTCAGGTCCTCGAGCACCGCTTCCTTGCCCTCCAGGCGCGCGCTGCCCGAGACGCGCGTCACCTGCTGCTTGAGGTTCAGCGTCAACGGCCCCTTGCCCACCGACGCCGGCACGCTTGCGCTCCAGCGCCCCTGCACCCTGGCCGGCACCATGTACAAGTAGATCAGGGTGGTGGTGACGCCGCTGATCTGCACCTTGTCCTCGAGGTCCATCTGCACGTACTTCTCCGGGATCCAGCCCGACAGGGGATAGTCGTGCGAGAGCACCTTGGTGCCCGGCTTGAGCTCGCCGAGCAGCTTGTTCTTCAGCATGTTCACCGTGTCCGGGAGCAGGTACATGGTGAGCACCGTGGCCTTCGAGATGTCGGTCTTGAACAGGTCCGCCTTGATGAACTTGACGCGCCCGGCGACGCCTTCCTTCTGCGCCGCGGCATTGGAGAGCTTGACCAGCTCGTCCTTGATCTCGACGCCGAAGCCGCTCGCGCCGAATACTTTCGCCGCGGTGAGCACGATGCGGCCGTCACCCGACCCCAGGTCGATGACGAAATCCTTGGGGCCGATGTCGGCGAGCTTGAGCATGTCCGAGACCACGCTCTGCGGCGAGGGCACGTAAGGCCCGGCGTCCACGGGCTTGTCCGCGGCCCAACCGATGAGCGGGGCGGCGAGCAGCAATAACAGCGTTCTCATGGCGTTTCCACGTGCTCCAGGTTGATCTGTAGTGACTGCAGCCCGTTGAACTCGTTCACGCTCAAGCGGTAGGCGGCACGAAATTTGGCGGGCAGGGGATCGAGCGAATTGAAGCGCATGGCTTCCAGCCGCCTGCCGTCCTGCATGAGTTTCAGCTTCAAATGCTTCTCGCCGACGACGCGCTGGCTCTCGAGCGCGAATGTATCGCAGAACAACGGCTGCGGAAAGCCTTGCCCCCAGATGCGTTCCTCCAAGAGTTGCGCCAGCGACAGCGAGCGCTGCTGCGGCTCCAGCTCGCCGTCGGTTTCCACCGTGCGCGTGAGCGCCTCGGCGGGCATGGTCTGCGCCGCGGCGCCGGCAAAAGCCTCGGTGAAACGTTCGAGGTCCGCTGCACGCAGCGTCAGGCCCGCCGCCTGCGCATGCCCGCCGAAGCGCACGATCAATTCGGGCGCGCGCTTGGACACGAGGTCCAGGCAATCGCGCAGATGGAATCCGGGGATCGAGCGCCCGGAGCCGCGCAACTCTCCATCCTTCGCTTTCGCGAAGCAGATCACCGGCCGGTGCAGCCGCTCGCGCAGCCGCGACGCGAGGATGCCGACCACGCCCTGGTGCCAATCGGGGTCGAAAAATGTTGCGGCGGCGCCCGGCTGATCCGCCACCGCGTCCGCCGCGGCGCGCGCCTGCTCCAGCATCTCGCCCTCGATGCGGCGCCGCTCGCGGTTCAGCCGGTCCAACTCCTGCGCGCAGTTCGCCGCGCGCGCCTCGTCGTCCGTCACCAGGCACTCGATGCCGAGGCTCATGTCCGCGAGCCGTCCCGCCGCGTTCAGCCGCGGCCCGAGCACGAAGCCCAGGTCGAAGCCGCTGGCGCGCGCCGCATCGCGGCCGCCGGCGCGAAACAGCGCCTCCAGCCCTGGCTGCGCCTTGCCGGCGCGCAGGCGCTTCAGACCCTGCGACACGAGGATGCGGTTGTTGGCATCGAGCGGCACCACGTCGGCGACCGTACCGAGGGCCACCAGGCCCGTAAGCGCAGCAAGATTGGGCTCCGCCACCTCCTTGAAGGCGCCGCGTTTGCGCAACTCGGCGCGTAGCGCCAGCATCACGTAGAACATCACGCCCACGCCGGCGATGGATTTCGAGGCGAAGCCGCAGCCGGGCTGGTTCGGATTGACGATGCACTCGGCGCGCGGCAGCTCGCTGGCGGGCAGATGATGATCGGTGATCAGCGTGGCGATGCCCAACGCGCGTGCACGATCCACGCCTTCGACGCTGGCGATGCCGTTGTCCACCGTGATGAGCAGATCCGGCTTGCGCGCAGCGGCGATGTCCACCAGCTCGGGCGTGAGGCCGTAACCCAGCTCGAAGCGGTTCGGCACCAGGTAATCGACCTGCGCGCCCATCCGCCGCAGCGCGCGCACCCCAACCGCGCAGGCAGTGGCGCCGTCGGCGTCGTAGTCGGCGACGATGAGGAGCTTCTTTCCCGCGGCAATGGCATCGGCGAGCAACACCGCCGCGTCCTCGCAGTGCGCCAGCGACGCGGGCGGCAGCAGGCGCTTGAAATCGTCGTCGAGTTCGGCGGCAGAGTGGATGCGCCGCGCCGCGTACACGCGCGCGAGCACCGGGTGCAGCCCGGCGGCAATCAGCGCGCGGCGGTCGGTCTCGGCGTAAGGGCGCTCAACGAGCCGCATGGCTGCCCACGGCGCGTGCGCGGCGCCAGAAGCGGCGCAGGTCCCTGCGGGCGATTTCGACGGCGAATCCCGCCTCCGGCGCACGCAGCGTGACCAGGCCGACGCGGCCGCGCTTGAGCGCGGCGAGCAGCGGCGCGCACCAGTCCGATTCCAGCGATTCGTGCGCAATCTCCAGCATCACGACGTGGTGCTCGTCCTCTGGCATCTCCGCGAGCCAGGTCCCGGCATTGCGCGGCAGTGTCTGGTGGCGCACGCCGGCGATGCGCGCCAGGCTCAGGGCCACCGGGTCATCTGCAGTCACGGAACGCCAGGGGCAGGTGACGGCCGCCGGCAAGCTGCCGGGGCCCCACAGCCACACGCTGTTGACCGGGTACTCGTGCTGCCCGGTCATCGGGTGCTCGTGCAACGCCATCTGGATCTCGTTCAGCAGGGCCGGCCAAGTTCCGCCGGGCAGGTGCGAATCGACGTCGCGTCCGGCGATTTCCGCAGTGGGCGGCGCCTCGAACGCCGCGGGCGCGGTGCGCATCACCCAGCGATCCGGATGGTCGCAGCGAAACTCGTGCGTGCCGGAGAAATGGCGGTTGAGCGTGCCGGTGAGCGCTTCGGCCTCCGCGCGCGTAAGGCCCGCGACCGGCACCAGCACCAGCCGGTCGCCCATCACGCTCAGGTGCACCGGGTCCGCGCGCAGCCAGAATCCTTCGGCGCCGGCAGTCAGCGCGCCCGCGGGCAGCGGGCGCACGCCGAAGGCATCGCCCAGCCAGGACTGCACGCCTTGCGGGTTGACGGAGGCCGCGCGCCCGCGCGCCAGCAGCACTTCCAGCGCCGGCAGGCGTAATGCCGGCGGCACATCCAGCAGCCCCGGGACGATCAGCTCGACGTGCACGGCAGTTCGATCACGCGCGCGCGCTTGGTCCGCAGGTGCCGGGCGAGGATCTTGTACCGGTCGAGGTCGAAGCGCGGCCGGCGTGTGTCTTCGAGCAATGCCGGAATCTCGTCCTCCGAGCGCGCAGTGCCGAGATAACACCACTGGTGGATCACGTGCAGCTCGGTGGCATCGCGCGCCGCGTCCTCCTCGACCACACCCACCGGCCCGCGCCAGGGCCAGGCGAAGGTCTTCAGGGCGGCGAGCGCCGCGGCGCGGCGCAACTGCCGGTTGAACGCCGGCAGCAGCTCCTTTACCAGCTGTGCTTCGAGCAGCAGCGCGCCGAGCTCCCCGGCGGTACGCCGCCACTCGATGCGGCGCACCTCGCGCGCGATCTGCATCTCCTTCGAGGAGCGCAGGTCGTCGGCGAAATGCTGCAGCACGCGCGTACGCATGGCGACGCTCTTGCCGATGTAGAGCGGCGCAGCGCCTTCGCCGTAAAGAAGGTACACCCCGGGCGCATCCGGGATCGCATCCACCATCGCGCGGTCCAGGTGCGCGGGCAGCGAGGCTTGCTGCACGAGCTGGCGCGCTGCCACCGCCACCACCTCCTCGCCGCACTCGGCCGCTGCGGCGCACAGGAACTGCCACACCGCGTCGGCGTCGCCCAGCGCGCGGTGGCGCGCCTTGCATTCGATGCCGTGGCGCTGCATCACGCTGTCCAGGTTGTGCCGCGCGTGCTCGGGGTACAGGCGCCGCGAGAGCCACACCGTGCACAGCGTCTTCGCTCGAAACAGCAGTCCTGCGCGCTCGAACTCCTGCTTGAGAAAGCCGTAGTCGAAGCGCGCGTTGTGCGCCACCAGCACGCGGCCCTCGAGCCGCTCGTGCAACTGCGCGGCGAGCGAGCCAAAGCTCGGCGCGTCGGCCACCATGTCGTTGGTGATGCCGGTGAGCGCCTGGATGGCGGGCGGGATGCTGGTACCGGGATTGACCAGCGTGCTCCATTCGCCGGCGACCTCGCCGCCGTCCACCTCGATCACCGCGATCTCGGTCACCCGATCGTGCGCGGGGTGCGCCCCGGTGGTCTCCAGGTCGACGATGGCGAGCGGCGCGTCGAGCAATTGCGGGGCGGGGCCCAACATGAATATACGTCCAGTACGGCGACTCTACCGCAAAAGGCGCGCCAGCTGCCAGGCGGCGAAGCCGAGGATGGCGAAACCGGAGACGACGTTGATGGCGCGCAGCACGCGCGGACCGACGCGCCCGCGCAGCGCGCCGGCGCCGACGGCGAGGATCAGCTGCCACGCCGCCGAGCCGAGGAATACGCCGGCGACGATCGCCGCCGCGAGCCAGTAATCGGCGTGCGCCGCGAGGCCCAGGCCGGCAAAGATCGCCGCGAAAGCGAGGATCGTCGGCGGGTTGGCGAGCGTGAGGCCGAAGGTGGAGAGAAAGGCCGCGGCGAGGCTCGCGGGTTTCGCGGTGATGCCGTCCAGTGCCGGCCGGGAGGCGAGCGTGCGCATGCCGAGATAGACCAGGAAACCACCGCCCCCCAGGCCGATCCAGAAACTGTGCTCGAGGAGGAAACCGGAAATCACGGTCAGGCCGAAGGCAGCCACCGCGCCGTACAGCCCATCGGCCGCCGCGATGCCCATGCCGGAGGCAAAACCGGTGAGCGCACCAAAGGCCACCGTGCGCCGGAAGCACAGCACCCACATCGGCCCGACGGTGGCGGCGAGCAGAAAGCCGAACGCCAGGCCCTTCAGGAACAACAGCGTCATCCCGGCGCGACGTGGCGCGGCTGCGAGGCGACGCGCGCGATCCAGTCCTTCACTGCCGGGAAATCTCCAAGCCGGAAGCCGCCGTCGTCGTCGGCGTGCGTATAGGCGTAAAGCGCGATGTCGGCGACCGAGTAGCGCGCGCCGGCAAAGTACGGCGCGGTCGAAAGGTGCTGCTCCATCACCGCCAGCGCCTGGCGGCCGCGTTCCTGCGGCCGCGGCAATTCACTGCGCCTTGGCGCGTCGGCGGGCAGATAGCGCAGGATGAAGCGCGCCACCGCGATGTAGGGCTCGTGGCTGTACTGCTCGAAGAACATCCACTGCAGGGCGCGCGCGCGGCCTACCTTGTCCGCGGGCAGGAGCGGCGTGCCCTCCGCCAGGTAGTAAAGGATGGCGTTCGACTCGGGCAGATGGCTGCCGTCCTCGAGTTGCAGCGTGGGCACTTTGCCGTTGGGATTGCGCGCGAGGAATTCCGCCGTGCGCGTGCCGCCCTGGGTCGAATCCACTTCCACCCAGCGGTACGGCAGCGCGAGCTGCTCCAGCGCCAGCTTCACCTTGTAGCAGTTGCCCGAATCCGCCATGCCGTAGACCGTGAGCATGCAGGGCATTGTAGTATTCTCGCGCCACCGTGCGTTACGAGCTCCTCGTCGGCCTGCGCTACACCCGCGCCAAGCGCCGCAACCACTTCATCAGCTTCATCTCGCTCATTTCCATGGCCGGCCTCGCGCTCGGCGTCGCCGCGCTGATCGTGGTGCTCTCGGTGATGAACGGCTTCCAGACCGAGATCCGCACGCGCATCCTGGGCATCGCCTCGCACGTGCAGATCGCCGATGCGCGCGGCGGGATGGCGGACTGGCAGGGCGTGGCGCGCGCGGCCGCCGGCAATCCGCGCGTGCTGGCGACGGCGCCTTATGTCAGCGGCCAGGGCATGCTCAGTTTCGGCAGGGCGGCGCGCGGCGTGCAGGTGCGCGGGGTGTTGCCTGAGCAGGAGTTGCGCGTCACGGACCTCGGCGAACACATGACGGCGGGTCGCCTCGAAGCGCTGCAGCCGGGGGAGTTCGGCATCGTGCTCGGCGCCGACCTGGCGCGCGCGCTGGGCGCGCTCGCGGGCGACAAGGTGGCCCTCATCATCCCGCAGGGCAATGTCACGCCGGCGGGCGTGGTGCCGCGCCTCAAGCAGTTCACGGTGGTCGGCATCTTTAATGTCGGCTTCAACGAGGCCGACGCCGCGCTGGCGTTGGTGCACCTCGCCGATGCGCAGCGCCTGTACCAGATCGGCGACGCGGTATCCGGCGTGCGGCTCAAGCTCGACGACCTGTTCCAGGCGCGCACGGTGGCGCGCGAGGTCACTGTAAATATGGACCGCGATCTGTACGCCTTCGACTGGACGCGCGCCCATCCGAACCTGTTCCGCGCCATTCAGATCGAGAAACGCATGATGTTCATCATCATGGTGCTGATCATCGCCGTGGCCGCGTTCAACGTGGTCTCCACGCTGGTGATGCTGGTCACCGACAAGCAGGCCGACATCGCCATCCTGCGCACGCTCGGCGCGGCGCCTGGATCGGTGATGCAGATCTTCATGGTGCAGGGCGCGGTGATCGGGGTGATCGGCACCCTGCTCGGGGTGGCCGGGGGCGTGGCACTGGCGCTCAACATCGAGACCGTGGTACCGGCGCTGGAAGCCGTGCTCGGCTTCAAATTCCTCGCCAAGGACGTGTACATGATTCCAGACCTGCCCTCGCAGGTGGAGGCGTCGGACGTCGCCACGATCACCGTGGTATCGCTGCTGCTGTCGTTTCTCGCCACGCTGTACCCGAGCTGGCGCGCCTCGCGCGTCAACCCGGCGGAGGCGCTGCGCTATGAGTGAGGCGGTGCTGTCCTGCAGCGGGCTGAAAAAGACCTACCAGGGCCCGCAGCCGGTGCCGGTGCTCGCGGGCGTGGATTTCTCCGTGCGTGCGCGCGAGCGCGTGGCGATCATGGGCAAGTCGGGTTCGGGCAAATCGACGCTGCTGCACCTCCTGGGCGGGCTGGATGCGCCGAGCGCGGGCACGGTGAGCGTGCAGGGCAGGCCGTTCAGCGCCATGGGCGAGGCGGAGCGCGGGCGCGTGCGCAACGCGACGCTCGGCTTCGTCTACCAGTTCCATCACCTGCTGCCGGAATTCACCGCCCTCGAGAACGTCGCCATGCCGCTGTTCATCCGGCGCATGGACCGGGCGCAGGCGCTGGCGCGAGCGAGCAGCACGCTCGCCGAGATCGGACTGGGCGGGCGGCTGGAGCACCGGCCGGGCGAGCTCTCGGGCGGCGAGCGTCAGCGCGCCGCCTTCGCGCGCGCGCTGGTCACCGAGCCCGCCTGCGTGCTGGCCGACGAACCCACCGGCAACCTGGACACGCATACCGCGGACGAGGTGTTCGAGGCGATGGTGAAGCTTTCCGCAATGCGCGGCACGGCGTTCGTCATCGTCACCCACGACGCTGCGCTCGCCGCGCGCGCCGAGCGCGTGCTCGAGCTGCGCGACGGGTTGCTGCAAGCCAAATAGGGACAGACCTCATTATTCTCATTTGCAAATGAGAATAATGAGGTCTGTCCCCATTTAACGGCGCGCTTTCCGGCGCTGCCGCCAGGCGAGCATCACGTAGGCGCGCCAGCCGAGTTGCACGGCGACGTAGCCCAGCGCCGCCAGCGTGAGTGCGAGCGCCACCAACCCGACGAACAGCGGTTTGCCCAGCGCCAGCGACCAGTCGAGCAGGCGCGCCATCGAATCGATGAAGTGCCCCCAGTCCATCTCGAAGGGCTCGATCTTCGCCCTGCCGTGCCCGCCGCCGAGCAGCAGGCTGCCATAGCCGTAGGCGAGGAGGTACAGCGGCACGATGGTGAACGGGTTGGTGTAGAACGTCGTCAGCAGCGCCACCGGCAGATTGCGCCGCAGCGGGATGGCGAGCGCGAGCGCGGTGAGCATCTGCAGGGGTCCGGGCACCAGGCCCGCGAACAGCCCGATCGCCACCGCGCCCGCCACCGAATCCCGGTTGAGGTGCCACAGGTTCGGGTGGTGCAGCAGCGTGCCGAACATCGCCACCAGTCGGTTCTCGCGCACGCTGGCGGCGCTGGGCAGGTACTTGCGGAAAAACTTGCGCGGCATCGGGTCATCCGGCGCAGGGCCGGTGCGTTGATTCTAGATGACCGGGGCCGCGCTCGCGTTCACCGCCGGGGTGCTGCTCCTGCAACAGCAGTCGGCGCTGCCCACGCCGGCGTGGCTCGCCTTGTTCCCGGTGTGCGTGGCGCTCGCAGCGTGGCGGCGAAAGCTGCTCCTGCCGGCGGCATTCGCGATCGGATTTCTCTGGGCGGCGGGCTGGGCGCAACTGCGCATTGCCGATCGCCTGTCCCCTGAACTGGAGGGCCGCGACCTTGAGGTCGCAGGGGTGGTGGCGAGCCTGCCCGCGGCGGGCGAGCGGAGCCTGCGCTTCGAATTCGAGATCGAGTCCGCGCCTGAACGTGTGCCGCGAAGAATCCTCCTCGCCTGGTATTTCGATGCTTCGACAGAAGGGGCGCCCGCCGTGAATCCGGGCGAACGCTGGCTGCTGGGCGTGCGCTTGCGCCAGCCTCATGGCCACGCCAATCCCCACGGCTTCGACTACGAGGCCTGGCTTACCGAGCGCGGCATCGGCGCCACCGGCTACGTGCGCCACGGCAAGGCGGCGCGCCGCCTCGGTGAGCGCAACAGCCTCGCCGACCGCATCGAGCGGGCGCGCGCAGTGGTGCGCGAGCGCTTCAGGAGAATCCTCGGCGAAACGCCCGCCGCCGGCATACTCGCCGCGCTCGCCATCGGCGAGCAGCGCGCCATATCCAACGAAGAGTGGCGCTTGTTCAGGCAGACCGGCGTCACGCACCTGATGAGCATCTCCGGGCTGCACGTGACGCTGGTCTCGGGCCTGTGCGCCTGGCTGGTGGCGGCGTTCTGGCGGCGTGTGCCGCGCCTCGCGCTCGCGCTGCCCGCGCGCAAGGCGGGCGCCGCGGTGGCGATTGCGGCGGCGCTCGGCTATACGCTGCTCGCCGGATTCGCGGTGCCTGCGCAGCGCACCTTTTACATGGTGACGGTAGTGGCGCTGGCCCTGTGGTGCGGGCGCATCGCCTCGCCGCTGCGCACGCTGGCGCTGGCGCTCGCCACGGTGACGGCAATGGACCCCTGGGCGGTGCTGCAGGCCGGCTTCTGGCTGTCCTTCGGCGCCGTGGCACTCATCTTCTACGTGTCGGCCGGCTGGACCGAGGGCGAGTCGCGCCCGTTGCAGTGGCTGCGGGTGCAATGGGCGATCACCGTTGGGCTCTCGCCCGCGGCGCTGTTTCTGTTCTCGACGGTGTCGGTGGTGGGGCCGCTCGCCAACGCGCTCGCCATCCCGCTGGTGTCCGCGGTGATTACCCCCCTTGCGCTCCTTGCGGCGCTCGTGCCGGTCGATGCGTTTCTGCACCTGGCGCATTGGCTCACGCAGTGGTTGCTCGAATACCTGGAATGGTGCGCGCAACTTCCGGTGGCGCTCTGGCGTCAGCACGTTCCGCCGCTCTGGGCGACGCTGCTCGCGCTCGCCGGTGTGGCCTGGCTCCTGTTGCCGCGCGGCTTTCCCTGGCGCGCCAGCGGCCTGGCGCTGATGCTGCCCGCGGTCGCGCTGCCAGCACCAGCGCCTGCGCCCGGCGAGGCCTGGGTGACGGCGTTCGACGTCGGCCAGGGGCTGGCGGTGCTGGTGCGCACGGCGCGCCATGCGCTGCTCTACGACGCGGGCCCGGCCTACGGCAGAGAGAGCGACAGCGGCGAGCGCATCGTCGTGCCCACGTTGCGCGCGCTCGGTGTGGCGCGCCTCGACACCTTCGTGCTGACGCACAACGACACCGACCACACAGGCGGTGCCGTGTCGGTGCTGGAGAATCTGGACGTCCGTGCGGTGCTGTCCTCGCTGCCGGAGCGCCATCCTGCGCTGTCGATGGCCGGCACGCCGGCCCGCTGCCTGCGCGGCCAGGCATGGACTTGGGACGGAGTGCGCTTCGAAATCCTGCATCCGCAGCAGGGCGCGGTCGCGCGGCGGCGCAACGACGAGAGCTGCGTACTGCGCGTGAGCGCGCCAGGCGCGTCGATGCTCCTCACCGGCGACATCGAGCGCGCGGCGGAGCGCGCGCTGGCGCTGGCTGACGCCGCGCCGCGCGCCGACGTGCTGCTGGTGCCGCACCACGGCAGCCGCAGTTCCTCCTCTGCGCCATTCCTCGCTGCCGTGCGTCCGAAACTGGCGGTGGCCGCCACCGGCTACCGCAGCCGCTTCGGCCACCCGCACACCGAGGTCCTCGAGCGCTACGCGGCCCTGGGCATCGCGCTGTTGCGCACCGACCGCGATGGCGCAGTGACTGTGCGCCTCGCGCCGGCGGGCCCGGTCGCCGAAGCCGAACGCGCGCGCCGCGCGCGCTACTGGCACGTTCCGCCTCCCGGGGCGTAAACTGCCCGCGCGGGGTTCTCCCGTCCACGCTCAAGGAGGAGTCGTCATGGCAAAAGAAGCCACTGCGGTTTATCGCGTCACCGAAGTCATCGGCACCAGCCCGAATTCCTGGGAAGAAGCGGCGCGCAACGCCGTGAAGACCGCCGCAAAATCGCTGCGCGACCTGCGCATCGCGGAAGTCACCAAGCTCGACGTCAAGGTCGAGAACGGCAAGCTCACCCAGTTCCGCACGCGGCTGTCGCTGTCGTTCAAATACAGCGCCTGATGCCGTTCACGGCCGTGGTGCGCGTCACCGGCAGCGCCGGGCGCTTCGAGGATTTCCGCGAGCGCGTGCGCTGGCTGATGGTGCGCGACGCCGACGCGGAGAACTACACCGAGCACCACCGCCCCGGTGAGCTCGAGTACCGCTTCGAGCTCGAACGGGGCGTGCCGTTTCCCGCGTTCGTCGAAGCGACGCGCGCGTTCGAGGAGCTGCGCGTGGAGGTCGAATGGGACAAGGACGGCGCGCGCGGCGGGGCGGCGATCGAGGCCGGCAAGCTGGTGGAGAAGTGGAACGGCGCTAGAGGCGCCGCCTGAGCGCCGCACCGCGCTGGCGGCGCGTGCAATGCGCCTCCGCCGCGGGCCTGCACCGCGTCGCCTACCTGGAGTGGGGCGAACCCGCCAATCCGCGGGTGCTGGTGTGCGTGCACGGCCTTACGCGCTGCGCGCGCGACTTCGACAACCTGGCACGCGCGCTCAGCGAGCGTTACCGCGTGGTGTGCCCGGATGTTGCCGGACGTGGCGACTCCGACTGGCTCGCCGATCCGATGCTCTACGCCGTCCCGCAGTACGTGTCCGACATGGTGACGCTGATCGCGCGCCTGGACGTCGAACAGGTGCACTGGGTCGGCACGTCGATGGGCGCGCTGATCGGCATGGCGCTTGCGGCGCAGAAGGACTCGCCGGTGGCGCGGCTGGTGCTGAACGACGCCGGGCCGGTGATCGCCAAAGCGGCGCTCGAGCGCATCGGCGCCTATCTCGGTGCGGCGCCGGCGTTTCCCTCCATCGAAGCCGCGGAGCAGGTAGTGCGCGCGACTTCGGCGCCTTTCGGGCCGCACACGGACGCGGAGTGGCGCTTTCTCACCGAGGTCGTGCTGCGCCAGAACCCTGACGGCAGCTACCGCTTCCACTACGACCCGAAAATCGCCGAGCCTTACCGGAAACAGATGCCGGAAAAGGACGTGGAATTGTGGCCGGTGTGGGACGCCATCCGCTGCCCGACGCTGGTGATCCGCGGCGCGCAGTCGGATCTGCTGTCGAAGGCGACCGCGGAGCAGATGACGCAGCGCGGTCCGAAGGCGAAGCTGGCGGAGCTGCCGGGCGTCGGCCATGCGCCGACGCTGCTGCACGAGGACCAGATCAGGATCGTGCGCGAGTTCCTGCTTTCATAGCCTGCGGTTGGCGGCGTCCCAATGGCGCTCCAGATTGGCGATCAGCGCCGGGCTGAAATGGCACAGCACCTGCTCGCGCGAGTACACGGCCATGTAGCGCCGGAACGTGTCGAGCGGTTCTTCGCCCGCGCGGAACGCGCGCCGGTTGCCCGCCGCGCTCACCACGCCGGAGTTGGTCAGGTGATCGATGGTGCGCTCGATCGCCTGGTCCATGCCGGTCGCCGGCACGATCTCGTCGCAGATCTTCCGTCCTGCGGCGCTCGCGCAATCCAGGCGCCGCCCGGCGAGGATCGCCTGGCGCGCGACGCGCGCGCCGACGAAGCGCGGCAACCTCAAGTTCGCCGCCCCCGGGATGATGCCTTCCTTCCTCGCCGGCAGCGTCATGTAGGCGTCCTCGGCGGCGAGCACGTAATCCATGGTGAGGAGAAGCTGGCAGTGCCCGCCGATGGCAAAGCGCTCCACCGCCGCCACCCAGGGTTTCTCGATGCAGTCGGTCTCGGGATGCGCGTCGGGCAGCGCAAGGCCGCGGTAGAGCTTGTTGACCAAGCCGAGGTCGCGAATCAGGTACCAGAGGAAGCGGATCTTGCCCTGGTAGAGATGCGTGAGGTTGATGCCGGCGCCGAACACGCGCTGGCCGGCGTGCTTGGGATGCTCGACCGGGTCGCCGCGCAGCACGCAGAGCTCGGATTTCCTGTCGAGCTGTGCCACGTCCACCGCGATCTCCATGCCGTCGAGCGTGGTTTCGTCCTCGGCATTGAGATATCTGGGATTGCGCATGGTCAGCACCGTAGCCTTGCCCTGGCGCTTGAGGTGCGCACCGCCGAGCACCAGCTCGCCCTTGGCTTCGTAGGTGGCGAGATGGGCGCGCGCGTCGGCGCGCGGCTGCAGCATCGCGTGGCACAGGTGCGTGCCGGCCGCCGGGTCGGAGAGCACCGCGGCGAGGAACGCGCCTTGCGCCTTCTCCAGTCCCCGCTTGTCGCGTTGCGCGCGGCCCGCTTCCGCCGCGAGCTCCTGCGCCCCAGGCACCAGGCCGGGAAAGCGCTCCGCCGCCAGGCGGCACAGCTCGTCCACGCGCACAAAGCGCGTGCGGCCGGCGGTGAGCGTGTCGTAGGCGGCGAGCGGGTCCGGGGCCATGGATGCAGTCTACCGAACAGGGCCGCGTCCGCCATGGCGCCGCTGCTAACATGCGCGTTCCAACCCGGAGCCACGAGTGAAAGACTTCAGCCCCACCGCACGCACCAGGATCAAGCGCCTGCCCGGGCGAGCGCGCTACGATCGCGATACCGTCTACTCGATCCTCGACGCTGGCTTCATCTGCCACGTCGGCTACGTCATCGACCAGCACCCCTATGTCACGCCGACCGCCTACTGGCGCGAGGGAGATGCCGTGTATTGGCACGGCTCGTCCAAGAGCCGCATGTTGGTAGCGCTGGAAAAAAGCCCGCGCGTGTGCCTGACGGTGATGCATCTGGATGCCCTGGTCGTGGCCCGCTCGGGCTTTCACAAGTCGATCAACTATCGGTCGGTGATGATCTTCGGCAAGCCCTACAAGGTCACCGAGCCGGAAGAAAAGCTTGCGAAGATGGAAGCCTTCGTCGAGCGCCTGTACCCGGGGCGCTGGCCCGAGCTGCGGCCGGTGAACAAGCAGGAGCTGAAGGCGACTACAGTGCTCGGCATGCACATCGAGGAAGCGGTGGCGAAAGTGCGCACCGGGCCCCCGGTGGACGATGACGAGGACTACGCGCTGCCGATCTGGGCGGGGTTGGTGCCGATCCGGCAGGTGGCCGGGCAACCCGTGGATGACGGGCGGTTGGCGCAGGGTGCGCCTGGCGCGCCGCGCGTCAGGCTCTAGACGCTCTACACGATGCCGGCGGCCAGCCCGGCTGCCATCGCGGCGCCGAGTTCCTCGCAGGCGGCGAGCTGCTCGGGTCTTAATTCCTTCACCACGACAATCGGCTCGCAGATCTTCTTCAGGCGCAAGCCGGTGACGATGCGTTCCACCGAACTCACCGCGCCGCTGCCGTCCTGGCCCGCGCCGACGAACAGCGCCCACGGCCGACCTTCAACCTTGCCCTCGCAGGCGTAGAAGATCCGCTCCAGAAAGTCCTTCATCATCCCCGACATGTAGCCGAAGTTCTCCGGCGTGCCGAGGATCAGTCCGTCGGCCGCGAGCACGTCCTCGGGACCCGCCTCCGCGCAGCGCTTCATCACCACGCGCACGCTTTCCTCGCCGCGTGCGCCACGCTCGACGGCTTCGGCCATCTGCGCGGTTTTTACGCCGCCGGTGTGAAAGACGATGAGCAGGGTTTTCATGTTGGTAGCCGCGCCGCTGGATCCTGCCGGTAGAACAGCCTGAGCTGGTCGTAGACGTCAGGATAGCGTCGCCGCGTTTCGTTCGGCGACTGGAAGAACGCCTCGCTGATCACGGCGAAGAATTCCGCCGGTGCCTCCGCGGCGTAGGGGTCGAGCCAGGTTTCTCTTTCGCGGTCCACCGCATCACAGAATCCTTCGTAGGCGGCACGAAAGGCCACGACCCACGCGCGCCGGTCCATGCCGGAATGCAGCGGCGGCAGGCCGTCGGCCTCGCCGGTCGCCATGTCGAGCTTGTGCGCGAATTCGTGGATTACGACGTTCATGTCGGGCGCGTGCGCTGCGGTGTCCCAGGACAGCACCACCGGCCCGCCCTGCCAGGATTCACCGGCGCGCTGGTCGTCGAATTCGTGCACCACGCCATGGTCGTCGGTCTCCCTTACCGGGACCTTGAAGTCACCGGGATGCACGACAATCTCGCTCCAACCGTCATAGCGGTCGATGCCCAGCTCGAGGATCGGCAGGCATGCCTGCACCGCGATCGACAGGCGCATGGCGTCGTCGAGTGCGAAGCCGCGCGTGCCGGAGAACTGCTTCTCGGCCAGGAACAGCAGCGACAACTCGCGCAGGCGCCGCGATTCCGGCGGCGACAATCCGCGCAGGAACGGCAGGCCCGAAAGCACTGCGTTCCAGAGCCGCTCGTCGATGCGGTGGCGCGCGAGTACGCGCCGGCGCTTCCAGTTCCTCAGCCAACCCATCGGGTGCCTGGCATGGTCCTCGCTACAATACCTGCATGGTCTCCGTGGTGCAGTTACACCCGCAAAACAGCGCCGGCGCGATCGAGCCGCTTGCGCAGGGCCTGGCGCGCGAGGGGCGCGCGCAGATCGCTGCCGCACTCGAGTTCGCCGAGCCGCTGTACGCGGGCCAGGCATTGTCCACTGGCGAACCGGTGTGGCCGCACGCGCTCGGCCTGGCGGCGAACCTCGCCGCCATCGGTGCCGATCCTGCGGCGCGCGCCGCCGGCGTGCTGTTCGCGGCGCCCAAGTACCTGGGCGAGCGCGGGCGGGAGATCCTTGCTGCGCGCTTCGGCGCCGAGGTCGCCGCGTTGGCCGCGGGCGTGGAAAAGCTCTACCAGTTGCGGGTGCTGACGCGCGCCAGCGCCGCGCAGCAGAGCGAAACGCTGCGCAAGATGCTGCTCGGCATGGTGGAAGACGTGCGCGTGGTGCTCATTCGCCTGGGCAGCCGCACGCAGACCCTGCGCTGGTTCGCGAAGCACCCGCTCGAGGAACGCGCGGCCTACGCGCGCGAGACGCTCGACCTCTACGCACCGCTCGCCAACCGCCTCGGCGTATGGCAGTTGAAATGGGAGCTGGAGGACCTGTCGTTCCGCTTTCTCGAGCCCGAGGTGTACCAGCGCATCGCGAAAATGCTCGACGAACGGCGCATGGAGCGCGAGCAGTACATCGCCGGGGCGATGGCGGCGCTGGCGCGCGAGCTCGAGGCGGACGGCGTCCGGGGCGAGGTGAGCGGCCGGCCCAAGCACATCTATTCGATCTGGAACAAGATGCGCGTCAAGGGTGTCGATTTCGCGCAGCTGCACGACGTGCGCGCGCTGCGCGTCATCGTGCCCGAGGTGAAAGACTGCTACGCTGCGCTCGGCGCGGCGCACAACCTGTGGCAGCCGATCGCGCGCGAGTTCGACGACTACATCTCGCGGCCCAAGGACAACCTTTACCAGTCGCTGCACACTGCGGTGATCGGGCCCGGCGGCAAGACGCTGGAAGTGCAGATCCGTACCGAGGAGATGCACCGGCACGCCGAGCTCGGCGTGGCCGCGCACTGGCGCTACAAGGAGAAGGGCACGGCGACGCGGGCGGACCGCGCCTTCGACGACAAGATCGCCTGGCTGCGCCAGCTTCTGGCCTGGCGCGACGAGGTCGCCGACAGCGGCACCTGGGCCGAGAAGACGCGGCGCGCCGCGCTCGACGACACCATCTACGCGGTGACGCCGCAGGGCCGGGTGGTGGACCTGCCCCAGGGCTCGACGCCCATCGACTTCGCCTACGCGCTGCACACCGACATCGGCCACCGCTGCCGCGGCGCCAAGGTGGACGGGCGCATCGTGCCGCTCGATACGCCGCTCAAGAGCGGGCAGCGCGTGGAAATCACCGTCGCCAAGTCGGGCGGGCCGTCGCGCGACTGGTTGAGTCCGGAACGCGGGTTCCTGAAGACCAGCCGCGCGCGCAACAAGGCGCGCCACTGGTTCAACCAGCGGGAGAGCGCGAAGGAGCCGGAAGCCACGCCCAGGCCGAGGCTCGTGCCGGCATCGCCGCCAGCAGCGCCCAGGAAGCGCAAGGCCGCGGCAGCCGACAGCGGCATCCTGGTGGTGGGCATGGATCGCCTGCTCACGCAGCTCGCCAAGTGCTGCAAGCCGGTGCCGCCCGATGCGATCCGCGGTTTCGTCACGCGCGGGCGCGGCGTCTCCATCCACCGCCAGGATTGCGCAAGCCTGAAGCGCCTGGCGCAGGCCGACAGCGCGCGAGTGCTCGATGTGCAATGGGGCAGCGGTGCGGGCGCCTACAGCGTCGACATGGTGGTGACGGCGAGCGACCGGCCGGGACTGCTGCGCGACATCGGCGACGCACTGGCGCGCGAGCGCATCAACGTCACCGCGGTGCGCACGCAGAGCCGCGACGAACTGGCGTTCATGCGCTTTTCGTTTACGATCGGCGACCTGGCGCAGTTGAAGCGCGCGTTTGCCGTGGTGCGCGAGGTGGCAGGGGTGATGCGGGTGGCGCGGGGGTGAGATGAACGAACTGCTTTCCGGGCTGAGGGAACTCCTCGGCAATCCTGTGGTGCAATCGAGCCTGCTGCCGCTGGTGGCAGGATTGGTTTGCGCTGCCGTACTTTACCCGCTGCGCTTGGAAGGGCTCGCGGCCGCCGCGGGCTTCCTCGCCGCCGTCGTCGCCATCGGCAACTTCGCCTTCGAGCCGCTCACGGTGACGCGCAAGATCGTGGTCCTCGGCGGCGCAGCGGCGATCCTCGGCGCGCTCTTCGACCTGGCGGTCAAGCCGACGCGGCTCAGGGCTCGGGTGCTCGGCGCAGTGTTCGGCGCTGCCGCGCTCTGGGTATTCGCCTCGGTGCTCGGCCAGAAAATCCCGCTGGAAGTCGCGACGCTCGGCGCCGGCGTGGTGGCGCTGACCGCTTGGCTGGTTGTCGTCCACGGTCGCGCTGCATTACGACCCCGCGCGTGCCGGCGCTGCCGGGTTGGCCCTGGGTCTGGGCGCGGGCGTGTCCGCAGTGCTGGGAGCGTCTGCGCTGATCGGCCAGTACGGCATGGCGCTCGGTGCGGCCTGCGGCGGCTTCCTGCTCCTGCTGATGATCCTCGGCCCCCGCGTGTCGGCCGGAATTTCCCTCACGCTCACCGCCTCGGTGCTTGCCGCGCTGCTCTCGGCCGGCGCGGTGCTGCTCGCGCAGCTGCATTGGGCATCGCTCGCCGCGCTGGCGCTGGTGCCGGTGTTCGTGCGCTTTCCACTGCCGGCCTCGCCGCTGTGGATTAGACCGGTGGTGGCGAGTGTTTACGGCCTGCTGGCCGCGGGCGGCGCAGGCGCGCTCGCCTGGCTTGCACCGCGCGGCTGGACCTTTTAAGCTAATTGAACCGGCACCCCAAAGGAGTTTCCTGCATGACACGATTCATTCTCGGCGCCCTGGCGCTCGCCTTGCCTCTCGCTGCGTCCGCGGCGCCGGAAAACTACACGCTCGACCCCTACCACACCTACCCGCACTTCGCGGTGGAACACTTCGGCGTGTCCCTCCTGTGGGGCCGCTTCGACAGGTCCGCCGGCAACTTCATGCTCGACCGCGCAGCCAGGAAAGGCTCGCTTGGACTCGACGTCGAGACCGCTTCGCTCACCACGGGCGACAACGACAAGGGCAGCCGGCCGAGCTCGCGCGACGAGCACCTGAAGAGCGCCGACTTCTTCAACGTCGCCGAGTTTCCGCGCATGAGCTTCAAGGCCGGCGAGGTGAAGTTCGACGGCGACAGCCCGACCGAGGTCACAGGTCAGCTCACGCTGCTTGGCGTCACCAGGTCGCTCACGCTGAAAGTGGAACGCTGGGTGTGCCGCGATCATCCTTTCAGCAAGAAGCCGATGTGCGGCGGCAACGCCGGCGGCGCGATCAAGCGCTCGGAATTCGGCATGAAGTACGGCCTGCCGGCGGTGGGCGACGATATCCGCCTGTACGTGGAGTTCGAGGGCTACAAGGACTGAGTTCGGCTACAGGCGGGGCAGCAGCAACACCAGCCAGACGATTCCCGTCGTGGTGAGCGCGATCATGACTGCTGCACTGCCATAGTCCTTGGCGCGCTTGGCGAGTTCATGGTCTTCCAGCGATACGCGGTCGACCACCGCCTCGATCGCCGAATTGAGCAGCTCCACTACCAGCACCATCAGCACGCTGCCGGCGAGCAGTGCGCGCTCCACGCCGTTGTTGCCCAGCCAGAGCCCGAGCGGAACGAGCACGGCGGTCAGCATCAATTCCTGGCGGAAGGCATCCTCGTGGCGCAGGGCGGCAGCCAAGCCGTCGAGCGAGTAGCGCGTGGCATTCAGGATGCGCCGCACGCCCGTCGCGCCCTTGTGCGGGTTCTTCATCAGGCCTGCGTAGGAGGTGGGGAAAGTTTCATCACGTCGTGCCAGCCTACAGCAGGTCCGGCGCCACCACCGCCCGCACCATCACCTGCGCCCCGTTCTCGAGCGCCCGGGTGCTCAGCCACCAGGCGCCGCCTTTCTTCAAGCTCCAGGACGCGGCGCTGCCCGAGACGAGAAACGCGGCCACGCTGCCCAGGTCGGGCTGGTGTCCGACCACCACCACCGCGCTCTTGTGCGCAGGCCACTCGGCGGCAGCGAGGATCTGCGCGACCGAGGCGCCCGGGGCGAGCAGTTCCAGGGTCCGCACCGGGACGCCGAGCGCCTGCGCGGTCTCCTGCGCGCGCAGCGCCGGACTGGCCAGCACCAGGAACTTCGCGGGCAGGCGCTGCAGCAGCCAGGCGGCGACCTGCGCCGCGTGCTTGTGGCCGCGGGGCGTGAGCCGCCGCTCGAGGTCGGGCGCGCGGTCTTCGGCCTCGGCGTGGCGCCATAGAATCAGGTCCATGTTGCTGTGAACGCTCCTGTCGCAATCTAGTTCCGCGGACATGTCGCTTCAGTTAAACTCCCGCTCCTCGTTCCACCAGGCGCGTAGCTCAGCTGGTTAGAGCACTACCTTGACATGGTAGGGGTCGTTGGTTCGAGTCCAATCGCGCCTACCAATAACTTGCCGAACATCAAGCTCCCAGACGGCTCGGTGAAATCCTTTCCGGGTCCGGTCACGGTCGCCGAAGTGGCGCAGGCCATCGGCGCGGGACTGGCGCGCGCCGCGCTCGCCGGAAAGGTGAACGGCAAGCTCGTCGATATGAGCTTCCGCATCGTGTCCGACGCCGAGCTTGCCATCGTCACGGAAAAGAATCCGGAAGGCGTGGAGATCCTGCGTCATTCCACTGCGCACCTGCTCGCGCACGCGGTGAAGGAATTGTTCCCCGAAGCCCAGGTGACCATCGGGCCGGTGATCGAGAACGGCTTCTACTACGACTTCTCCTACAAGCGCCCGTTCACGCCGGAGGACTTGCTGGCGATTGAAAAACGCATGGGCGAACTGGCGAAGAAAGACCTTGTAGTTACAAGAAAGATCCTGCCGCGCGACGACGCAGTGAAGTTTTTCCGTGATCAGGGAGAGATCTACAAGGCGGAGATCATCCAGTCCATTCCGGCCGACCAGGAGATCTCGCTGTATGCGCAGGACCGCTTCACCGACCTGTGCCGCGGGCCGCACGTGCCCTCGACCGGCAAGCTCAAGGTGTTCAAGCTGATGCGCGTTGCCGGCGCGTACTGGCGGGGCGACTCCAAGAACGAGATGCTACAACGCATCTACGGCACCGCCTGGGCGACGAAGGAAGACCAGGACGCCTACCTGAAGATGCTGGAGGAGGCCGAGAAGCGCGACCACCGGCGACTCGGCACCCAGCTGGACCTGTTTCACATGCAGGAGGAGGCGCCCGGGCTGGTGTTCTGGCATCCCAAGGGCTGGACGCTGTGGCAGCAGGTCGAGCAGTACATGCGCGGCGTGTACCGCGACAACGGCTACCAGGAAGTGCGCGGCCCGCAGATCCTCGACAAGAGCCTGTGGGAGCGTACCGGCCACTGGCAGAACTTCCGCGACAACATGTTCACGACGGCCTCCGAGAACCGCGACTACGCGCTCAAGCCGATGAACTGCCCGGGCCACATCCTGATCTACAACAAGGCGATTCGCAGCTACCGCGACCTGCCGCTGCGCTACGGGGAATTCGGCGCCTGCCACCGCAACGAGCCCTCGGGCGCGCTGCACGGGCTGATGCGGGTGCGCGGCTTCGTGCAGGACGATGGGCATATCTTCTGCACTGAAGCGCAGGTCCTGGACGAGTGCGTGGCCTACACCGCGCTGCTGCAGAAGGTGTACGCGCATTTCGGCTTCAACGACATCATCTACAAAATGGCGACGCGCCCCGCGGCACGCATCGGCGAGGACGCCGCCTGGGACAAGGCGGAGCACGCGCTGCAGGAAGCGCTGCGCCGCTCGGGCGTTGCGTTCGTGCTGTCGCCCGGGGAAGGCGCGTTCTACGGCCCCAAGATCGAGTATTCGCTCAAGGACGCCATCGGGCGGGTCTGGCAGTGCGGCACCATGCAGGTGGACTTCAGCATGCCGGGCCGCCTGGGCGCGGAATACGTGGGCGAGGACAACGCGCGCCACACGCCGGTGATGCTCCACCGCGCCATCGTCGGTTCGATGGAGCGATTCCTCGGCATCCTGATCGAGCATTTCGGCGGCGCCTTCCCCCTCTGGCTGGCGCCGGAGCAGGTGGCGGTCCTGAACATCTCCGAGCACCAGGCGGACTACGCCGCCGCGGTCGCGAAATCGTTGCGCGAGGCCGGATTTCGCGCCTGCGAAGATTTGCGAAACGAGAAAATTTCCTATAAGATTCGAGAACATAGCTTGCAAAAGCTCCCCTACCAGGTGGTGGTGGGAGACAAGGAAAAGCAGGCTGGAACGGTGGCCGTGCGCACGCGCGGCGGTGAGGATCTCGGCGCCATGGCGCTGGATCAGTTCATCGCACGCCTCGAAAACGAGGCTGGCGCGTAGGCAGCACGGCCGGTTTTTTTGACGAGCAGAGGAGTTGTCACCCATCGCACTCGACAGATCGCAGCGCATCAACGGGGAGATCAACGCACCGCAGGTGCGGCTGGTCGGTGAGCAGGGAGAGCAGCTTGGTATCGTCGCGGTGGTCGACGCGCTGGGCATGGCCGAGGAGCAGAACGTGGACCTGGTGGAAATTGCGCCGACGGCGGTGCCGCCGGTCTGCAAGCTGATGGACTACGGCAAGTTCCGCTACCGCGAGCAGAAAAAGGCGCACGAAGCCAAGCTCAAGCAGAAGCAGATCCAGGTCAAGGAGATCAAGTTCCGCCCCAGCACCGACGAGGGCGACTACAAGATCAAGCTCGGCAAGTTGGTGCAGTTCCTGGAGGACGGCGACAAGGCGAAAGTGACGCTGCGCTTCCGCGGGCGCGAGATGGCGCACCAGGAGTTCGGTGTGCGGCTGCTGGAGCGCGTCAAGGCGGACCTGGTGGGCGTCGGGCTGGTGGAGCAGTTTCCCAAGCTCGAAGGCCGGCAGATGGTGATGGTGCTGGCGCCGAAGAAGAAAGGCGTGCCGCCCAAGGCCAAGCCCAAGGCGGCGAAGGAGTCGAAGGAGGCGAAAGAGCCCAAGGAGCCCAAAGAGCCCAAGGCGAAAGAGGAAACGGCAGCAAAACCCGCGGCGACGACCTAGCCGGCGCGACGGGAACCCAAGTGATAGCCGCGGCTTCAAGCGCCTGCAAGGCGGGCCGCCCGGCGTCAAGCTAAAACAGAAGGAGCAGTCCCGTGCCAAAAGTAAAGACCAAGAAATCCGCGGCGAAGCGCTTCAAGATCCGCTCTTCCGGCAGCATCAAGCGCTCGCAGGCCTACATGCGCCACATCCTCACCAAGAAATCCACCAAGAGGAAACGCCACCTGCGCGGCACCACCGAGGTGCACGCCAGCAACAAGCGGGCAGTGCGCGCCATGCTGCCCTACGGCTCGTAAGGGGGCGCCATGCCACGGGTCAAACGCGGAGTCACGGCGCGCGCGCGCCACAAGAAAGTCCTCAAGCAGGCCAAGGGTTATCGCGGCCGCCGCGGTAACGTGTATCGCGTCGCCAAGCAGGCGGTGATGAAGGCGGGGCAGTACGCCTACCGGGACCGGCGCAACCGCAAGCGCACGTTCCGCGCGCTTTGGATTGCGCGCATCAACGCCGCGGTGCGCGAGCTGGGCATGAGCTACAGCACGTTCATGGCCGGCATGAAACACGCCAACATCGAGATCGACCGCAAGGTGCTCGCCGATCTGGCGGTGCTGGACAAGCCCGCGTTCGCCAAGATCGCCAGCCAGGTCAAGGCCAGCCTCGCCCACTGACCCCGTTGCGGGAGGCGTGGCGATGGCAGACTTCGATGGCATTGTCGAGCGAGCGAGCGCGGAGTTCCGCGCCGCCGCCGATGGCGCGTCGCTCGAGAACGCCAAAGCGCGCTTCCTGGGCAAAAGCGGCGAGCTGACGGCGCTGCTCAAGACCCTGGGCGCGCTCGCGCCCGAGGAACGGCGCAGTCGCGGCGCCCAGATCAATGCTGCCAAGGAACGCATCGAGCTAGCGCTGGAAGCGCGCCGCGCGGACCTGGCTGGCGCGAAGCTGCAGGCGCGCCTCGGCGAAGAGGCACTCGACGTGACGCTGCCCGGCCGCGGCCGCGGCCGCGGTGGCATCCACCCGATCATCCGTACCTGGCAGAGGATCGAGCGTATCTTCGGCTCCATCGGCTTCGAGGTCGCCGACGGACCGGAGATCGAGACCGACTGGTACAACTTCACAGCGCTGAATAACCCGGAGAACCATCCGGCGCGCTCGATGCAGGACACGTTCTACGTGGACTTGAAGGACGCGCAGGGGCTGCCGCTGCTGCTGCGCACGCACACCAGCCCGATGCAGGTGCGCTACGCGCGCATGCACAAGCCGCCGATCAAGGTCATCGCGCCGGGACGTACCTACCGCGTGGATTCGGACGCCACGCATTCGCCCATGTTTCACCAGGTCGAGGGGTTGTGGATCGACGAGGACATCAGCTTCGCCGACCTGAAGGGCGTGTATACGGACTTCCTGCGGCGCTTCTTCGAGTCCGACGCGCTCGAGGTGCGTTTCCGGCCCTCGTACTTCCCGTTCACCGAGCCCTCCGCCGAGATCGACCTGCAGTTCGCCAGCGGCCCGCACAAGGGGCGCTGGCTGGAGCTCTCGGGAGCGGGGCAGGTGCACCCCCAGGTGGTGCGCAATTTCGGCCTCG
>JAQBXT010000077.1 GCA_027624175.1 Pseudomonadota bacterium | reverse complement strand
GCCGTTCACCAGCGCCCTGGTGTCCGCGCCCGTCGGCAACTACTTCGCAGGCACCGCGCTCGCCTACCTTGAGCACCACTGCCGCTTCAAGGCACCGGTGCGCCCGGGCGATACCCTGAACTCGGAGTGGACAGTGACGGAAAAGCTCGACAAGCCCAAGCACAGCGGCGGCATCGTCGTGCTGCGATGCAACTGCCGGAATCAGAAAGGCGAAGTCGTCGTCGAGGCCGACGGCAAGCTGCTGGTCGCTAGCCAGCCGGCGCCCTGAAACCCTCGACCCAGCGCCGGTCGATGCGGTCCTTCCAGCGCCACACCCAGGCGCCTTCCGCGCTCATGCCTCCCCAGTCGACGATGGCATGGCGCGCACCGCAGCTGATCAGCGCCAGCGCCCGGCGTTGCGGCACGTAGCGCCGCGGCTGGCCATCGCGCAGGTTGTGTGCCAGCACCTCGGCATGCCGCACGGCATAAACACCGGACTTGGGATGCGGCGCCCCGCGCAGCGTGGCGCAATCGCCGGCGGCGAACACTTCGGGATGTGAAACGCTGCGCAGCCGATCATCGACCAGCACGAAGCCGCGCTCATCGGTGGCGAGGCCGCTCTCGCGCAGCCAGGGCAGCGGAGCGGCGCCCGCAGCCCAGATTACGAGGTCGAACGCCTCCTGCGTGCTCCCGGCGACAATCACCGGCCCCTCCTGGACCGCGCTCACCGCTGTGCCGGCGCGCAGTTCAACCCCGCTGCGCTGGAGCGCGCGCGCGATGCGCCGCGCCACCGCCGCACGGAACATCGGCCGGTCCGAATACAGCGTGACGCGCGCCGGGGTGCGATGCGCCACTGCCATCGCTAGCTCGACACCGGCCGCGCCAGCGCCCACGACCGCAACGGATTTCACCCGGTCCTTTGCGTCCAGCCAGTGCTCGAGAAAGGGCTCGAAAGGTTTCGCCGCCAGCGCATGGGCGGGCGCATTGGACTCCGAGCCCAGGTTGAGCGAGGCCCTGTCGTACTCGATCGACTGGCCATCCTCGAGCCGCGCCACGCGCGTTGCAGCATCGAGTGCGGCGACACGACCCAGCACCAGCTTCGCCCCGGCGCGTGCGGCGAGACCCGCGATGTCGATGCGGATCTCGTCCAGCCGGTAGTGGCCGGCGACGAAGCCCGGGAGCATTCCGGAGTACGTGTGATGCGGATAAGGCGTGACCAGCGTCACGTCCTTGCCACGCAATTCGCGCAGTGCCGCGGCATGCGCGTGCCCGCCGCCCAGCAGGACGAGGCGCATCAGCCGCGCGCTGCTTCGCGCTCGCGCAGCTCCTTGCGCTGCACCTTGCCCGTGGTGGTCATGGGCAGAGCGTCGATGAATTCGATTTCCTTCGGGTACTCGTAGGGTGCGAGGCGCCCGCGCACGTGTTTCCGGATGTCCTCCTCGAGTTGCTTGGAGGGCACTTCCCCGGGCTGCAGCACGATGAACGCCTTGACCACCGCGCCGCGCGTGGCATCGGGCTTGCCGATCACCGCGGCGTTGGCCACCGCCGGGTGCTTGACCAGGCAGCTTTCGATCTCGGCCGGGCCGATGCGATAGCCCGCGCTCTTGATCACGTCATCCGAGCGGCCCTGGTACCAGAGATAGCCGTCCTCGTCCATCTTGCCCTGGTCGCCGGTCAGGCCCCAGTCGCCAATGAACTTGTCCGCGGTGGCCTGCGGGTTCTTCCAGTACTCGAGAAAGAACACCGGGTCGGCCTCGCCGTTGCAGCGGCGGTGCACGGCGATTTCGCCGAGCTCGCCGCGCGGGCGTTCCCGGCCCTGCTCGTCGATCACCTCGACGCGGTGGCCCGGATAGGGCCGCCCGATGGAACCGGGCTTCACCGGCCAGGCCGCCTGGCAATTGCCGACCACGTAGTTGATCTCGGTCTGGCCGAACATCTCGTTGATGGTGACGCCAAGCTGCTCCTTGGCCCAATCGATCACCGTGACGCCCACGCTCTCGCCCGCGCTCATGATCGAGCGCAGGTTCAGGTTGTATTTCTTTCCCGGTTCGGGCACCGCCTTCATCATCAGCTTCAGCGCGGTCGGGAACAGGAAGGAATTGCGCACGCCATATTTTTCCAGGAGGAAATACGCCTTCTCGGCGTCGAACTTGCCACGGTAGCCGAGGATCGGGATGCCGAACGCCCAGGACGGCAGCAGCGCGTCGAACAGGCCGCCCGCCCAGGCCCAGTCCGCGGGCGACCAGAACATGTCGCCGGGCTGCGGAAAGAGATCATGCGAATGCACGAAGCCGCTCAGGTTGCCGATCAGCAGGCGGTGCGCCTCGTAGGCGCCTTTGGGCGCGCCGGTGGTGCCGCTGGTATAGATGATCAGCGCCGGATCGTCCGCCGCCGTGTCCACCAGGGTGAATGCGCTGCTCGCCTTCGCCAGCAGCACTTCCCAGGCATGCACGCCCGATTCGCGCGCGCCGCCCACACCGATCACATGCCGCAGGCCGGACAGCTTGCCGCGGATCTGCCACAGGTTGGCAAGCGTCGTCGGTTCGACGATCGCCACGCTCGCGCCGGCGTGCTCCATGCGGTATTCCAGGGCATCCGGTCCGAACAGGTGCGACAGCGGCAGCGCCACGGCGCCCATCTGGAACACCGCCATGTAGGCGATGGCGGACTCCGGGCGCTGCGGCAACAGCAGGGCCACGCGGTCGCCGCGCCGCACGCCGAGCGCGGTGAGCGCGTTGGACAGGCGATTGGCCTGCTGCTGGATGTCCCAGAAACTGTAGGCCGCCGTGGCCCCCGATTCATCCTCCCAGTACAGGGCGAAGCGCGCCCGATCCCGCGCCCACTGCCCGCAACAGGCCTGCGCGATGTTGTAGCGCAACGGAACGTTCCAGCGGAAGTTCCGGGTCAGCTCGTCGTAGCGGTCGGGCATCGCGGGCATTCTATACTTCGCCCATGACGCCCCGAGCCTTGGTATTCGACGCCTACGGCACGCTGTTCGACGTGCACGATCGGCGCGTCTGCCAGCCAGACGGCCTGCTGCGCTCCCTCGGGGACCTGCCTGAAATTCTGCGCTAACTGCGGCGCGCAGGTGGTGCGGCGCGTCCCTCCGGGCGACAGCCTGCCGCGCGAGGTCTGCGACGCCTGCGGCGAGATCCATTACCGCAACCCGAAACTGGTGGTCGGCGCGATCGCCGAGTACCAGGGCAGGATCCTGCTGTGCCGCCGCGCCATCGAGCCGCGCTACGGCTACTGGACGCTGCCCGCGGGGTTCATGGAAAACGACGAGACCGCGGCGCAGGGCGCGCTGCGCGAGACGCTCGAGGAAGCGGGCGCGCGCATCGAGATCGAAGCGCCCTTCAGCCTGATCTCGGTGCCGCGCGTGAACCAGGTGCACCTGTTCTACCGCGCCCGCCTCCTCGACCTGGAGTTCAAGCCGGGGGAGGAAAGCCTGGAAGTGGCGCTGGTGGACGAGGCCGGGGTGCCCTGGAAGGAGGTTGCCTTTCGCACCGTGAGCCTGTCGCTGCAGCATTGGTTCGCCGATCGCGCCCGCGGCGCCTTCGGCTTTCATGCCGAGGACCTGCCGCTCCGCTAGAATCCGGCCAACAGGGGGAGTCACCATGAGAAATGCGCTGCTGGTCCCGTTGCTGGCCTTCACGCCGCTGGCGGCGGCGGCCGACGCCAAGCTCGATCCGGCCAATACCGCCTGGATGATCACCGCGTCCGTGCTGGTGCTGTTCATGACGCTTCCGGGCCTGGCGCTGTTCTATGCCGGCCTGGTGCGCTCGAAGAACGTGCTGTCGATCCTGATGCAGTGCTTTGCCATCGCCTGCGCGGCGACGCTCGTGTGGGTGGTGGTGGGCTACAGCCTCGCCTTCGGCGACGGCGGCAGCGCCAACGACTGGATCGGCGGCTTCGGCAAGGCACTGCTGGCGGGCGTGGACTCGAAAGCGCTCTCCGGCACCATTCCCGAGAGCGTGTTCGCGATGTTCCAGCTTACCTTCGCCATCATCACGCCGGCCCTGGTGATCGGCGCCTATGCCGAGCGCGTGCGTTTTGGCGGCATGCTGCTGTTCAGCATGCTGTGGCTTTTGCTGGTCTACAGCCCCATCGCGCACTGGGTCTGGGGCGGCGGCTGGCTGCAGAAAATGGGCGTGATGGATTTTGCGGGCGGGCTGGTGGTGCACCTGAACGCGGGCATGGCGGCGTTGGTCTGCGCGCTGGTGCTCGGCAAGCGCAGGGGCTTTCCCGACACCGCGATGCCGCCGCACAATCTCGCCATGACGGTCACCGGCGCCTGCATGCTGTGGGTGGGCTGGTTCGGCTTCAACGCCGGCAGCGCGCTCGCCGCCGACGGCACCGCGGGTATGGCGATGCTGGTCACGCACATCGGCGCGGCGACTGGATCGCTCGCCTGGCTGGTGTGCGAATACCTGCGCTACGGCAAGCCCTCGGTGCTCGGCATCGTCACCGGCATGGTGGCGGGCCTGGGCACCATCACCCCGGCTTCGGGATTTGTCGGGCCGCTGGGCGCCATCGCCATCGGCGCCGCCGCGGGCGTGGTGTGTTTTTTCGCCACCAGCTACCTGAAGCGCGTGCTGCGCGTGGACGATTCGCTGGACGTGTTCCCGGTGCACGGCGTGGGTGGCATCCTCGGCACCCTGCTCACCGGCGTGTTCGCAGCCGCGACGCTCGGCGGCGTGGGCTACGCAGACAAGGTAACGATGGGCGACCAGCTGCTGGTGCAGTTCTACGGCGTGCTCGCGGTGGGGGCCTGGTGCGGCATCGTCACCTGGCTGCTGCTCAAGCTGACCGACGCGGTGGCGGGCTTGCGGGTCACGGGCGATGAGGAAACCGAAGGCCTCGATACGGTCCTGCACAACGAGAAGGGCTACAACCTCTAAGCGCATGCAGCGCCGCGACTTCATAAAATACTGCGCCGCCTCGGCGGCGGCCGCAGGCTCGCTGCAGGTGGCGGCGGATGCCCGGGCGCAGGCGTATGGCCGCGCGAGACTGGTCGGCGCGGACGGCGCGCCCTTGCGGGCACGCGCGATCCCAGCGAAGACCAATCTGATCTTTCATTACCCCTACGCGTCCACGCCGTGCTTCCTGCTCAACCTGGGCCGGCCCGCCAGGGCCGCCGCGCGGCTGAAAACCGTTGACCACCAAGCCTACGAATGGCGTGGCGGCGTGGGCGCAGGCCGCTCGATCGTCGCGTATTCGGCCATCTGCGCGCACAAATTGAGCTACCCCACGCGCGACATCAGCTTCATCAGCTTTCGTACGGAAAAAAGCGCGCGCAACAAGTTCGCCGACGTGATCCACTGCTGTTCGGAGCACAGCCAGTACGACCCGGCCGAAGGCGGGCGCGTGCTCGCCGGGCCTGCGCCGCAGCCGCTCGCCGCGATCCTGCTGGAGCACGATCCGGCGAGCGATGAGCTGACCGCGGTGGGCACGCTGGGGGGCGAGATGTTCAACGAGTTCTTCGCCAAGTACGAGTTCAGGCTCGCGCTCGACAATGGCGGCACGCCGCGGCGCGCGGTCGCCGGTAGCACGATGGTCACCCCGCTGACCGACTACTGCAAGCAACAAGTGAAGTGCTGAAGTGGCTCGGTGCCGGCGACGCCTTTCCGCCGGCCAGCGAAGCGCTGCGCGAACCCAACGGGCTGCTGTGCGCGGGCGGCGAGCTCTCGCCGCAGCGACTGCTCGAGGCCTACGCGCATGGCATCTTCCCCTGGTACTCGGGCGACGAGCCGCTCCTGTGGTGGTCGCCCGATCCGCGCATGGTGCTGTACTGCGCCGAGCTCAAAGTGTCGCGCTCCCTTGCCAAGAGCGTGCGCAACAAGGGCTACGAGCTGCGCATCGACAGCGCGTTTCGCGAAGTGCTTGCCGCCTGCTCGGGTCCACGGCAGGACGACGGCGGCACCTGGCTCGGCGAGGACATGCGCAAGGCCTACTTCGCGCTGCACCGCGCCGGCCATGCCCACTCCTTCGAAACCTGGCGCGCCGGCAAGCTGACCGGCGGCCTGTACGGCGTGGCGCTGGGCCGCATGTTCTACGGCGAGTCCATGTTCGCCCGCGCCACCGACGCCTCCAAGGTGGCGCTGGTGGGTCTGGTGGGCGAACTGCGCCGGCGCGGCTTCCCGCTCATCGATTGCCAGATGCGCACGCCGCACCTGGCGTCGTTGGGCGCGCGCACCATCCCGCGGCGCGTCTTTTTGCGCGAATTGGCCGGGTTGGTAAACTACGACGAGGCTCCTGGGAAATGGACACGTTGATCGGATCCGCATGTCCCGGCTGAATGACCTGCCGCACGCAGTACTGCAGTTCTACGTGACTGCGCCTTATCCGTGCAGCTACCTGCCGGACCGCATGGCGCGCTCGCAGGTCGCGACGCCGTCGCACCTGATCAATACCGATCTGTACGGCGACCTGGTCAAGTCGGGTTTTCGCCGCAGCGGCATCTTCACCTACCGGCCGCATTGCGACAATTGCCGCGCCTGCGTGCCGGTGCGCATCCCGGTGCACGAGTACATCGCCAACCGCTCGCAGCGCCGCGCCTGGAAGGACCATGCCGCCCTCGAGGCGCAGGTGCAGCCGCTGAAATTCCGGCTGGAGCACTACGCGCTGTACCTGCGCTACCAGTCGCGCCGCCATTCGGGCGGCGGCATGGACAACGACAGCCGCGACCAGTATTCGCATTTCCTGCTGCAGAGCCGCGTCGATACGAGGCTGGTGGAGTTCCGCGACCAGGGCCAGCTGGTGATGGTATCGATCGTGGACTACCTCCCCGACGGCCTGTCCTCGGTCTACACCTTCTTCGACCCCGAGCGGCGCAATGCGAGCTATGGCACCTACAACGTGCTCTGGCAGATCGAGGCCTGCCGCGCCCTCGGCCTGCCCTACCTGTACCTCGGCTACTGGATCCGCGAGAGCCCGAAGATGGCCTACAAGTCGCGCTTCATGCCGATCGAGGGCTTCAGCGGTGGCGGGTGGCGGCGACTGAGCGAAGCGGACCTCGCGCGCATGCGCTTTTGAGCATGCTGTATGCGCTGGCGCGCCCCCTGCTGTTCCTCCTCGACCCGGAGCGCGCCCACGAACTGACGCTGGGACTGGCCGACGCGCCGCTGCGCCTGGGCCTGCTGCGCGTGCCGCGCGCGCCCGGCGCGCCGGTGCAGGCCATGGGCCTGCAGTTTCCCAACGCGGTGGGCCTGGCCGCCGGCCTGGACAAGAACGCCGCACATGTCGACGCGCTCTCGCGCCTCGGTTTCGGCTTCATCGAGGTGGGCACGGTCACGCCCCGGCCGCAGGCGGGCAATCCGCGCCCGCGCCTGTTTCGGCTGCCGAAGGCGCGCGCGCTCATCAACCGCATGGGCTTCAACAACGTCGGCCTCGATGTCTTCATGCAAAACCTCTCGCGCGCGAGCTGGCGCGGCGTGCTCGGCATCAACATCGGCAAGAACGCCGACACACCCATCGAGCGTGCAGCCGACGACTACGCGGCCTGCCTGGAGCGCGTGTATGCGCGCGCCAGCTACGTCGCAGTGAACGTATCGTCGCCGAATACGAAGAACTTGCGCGACCTGCAGGACAACCGGAATCTCGACGCGCTGTTGCAGCGCCTCGCCGCCCTGCGGGAGCAGCTCGCGCAGCGCCACGGCCGGCGCGTGCCGCTGGCGCTGAAGGTCGCACCCGACTTGCACGCGGTGCAGGTGCAAGGCATCGCGGACGCTGTGCGCCGGCACGGCGTCGACGGCGTCATCGCCACCAATACGTCGCTTGCGCGCGACGGGGTGGAAGGCCTGCCCGAGGCCACGCAGGCGGGAGGCCTGTCGGGCGCTCCGATCCGCGCGCGCGCTACCGCCACGCTGGCCGCGCTGGCCGGCGCGCTCAAGGGCGAAGCCACGTTGATCGGCGTGGGCGGCATCCAGCGCGGCGCGGACGCCGCGGCCAAACTCGCCGCCGGCGCGTCGCTGGTGCAGCTCTACACGGGGCTCATCTACCGCGGGCCCGGCCTGGTGGCCGAATGCGTGGCAAGCGTACGACCGTCGCGCTGATCGACGAGCCGCGCTGCATCGGCTGCGCGCTGTGCATCGATGCCTGCCCGGTGGATGCCATCGTCGGCGCGCGCGGCCTCATGCACACCGTGGTGGAAAAGCTGTGCATCGGGTGCGACCTGTGCCTGCCGGCCTGCCCCGTGGACTGCATCGATATGATGCCGGCGCCAGGGCCCTGGACCACGCTGGACGCGAGCGCGGCCAAGCGGCGCGCGGCGCAGCGCAAGCGCCGCCTCGAGCGGCTGCGGCCGAAATCCGGCAAGGACCGCGGCCAGCGCCGCGCGGTGCTCGCCG
>JAQBXT010000076.1 GCA_027624175.1 Pseudomonadota bacterium | reverse complement strand
GGCCGCCCGCCGCGGCCGCCACGCCCGCGCGCCGCGCGCGCCAGCGCGTATTCCAGAAGTGCCACGCCAGCGCCGCATAGGCGACCGCGGCGAGCGCGTGAATTACAATGTCCGGCACCCAACCAGTTTATCACCCGTGCTCGACAACCTGACTGCGCGCCTGGCGAGGATCGTGAAGACGATCCGCGGCGAGGCGCGCCTCACCGACGCCAACATCCAGGACGCGCTGCGCGAAGTGCGCGTGGCGCTGCTCGAGGCCGACGTGGCGCTGCCGGTGGTGCGGGATTTCGTCGCCGCGGTGAAGGAGAAGGCGCTGGGCGCGGAGGTGATCGGCAGCCTCACGCCGGGCCAGGCGCTGGTGGGCGTGGTGCACCGCGAACTCGCGCGCCTGATGGGCGAGGCCAATGTCGGCCTGGACCTCGCCGCGCAGCCGCCGGCGGTGATCCTGATGGCCGGGCTGCAGGGTTCGGGCAAGACCACCACGGCGGGCAAGCTCGCGCGCCTGCTGCTCGGGCAGAAGAAGAAGGTCCTGCTGGTGTCCTGCGACGTGTACCGGCCGGCGGCCATCGAGCAGCTGGCAGCGGTGGCGGCGCAGGTCGGCGCGGACGTGTTCCCGTCCGCCGTCGGTGAGGCGCCCGCGGATATCGGGCGGCGCGCTCTGGAGCACGCGCGCACGCGCTACTACGACGTGCTGATCGTCGATACCGCCGGGCGCCTGGCGGTCGACGAGGCGATGATGCAGGAGATCGCCGCGCTGCATGCCGGTCTCAAGCCCGTGGAAACGCTGTTCGTGGTGGACGCGATGCAGGGCCAGGACGCGGTCAACGTGGCGCGCGCCTTCGGCGAGCGCCTGCCGCTCACCGGCGTGATCCTCACCAAGCTCGACGGCGACGCGCGCGGCGGCGCCGCGCTCTCGGTGCGCCACGTCACCGGCAAGCCGATCAAGTTCGCGGGCGTGGGCGAGAAGCTCGATGCGCTGGAGCCCTTCCACCCCGAACGCATGGCCGCGCGCGTGCTGGGCATGGGCGACATCCTGTCGCTGGTCGAGGAGGCGCACAAGCAGGTCGACGTCGAGGAAGCGCAGCGCGTCGCGGAGAAGATCAGGAAAGGCAAGGGGTTCGACCTCGAGGACTTCAAACAGCAGATCCTGCAGATGCAGAAGATGGGCGGGCTCGCGTCGATGATGGACAAGCTGCCGGCGCAGCTCGCCGGGCAGATCAACCCGGCGCAGCTGCAGGATGGCCGCCAGTTGCGGCGCATCGCCGGCGTGATCGATTCCATGACGCCGCAGGAGCGCGCACATCCCGAGCTGATCAAGGCCACGCGCAAACGGCGCATCGCCGCCGGCGCCGGCGTGCCGGTGCAGGAGGTGAACCGCCTGCTCAACCAGTTCGAGCAGATGCAGAAAATGATGAAGATGATGAAGGGCGGCAACATGGCGCGCATGATGCGCGGCCTGAAGGGCGCGCTGCCCGGGATGCGCTAGGTCAGAGCCAGCTCGCCTTGCGGAAGCGGTAGAACAGGTACCCGTCGATGCCCGACATCACCGCCAGCGTCAGGGGATAGCCGAAGCTCCAGGACAGTTCCGGCATGTGCTTGAAATTCATGCCATAGATTCCGGCGACCATGGTGGGCACCGCGACCAGCGCGGCATAGGCGGCGAGGCGCTTGGTGACTTCGCTCTCGCCGATGGTGATCATCGCCAGGTTCACCTGGATCGCCGTGGTCACCGTGTCACGCAGCGTGTCGATCGACTGGTTGAGCCTGAACAGGTGGTCGTAGACATCGCGGAAGTACTCCCCCAGCCCGGCGCACACCTGCGGCACGCGGCCGCCGTACAGCCGGCTCGCGGCGTCGAGCAGCGGCGCCGCCGCGTGCTTGAGCGTCATCAGCTTCTGCTTCACGTAGTACAGCGCCTCGATGTTCTCGCGCGGCGACTTGCCGGTGAAGATCTGCTCCTCCAGGTGTTCGAGCTCGGTTTCCACCGCGTCGAGCACGGGGAAATAGCGGTCGACGACGGCATCCATCAGCGCGTACAGCACGTAACCCGAGCCATGGCGCAACAGCTCCGGTTCGCGCTCGCAGCGCGCGCGCACCTCCTGGAAGCCGCGCTCGGTCTGCTGGCGGGCGGAGAGGACGTAGTTGCGGCCGACGAACACGTCCACCTCACCGACCTTCAGCTCCTCGCCCGCCACCTCGATGGTGTGCAGCACGGCAAACACCGAATCGCCGTACTCCTCGATCTTGGGCCGCTGGTGCCCGTGGTGCGCGTCCTCGACCGCCAGCTCGTGCAGGTCGAATTCGTCCTGCAGCTCGGCGAGTTCCGCGGCGTCGGCGTCCTTGAGCTCCACCCAGATGAAGCAGCCCGGGCGGCCGAGGTAGGCACGGATCTCGCGCTTCTGGATCTCGGTGAGTTTTTTTCCGTCCTCGTAGGCGGCGCAATTGACCAGCATGAAAGGCAATCCTAGCACTGTAAAATGCGCGCCTCAGGGGGAACAGATGCCCGACCTCAGCCGCCGTGCCCGCAGCCTGGGCACCGAAAACGCCTTCGTCGTCCTCGCCGAGGTCAACGCGCTCGCGCGCCAGGGCAAGGACATCATCAGCTTCTGCATCGGGCAGCCCGATTTTCCGGCACCGGACAACGTGCAGGAGGCGGCGATCCGCGCCATCAAGGGCGGCAAGCACGGCTATACACCTTCCGCCGGGATCGACGAGCTGCGCACTGCCGCCGCGAAGTACATGGCGGGCCTGCGCGGCGGGCTGCCGATCCGGCCCGAGGACGTGGTGGTCGGCGCGGGCGCGAAGCCTTTCATCGCTTACGCGGTGCTGTCGACCACCGACTATGGCGCGGGCGACGAAGTGATCTACCCGAACCCGGGCTTTCCGATCTACGAGTCGCAGATCGTCGCCAACGGCGCGCGGCCCGTGCCGATCCACCTGCACGAGGCGCGCGACTTCGCCTTTGACCCGGCCGAACTCGAGCGCCTGATCACGCCCAAGACCCGGCTCCTGATCCTGAATTACCCCCACAACCCCACCGGGGGCCTGCTCGCACGCAGGGACCTGGAGGCGATCGCGGCGATCCTGCGTAAGCACCCGCAGGTGTGGATCTACGCCGACGAGATCTATTCGCGGCTGTGCTACACGGGCGAGTTCTTCTCCATCGCGCAAGTGCCCGGAATGTACGAGCGCACCATCATTTCCGACGGCGCCTCGAAGACCTGGGCGATGACCGGGTGGCGCATCGGCTTCACCTCCAATCCCGTCCTCGCGCCCGTGTTCACGCGCTGGATCACCAACACCGAGTCCTGCGCCTCGCAGATCTCGCAGTGGGCGGCGCTGGAAGCGATCACCGGCCCGCAGGACGCGGCGGCGATGATGCGCGCGAGCTTCCTCGAGCGGCGCGACCTGATCGTCGGCCTGCTCAACAAGGTGCCGGGCGTTGCCTGCCGCAACCCGGGCGGGGCGTTCTACGTCTGGCCCAACGTGACGGAAGCCTGCAGGATGATCGGCGTCGCCGACTCCGAGGAGTTCAGGCAGCGGCTGCTGCACGAGGCGGGCGTGGCCTTGCTCGCCGACATCCATTTTGGCACGCGCGTGCCAGGCGAGGGCCAGCACGTACGCTTTTCCTACGCCGCCTCGAGGCAGGCCATCGAACAGGGTGTGGCGCGCATGGCCGAGTTCATCCGGAAGAACATCCAAAAGGCGGCATGACCCGCTGGCGGCCCAGCGTCACGGTCGCGGCGGTGATCGAGCGCGGCGGGAAGTTCCTGTTCGTCGAGGAACAGGCGAATGGCCTGCGCGTGCTCAATCAGCCCGCCGGCCATCTCGACCCGGGCGAGTCGCTGGCGCAGGCGGTAGTGCGCGAAACGCTGGAGGAAACGGCGCACCGCTTCACGCCCACCGCACTGCTGGGCGTCTACCGCTGGCGCTACGACAAGGAACTGGACGTCACCTTCCTGCGCTTTGCCTTCCTCGGGCGCGTGGACGGCGTGGGGCAGGGGAGGAAACTGGACCAGGAGATCATTGCGGCGGTCTGGCTGACGCCTGCGGAGCTTGCCGCGCGCCGCGCCGAGCACCGTTCGCCGCTGGTGCAGCAGTGCGTGGACGACTGCCTGGCGGGGCGGAGCTTTCCGCTCGACCTGCTGTCCAAGGCCTATGCCTGAAAAGGTCGTTGTCGGCATGTCCGGCGGGGTGGATTCGTCGGTCGCCGCGTTGTTGCTCAAGCGCGCGGGCCACGAGGTGGTCGGCCTGTTCATGAAAAACTGGGAAGACGACGATGACGACGAGTACTGTTCGACGCGCCAGGATCTGATCGACGCCGCCGCGGCCGCGGACGTGATCGGTGTCGAGCTCGAGGCGGTGAATTTCGCCGTCGAGTACCGCGAGCGCGTGTTCGCGAGTTTCCTGACCGAGTATGCGGCCGGGCGCACGCCGAATCCTGACGTGCTGTGCAACGCCGAGATCAAGTTCAAGGCGTTCCTCGACCACGCCCTGCGGCTGGGTGCGACGCGCATCGCCACCGGGCACTACGCGCAGCTGCGCGAGCGCGACGGGAAGGTGGAGTTGCTGCGCGGCGCGGACGGCGGCAAGGACCAGAGCTACTTCCTGCACCGCCTGACCCAGGCGCAGCTCGCGCGCGTCCTGTTCCCGGTCGGGCAGCTGATGAAAGCCGAGGTGCGCCGCATCGCGCAACAGGCGGGCCTGCCGAACCACGCCAAGAAGGACTCGACCGGCATCTGCTTCATCGGCGAGCGGCCGTTCCGCGAGTTCCTCAACCGCTACCTGCCGAAGACGCCGGGGCCGATGGTGACGCCCGACGGCCGGCGCGTAGGCGAGCACATCGGGCTTGCCTTCTACACCATCGGGCAGCGCAAGGGCATTGGACTCGGCGGGGCGGGGGAGCCCTGGTACGTGGCGCAAAAGCGCATGGACGCCAATGAGCTGGTGGTCGTGCAGGGTCACGATCATCCGCTGCTCATGCGCTTGTCGCTGCAGGGGCTCGGTGCGAGCTGGGTGCTGGGTGCGCCGGCACCCGGGTCAACGCGCACCGCGAAGACGCGCTATCGCCAGGCTGACGCGGACTGCACCGTGGCGCGCGTTGGCGGCGACGAGATCGCGGTGGATTTCCCGCTGCCGCAGCGGGCCGTCACGCCCGGCCAGTCCGTCGTGCTGTACGACGGCGAGGTCTGCCTCGGCGGGGCGGTGATCGTTTAAGCGGCCGGAACGGTATCGGCGAACGCCGGCCGTTCCATCAGCTTGTCGTAGTGCCTGGCCAGCGCCTTGTATTCGGCGCGCCAGTCGATGCCCGCGGGCTTGCGAAAGCCGATCCAGCCCACGCAGCAGCCGAGCGCGATGTCGGCCAGGGTGTAGCGCTCGCCAACGCACCAGGCCCTGGCGCCCAGGTCCTTTTGCATCTGCGCCAGGCCGCGGCGCACGCGCGCCGCCTGCCGGTCCACCCAAGCCGCGCTACGCTCTTTTTCCGGCCGCAGCGATTCGTAGCGCACCAGCAACCCCGCATCCAGCACGCCGTCGGCGAGCGCCTCCCAGCAGCGCACCGCGACGCGCTCGCGGTTGTCCTCGGGGATCAGCCGCGCGATGGGCGAGGCGCGATCGAGGAATTCGACGATCACGCGCGAGTCGTAGAGCGCCGTGCCATCGTCCAGCACCAGCGTCGGGATCTTGCCGAGCGGGTTGTGCGCGTTGACGGGATTGTCCGCGGACTGCACGTCGACTTTCTCGATGTCGCAGTCGATGCGCTTCTCGGCGAGCACGATCCTCACTTTGCGCGCGAACGGGTTGGCAGGGGCTGAGAGTAGTTTCATGATGGGCGCGGATTATAGCGCGCGCACGCGCCGGCGCAGCGCGGGGACGACTTCTTCTTCGAACCACGGATTGTTTTTCATCCACTGCCGGTTGCGCGGGCTCGGGTGCGGCAGCGGGAAGAACTCGGGCAGGTATTCGCGCCAGGCGCGCACGGTCTGCGCCAGCGTCGCCTTGCGCCGGCGGCCGAGGTGGAAAGCCTGCGCGTGCATGCCCACCAGCAGCGTCATGCGCACGCCGGGCAGGGCGGCGCGAAAGCGCGCCTGCCACAGCGGCGCGCATTCGGGGCGCGGCGGCAGGTCGCCGCGGCTGCCGCTGCCGGGGTAGCACAGGCCGGTTGGCAGGATGGCGATGCGCCCGGTGTCGTAGAACTGCGCGCGCTCCATGCGCAGCCAGGCACGCAGCTGGTCGCCGGAAGGATCGTTCCAGGGGACGCCGCTTTCGTGCACGCGCCGCCCCGGCGCCTGGCCGACGATCATCAGCCGGGCGCGTGCGCCCACCAGGAATACCGGCCGCGGCCCGAGCGGCAGGTGCGGCTCGCACACTCGGCAGGCGCGCCCCTCCTTGACGAGTGATCGCAGCATGCGCATCTATAATAGGGCCTATGCCCACGGCGCTTGGCGCGATCTCGCCTCTCGATGGCCGGTACGAAAAATCCGCCGACGCCCTCAGGCCTTACTTCAGCGAAGCCGCCCTCATCCGCCACCGCGTGCTGGTGGAGCTGGAATGGCTCAAGGCCCTGGCCGCGGAGCGCCGCATTCCCGAGCTGAAGCCCTTTTCGCGCCAGACGATTGCGGCGCTCGACCGGCTGGTGGCGGGCTTCACCGAGAAGGACGCCACGCACATCAAGAACATCGAGGCCGAGACCAACCACGACGTCAAGTCGATCGAGTACTGGCTCAAAGGCAAGCTGGCAAAGAATGCGCAGGTGCAGCGCTCTTTGGAGTTCATCCATTTCGCCTGCACCTCGGAAGACATCAACAACCTGTCCTATGCGCTGATGCTCGCGCACTCGCGCGACCGCGTCATGCTGCCGCGGCTCGATGCGCTGGTCGGCGCGCTGCGCGTGCTGGCGCGCAGGCATGCGGCGCGCCCCATGCTCTCGCGCACGCACGGCCAGCCCGCCTCGCCCACCACCCTGGGCAAGGAGATGGCGAATTTCGCGCAACGCCTGAAGCGTGCACGCGAGGCGATCGAACGCGTGTCGATGCTCGGCAAGATGAATGGCGCCGTGGGCAACTACAACGCGCACGCCGCTGCCTATCCGTCGTTTCCGTGGGAAGCCTTCTGCCGCCGCTTCGTCGAGCGCCTGGGGCTGGAGTTCAACCCCTACACCACGCAGATCGAGCCGCACGACGCCATGGCGGAATTGTTCGACGCCTACGCGCGCGCCAACACCGTGCTGCTGGACCTGGACCGCGACCTGTGGGGCTACGTGTCGCTGGGCTACTTCCGTCAGAAGCCCAAGGCGGGCGAGGTCGGCTCCTCGACCATGCCGCACAAGGTCAACCCGATCGACTTCGAGAATTCGGAGGGCAATGTCGGCATCGCCAACGCGCTGTTGCGCCACCTTGCCGACAAGCTGCCGGTGTCGCGCTGGCAGCGCGACCTCTCGGATTCCACGGCGCTGCGCAACGCGGGAACCGCGCTTGGCCACAGCCTGCTCGCCTACGCGGCCTGCCTGCGCGGCCTGGGCAAGCTCGAGGCCGACGCCGCGCGCATGGCGCAGGATCTCGACGCCAACTGGGAAGTGCTCGCCGAGCCGGTGCAACAGGTGATGCGCAAGCACGGCGTGCCCGACGCCTACGAGAAACTCAAGGCGCTGACGCGCGGCAAGCGGCTCGACCGCCGCCAGCTCGCTGCCTTCGTCAGGGCATTGCCGATTCCGGCCGCGGCGAAAAAACGCCTGCTGGCGCTCACGCCCGCGTCCTACGTCGGCCTCGCGCCGGCGCTGGCCAAACGCGTTTGAGGGTCCTGCTCGCCGCGCTGCTCGCCTGCGCGGCGCACCTAGGGCGCGAGCTCCGCGGCTGGATGCAGGGCAAGCCGTACCGCAAAGACATCGAATAGCCAGCCGATGCTGCACGCGCTGGTCATCGCGCTGTCCTCGCTGTTGCTGTTCCTGGTGCAGCCGCTCATCGCGCGGCTGATCCTGCCCTGGTTCGGCGGCGGCGCCGCGGTCTGGACCACCTGCATGCTGTTCTTCCAGAGCCTGCTGCTCGCGGGCTACGCCTACGCGCACGCCACCAACGTCAGGCTCGCGCCGCGCGCGCAGGCGATCCTGCACATCGCGCTGCTCGCCGCCGCCGTGTCCACCCTGCCGATCGCCCCCCCGCACTGTGGAAACCGGAGGGCACCGACGAGCCGATCAGTGCCATCCTGCTGCTGCTTTCGGTCTGCGTCGGCCTGCCCTACCTCCTGCTTTCGGCGACCAGCCCACTGGTGCAGGCCTGGTTCGCCCGCGCCCGTCCCGGCGCCAACCCCTACCGCCTGTTCGCACTGTCCAACTTCGCGTCGCTCGCCGCGCTGGTCGGCTATCCGTTGCTGGCGGAACCGTTGCTCAGCAATGGCCAGCAGGTGGCGGGCTGGTCCTGGCTGTTCGTCCTGTTCGCG